>JASGFT010000027.1:0-34930 GCA_047605425.1 Burkholderiaceae bacterium | reverse complement strand
CCTCGGGCAGGGCCAGCAGCACCGGTCCCTGGCGGCCCGAGGACACGCTGGTCGCCACGGCCGACGTTGCCGACGCGCCGCACTACCAGCCGGTGATGCCGGCGCCCGGCGCCGCGCAGATCGACGTGCTGCGCGATCGGCTGGCGCAAGCGCGCAAGCCGCTGGTGCTGCTGGGCGGCAGCGGCTGGACCGCCGAGGCGCTGGCCGACCTGCGCGCGTTCGCCGAGGGCAACGGGCTGCCGGTGGCCTGCGCGTTCCGCTTCCAGGACCTGTACGACAACCGCCTGCCGAACTACGTCGGCGACGTGGGCATCGGCATCAATCCACGGCTCGCGCGGCGCGTGCGCGAAGCCGACGTGGTGCTGACGATCGGCGCCCGCCTGGGCGAGATGACGACGTCCGGCTACACATTGTTCGAGGTGCCGGTGCCGCGCCAGTACCTGATCCACGTCCACCCGGGCATCGACGAGCTGGGCCGCGTCTACCAGGCCGGGCTGATGATCAACGCCGGCATGCCCGAGTTCGCGCGGGCGCTGCGCGAGCTGCGCGTCGACGGCCGGGCCTGGGCCGGCGAGCTGGCGGCGGCGCGGGCCGACTACGAAGCCTGGCAGGCCCGCCCGCCGGTGTCGCGCGAGCTGTCGCTGGCCGTCGACCCGTGGGACGTCGTGCAGACGCTGCGCGCGAAGGTTCCGGCCGATACGATCGTCACCAACGGCGCCGGCAACTTCGCGACCTGGGCGCACCGCTTCTGGCCGTACGCGGGCCAGCGCACGCAGCTTGCGCCGACTTCGGGCGCGATGGGCGCCGGCCTGCCCGCGGCCGTCGCCGCCAAGATCGCCGCGCCGGACCGGACGGTCGTGTGCTTCGCCGGCGACGGCGACTTCCTGATGAACGGTCAGGAGCTGGCCACCGCCGTGCAATACGATGCGGGCATCATCGTGCTGCTGTTCAACAACGGCATGTACGGCACGATCCGGATGCATCAGGAACGCGAATATCCGCGGCGCACGTTCGGCACGGCGCTGTCCAATCCGGACTTCGCCCGGTTCTGCGAAGCGTTCGGCGGCTGGGGCGCCCAGGTGCGGCGCACGGACGAGTTCGGGCCGGCGCTGGACCAGGCGCTGGCGTTCACGCGCGAACACCGGCGCCCGGCGCTGATCGAGCTGGCGATCGACCCGCAGGCGATCACGCCGAACCTGTCGATGGACCAGATCCGGCGCGCGGCGCTCGAGCGACAAGGCTGATCGTCACCCGTCGGCCGGGCGCTCGCGTACGTCCAGTCTTGCGCGGCCTCGAACACCACCGCGGCGCGCGATCCCTTAGTCTGCCAGGATCATGCTCAGCTTCGACATCCGCACGGTGATGCTGTTCGGCGCCGCGAACACGGCGATCTGCTGCATCACCTTGCTCATGTCGCGCTCGCTGCATGCCCGCTCGGCGCCTGCGCTGGTCTGGGGTTCGGCCATGCACGCCTGCGCGACGGTCGCGCTGGCGCTGTTCGCGTGGCGCGGGGCGGTGGCGCCGTGGCTGTCGGTCACCTTCGCCAATTCGGCGTTCGTGCTGGTCTGGCTGTGCAACCTGCAGGCGTTCCGCTACCTGTGCGAAGTCCGGGGAACGCCGGTCGCCGCTTGGGCGCTGACGCTGGCCGGCATCGCCGGATTCGTGGCGATCGGCAGCGACGAGAGCGGCGGCGCGGCCCGCGTGGCGCTGTTCTGCGTGATCGAGATAGCGATGGCGCTCGGCGTGCTGAAGATGCTGGCCACGCGCACCAACGAAGAACCGCAAACCGTCAGCGTCAGCGCATGGCTGCTGCACGCGGCGTTCGTCATCATGCCCGCGCCGAGACTGATCGCCGGCCTGGGCATGATCGAAACGCAGGGCGGCTTCAGCGCGCTCAATCCGGTGCTGCTCAACCTCGGCAACGTCATGCTGATCGTGGCCGGGCCGATGATCCAGGCGATGATCCTGCTGGGCTGGACCAATTCGCGGCTCGCGCGCGAGCTTCGCCGCCAGGCCGCCACCGACGAGCTGACGACGCTGCATTCGCGCCGCAGCTTCTTCGACACCGTGCAGGAACGCCTGCGCCGGCCGGGCCCGGACGAGCGCGCGCGGGCGCTGTTCATGCTGGACCTGGACCACTTCAAGCAGATCAACGACCGCCACGGCCACCAGGTCGGCGACCAGGTGCTCAGGTATTTCGGCGAGTTGCTGCGCCGCTCGCTGAGCGCCGACGACGCGGCCGGGCGATACGGCGGCGAGGAATTCTGCGCGTACGTCGTGCGCGAAGACCGCGCGCAGATCGAGGCGATGGCCGAACAGTTGTGCACCCGCGTGCGGCACGCGCCGCCGATCGTCAACGGCTCGCCGATCCCGTTGACGGTGTCGATCGGCATCGCCCACGTCACGAACGACAAGGCGCTGGAGACGCTGCTCGGCACCGCGGATCGTCACGTCTATCTCGCCAAGGCCACCGGGCGCGACCGCTGGGTCGCCGACGGCGGGGACGCGTTCACGCAGCCGGCCGCGACCGCCACGACCGCCACGACCGCTGGGACCGCCACGACCGCCACGACCGCTGGGACCGCTGGGACCGCCACGACCGTCGCAACAGCCACGACCGTCATGACCGCTGCCGTGACCGCCATCGTCGCGGATGCGCGCGCGGCCGGTTCGCCCGAACCGGCCGCGGACGTCGCGCCGGCCGCATCCGCCGCCGAGACCCGCACCGTCGCGACCACCTGAGAATCTGTAGACGAACCCGCCGCGCCCACTCGTCGCGTCCGATTCGCTCAAAAGCTCCGAGTTCAGCGCCCGCGCGGCCGCTGGACTTCCAGGATCGCTTCGGCGAACTCGTCGACGTCCTCGAAATTGCGATAGACGGACGCGAAACGCACGTACGCGACCTTGTCGAGCCGGCGCAGCTCGCCCATCACCATCTCGCCGATCTGCGAACTGGGAATCTCGCGCGCGCCGGTGGCCAGAAGCTGGTCCTCGATCCGCTGCAGCGCCTCGTCGACCGCCTGCGCCGCCACCGGCCGCTTGCGCAGCGCCAATTGCATCGATCCGCGCAGCTTGTCGCGAACGAACTCGACGCGCGACCCGTCGCTCTTGACGACCGAGGGCATCACGCGCTCGAAACGCTCGTACGTGGTGAAGCGGCGATCGCATTCGACGCAGCGACGGCGCCGCCGGATGCTGGCGCCGTCCTCGGAGATCCGCGTCTCGAGGACCTGGGTGTCCGGATGGGCGCAGAACGGACAATGCACGACGGCCCCCGGACGCGGCGGCCGCGATCAGCGCCGGGGCGCGCCGTAGACCGGGAAACGTCCGGTCAGCTCGGCCACCTGGCCCTTGACCCGCTCGATGACGGTCGCGTCCTCGGGCGCGTCGAGAACGTCGGCGATCAGATCGCCGACCCGCTCGGATTCGGGCACGCCGAAACCACGCGTGGTCATCGCCGGCGACCCGAGCCGGATGCCGCTGGTGACGAACGGCTTCTCCGGATCGTTGGGGATCGCGTTCTTGTTGCAGGTGATGTGCGCATTGCCCAGCGCCGCCTCGGCCTGCTTGCCGGTGATCTTCTTGGCGCGCAGGTCGACCAGCATCACGTGCGATTCGGTGCGGCCCGATACGATCCGCAGGCCGCGCCGCGTCAACGCGGTCGCCAGCGCGTCGGCGTTGGCGACGACCTGCCGCTGGTAGGTCTTGAACTCGGGCGCCAGCGCCTCCTTGAACGCGACCGCCTTGGCGGCGATCACGTGCATCAGCGGCCCGCCCTGCAGTCCCGGGAAGATCGCCGAATTGACGGCTTTCTCGTACTCGGGCTTCATCAGGATCAGCCCGCCGCGCGGACCGCGCAGGCTCTTGTGCGTCGTCGACGTGACGATGTCGGCGTGGGGCACCGGATTCGGATACACGCCGGCCGCGACCAGCCCCGCGTAGTGGGCCATGTCGACGATGAACGCGGCGCCGACGTCCTTGGCGACGCGCGCGCAGCGCTCGAAATCGATGCGCAGGCTGTAGGCCGACGCGCCGGCGATCAGGATGCGCGGCTTGTGTTGCCGGGCCAGGCGCTCCATCGCGTCGTAGTCGATCTCCTCGGCCTCGTTCAGCCCGTACGAAACGACGTTGAACCATTTGCCGGACATGTTGACCGGCGAACCGTGCGTCAGGTGGCCGCCCTCGGCCAGCGACATGCCCAGGATCGTATCGCCGGGCTTGGCCACCGCCATGAACGCGGCCTGGTTGGCCTGCGAACCGGAGTTCGGCTGGACGTTGGCCGCGGCCGCGCCGAAAAGCTGCCGGGCGCGATCGATCGCCAGCGTCTCGGCGATGTCGACGAACTCGCAACCGCCGTAGTACCGCTTGCCCGGATAGCCTTCGGCGTACTTGTTCGTCAACTGGCTGCCCTGCGCCGCCAGCACGGCGGGGCTCGTGTAGTTCTCGGACGCGATCAGCTCGATGTGGTCTTCCTGGCGCCGGTTTTCCAACTGGATCGCGTGCCAGAGCTCGGGGTCGACCCGGTCGAGGGTCAAGGCGGGATCAAACATGAATGAGGGACTCCTTGGGCAGCCGTATCGATGCAAAGGGTTTGCAACCGGCTGCCCAGGCGTACGGCAGGCGTGTGGTGGCGTCGTCGACGCCGCAGAGACGAAGCCGCGCTCCCCGGTAGTGCTCTACCCGATCGCCAGTCGCGCGGCTTTGCGCGAAGTTTAACGAAACCTCGCCGACGCTCGCAAGCGACCGCCTCAACCGTTCGGACGGATCCGGCGGTACAAGGTCCCCCGGCTGACGCCGAGCTCGCGCGCGGCCGAAGACACGTTGCCGCGATGCCGGGACAGCGCCTGTTCGATCATCCGCTGCTCGAGCTGGCGCAGATTGCCGGACCCGGACCGATCGACCGAGCCTTCGTCCGGAGCCGACTCCGGCTCGGGGTCCGGCTCCGGACGCCGCGACGCGACGTCAACCTCGAACGCCGACGCCCCCGGGCCGGCAGGATGCGCGCCGCATCCGGCGATGCGCCCGGGCATGCGCACGCGCGCGAACACGGCGGCCCCGCCTCGCACGGTCAGGTCCAGCGCGAAGCGATCGAGCCGTCCGGCCCGGCCCAGTAGATCGCCGATCTTCTGCCGGAAGCAGCGCTCGAAGCGCGCGCCCGCGAGCGGCCAGCCCAGGCCCAGCATCGACAGCGCGACCTGGTTGGCGCCGACGATCTCGCCGTCCACCGAGCACGCGAGGATCGCGCCCAGCGCGGTATCGACGAAATCCTCGCGCGGGTGGAACCGGATCACCAGCAGCGCCGGGTCCTGCCAGCACATCGCGTTCTCGATCGCCTTGGCCGCCGTCGACACCAGGAACAGGGCCTGGGCCGGCAGCGCCGCGCGGCAGACGGTCACGTCGAGCACGCCGATCAGCGCCCCGGTCGGCGACAGCAACGGCGCGGCCGCGCACGCGAACACCGAGTTGGCCGTGAAGAAATGGCCGTTGTTCAGCACGATCGACGGCGCCCGCTCGTGCGCGGCCAGCGACAACGCGCTGCTGCCGACGACGCGCTCGGACAGATCGACGCCTTCGCGCGCCAGGCTGCGCAGCTCGCGGCTCATCCGGTCGCCGCGTCCGAGCACGTCCAGGATCATCAGGTGCGGATCGGTCAGCACCACCGCCGCGCCCGACGGCGCCAGCGCCCGGCCGAGTTGCGCCAGCTCGCGCTCGGCGACCGTGCGCAGCAGATGGCTGCTCTCGCGACCGGCCCGCACCCGGCTCTGCAGCACCGAACGGAACACGACCGGCCGTTCGGGCTCGAGCCCCCCGTCGCGGCATCGCTGCCAGCCGCGCAGCAGGGCCGGATCGACCCCTTGCGGCAGCAGCTCGATCAAGCCGTCGCCACGCTGGAAGAACAGCTCGCGTACCCGCTGCTGCCGCTCGATCGCCATCGCATCCATCGTTGCCTGCGCTCCCGATCTTGCCCCGGCCCGCCGTGTCGCGATCCCGCCGTATTGCGATCCCGCCGTGTCGCGATCCGATGACGAGCCGAATCAGCGGTCGTCGATCGACCGCGGCAGGTGCGCGACGTCCGCCCAATCGCGCACGGCGAAACGCTGCCCATCCCAGGCGACCCGATTCAGGCTCGCGTTCAACAGGTCGTATCGGCGAGGTGCGCAAAGCGCCATCCCGGTGCCCAGACGATACACGCAATCGAGCACGCCGCCGTGCGTGACGATCGCCACCGACTGGCCCGGATGGCGATCGACCACGCGGTGCATCGCGTCGCAGACCCGCTGGTAGAACTGCCGCAGCGACTCGCCGCCGCCCGGCAACACGAAGTCCTCGTCCCGCGCCCGCCAACGCTGCCACGCCTGCGGATGGCGCTCGCTGATCTGCGCGCCGGTGAAGCCCTGGAAATCGCCGTAGTGCCGCTCGCGGAACCCCGGGTCGAGCACGACGTCGAGCGACTGCGCGCGGGCGATCGGCTCGGCCGTCTGCATCGCCCGCGACAGATCGCTCGCGTAGACGGCCGCCAGCGGCATCGCGGCCAGCCGCTCACCGGTCAGCCGCGCCTGGACGTGGCCCTCCTCGGCCAGCTCGATGTCCAGGCAACCCTGGAACCGGCCCTGCTGGTTCCACGTCGTTACCCCATGCCGGATCAGGATCAGCTCGGTCTGCGCCACGATTCGCGCTCCTTTCGAAAGACGCTCAGGTCTGCAGCCAGAACGTCACCGGCCCGTCGTTGACCAGATGGACCTTCATGTCGGCGCCGAACACGCCGGTCTGCACGGCCGGCACCCGCCGGGCCGCCTCCGCGACGAAATGATCGAACAATCGCCGCCCGAGCCCGGGCGCCGCCGCCGGCGTGAAGCTCGGCCGCGTGCCGCTGCGCGTATCGGCGGCCAGCGTGAACTGCGGCACCAGCAGCAGGCCGCCCGCGACGTCGAGCAGCGAGCGGTTCATCCGCCCGCGCGGATCGACGGCCGGGTCGTCGGCGAACACGCGAAAGCCGAGCAGCTTGGCCAGCAGCGCGTCGGCGCGCGCCTCGTCGTCCTCGCGCTCGGCGCATACCAGCACCAGCAGCCCGGCGCCGATCGCGCCGACCGTGCGCGAGTCGACGACCACCCGCGCCTCGCTGACGCGCTGCAGCAGCGCGATCATCCGGCGACGATCGTCACTTTGGCGAAGCGCCGCTTGCCGACCTGCACGACGTAGGTGCCGGCGAACAGCTTCAGCGCCTTGTCCTCGATCCGCTGGCCGTCGATGCGCACCCCGCCCTGCTCGAGGTTGCGCATCGCCTCGGTCGTCGACGGCGCCAAGCCGGCCTGCTTGAGCAGCGCGCCGATGCCGATCGGGGCACCGGCCAGCGTCACCTGCGGCATGTCCTCGGGCAGCGCCCCCTGCTTGAACCGCGCCTCGAACTCGGCCAGCGCCCGGTCGGCGTCGGCCGCCGAATGGAAGCGCGCGACCATCTCCTTGGCCAGCAGCACCTTGGCGTCCCGCGGGTTGCGTCCGCCGTCGCACTCGGCCCGCAGCCCGGCGATCGCCTCGATCGACAGGCCGGACAGCAACTCGAAGTAGCGCCACATCAGCGTGTCCGAGATCGACATCAGCTTGCCGAACATCTGCGCGGGCGGCTCGGTGATGCCGACGTAGTTGCCCTTGGACTTGGACATCTTCTCGATGCCGTCCAGTCCTTCGAGCAGCGGCATCGTCAGGATGCACTGCGGCTCCTGTCCGTACTCGCGCTGCAGCTCGCGCCCGACCAGCAGATTGAACTTCTGGTCGGTGCCGCCGAGCTCGATGTCCGATTTCAGCGCCACCGAGTCGTAGCCCTGCATCAACGGATACAGGAACTCGTGCACCGAGATCGGCACGCCCGCGCGGTACCGCCGGGTGAAGTCCTCGCGCTCGAGCATCCGCGCGACCGTGTAGCGGGACGCGAGCTCGATCATGCCGCGCGCGCCCAGCGGATCGCTCCACTCGGAGTTGTAGCGGATCTCGGTGCGGCCGGCGTCCAGCACCAGGCTGGCCTGCGCGAAATAGGTCCTGGCGTTCTCCTCGATCTGCTCGCGGGTCAGCGGCGGACGCGTCGCGTTGCGGCCGGACGGATCGCCGATCATCGACGTGAAGTCGCCGATCAGGAAGATCACCGTATGGCCCAGATCTTGCAACTGCCGCATCTTGTTCAACACGACCGTATGGCCCAGATGCAGGTCGGGCGCGGTCGGATCCAGCCCCAGCTTGATCCGCAGCGGAACGCCGCTGCGCTCGCTGCGAGCGAGCTTGGCCTGCCATTCGGACCGGACCAGCAGCTCGTCGCAGCCGCGCAGCGACACGTCCAACGCGTGACGGACCGAGTCGGTCACCGGCGCCGGCGCGGCGGTGTCGGGGTCGGAAGCGGCCTGCGCGCGCGTTGGCGCGGATTCATTACCAGTCATGCGGGAAATCACTTCGTTCATCGCAAATGGTTGACGCAGAAAGCCTTTCCGATAAAATTCGGGCTAGCCTGCCGAGCGAGGGATTCGGAATTGTAGCCGCCTCGATCGATGCTCCGATGACACAGCGCAGCCCGACTGCGCGTAGAACCAAGCGGCCAGCCAGCCCGATGACTCGAACCTGGATCAAACCCGTTCCGGCGGTGGTGTCTGCCATCTTTGCCCTCGGTGCCGTGACGGCCGTCGCCGTCGCCCCCAACAGCTCAGCCGACCTGCCCCTTTCCGAACGTACGGTCCGCGACGCGCTCGACATCCCGATGGTCGCGGCCGAGCCGTTCGACCACTTCATCCAGTCCGAACGCATCCGGCGCGGCGACTCGCTGGCGTCGCTGCTCAGCCGCCTCGGCGCCCTCGACATCGACTTCCAACGTTTCGTCGCCGACAATCCGACCGCCCGCGGCATCCTGCAGATGCAACCGGGCCGCACCGTGCTGGCCGAGCTCGACGCCCAGGGACGGATCCACCGCTTCTCGTACCGCGTCAGCGGCCTCGAGGAAGGCAGCGCCCGGCCGATGCAGACGGGCCGGCGCGTCCTCGTCGAACGCCGTGACGACCGTTTCGTCGTCGCCGAGGAAGACGTTCCGCTCGAACGCGACCTGGCCAGCCGTTCGGTCGAGATCCGTACGACGCTCAATGCCGCCACCGCCGCCGGTGGCCTCCCCGACGCGATCGCCGCGCAATTGAACGACGTGTTCAGCGCGTCGCTCGACGTCAGCAAGGACCTGCAGCAGGGCGACACGGTTCGCGTCGTCTACGAAACGCTGCGCGAAGCGGGCAGCTTCGACACGCCGGTGGCCGGCCGGCTGCTGGCCGCCGAGCTCGTCGCAGGCGGCGTGCGCCACGAAGCGATCTGGTTCGAGCCCACGGTCAAGCCGATCAAACCCGTGCCGACGCGCGGTACGGCCTCGCGCGGCGACTACTACGATTTCAGCGGACGCCCGCTGCGCAACTCGTTCCTGCGCAACCCGCTCGAAACCTCGCGCGTGATGTCGGGCTTCACCGAGGCGCGCCGGCACCCGATCATGCGCGACTGGCGGGCCCACAAGGGCGTCGATTTCGCGGCGCCGACCGGCACGCGCGTGCGCAGCACCGGCGACGGCGTCGTCGAGTTCGTCGGCCGGCAGCGCGGCTACGGCAATGTCATCATCGTCCGGCACGTCGCCAAGATCACCACGCTCTACGCGCACCTGAACGGTTTCGCGAGCGCGATCAAGGAGGGCACCCGCGTCACCCAGGGCGACGTCATCGGCTTCGTCGGCT
The DNA here is from genome assembly GCA_047605425.1 of Burkholderiaceae bacterium. Lineage (GTDB taxonomy): Bacteria > Pseudomonadota > Gammaproteobacteria > Burkholderiales > Burkholderiaceae_E > JAKPAM01. The sequence continues at coordinate 25,187 of JASGFT010000027.1, read as the reverse complement.
CGACCGGCTGGGCGACCGGCCCGCACCTGCATTACGAGTTCCGCATCGACGACGAGCAGACCGACCCGCTGACGGTCGTGCTGCCCGCCTCGCAGCCTCCACTGGAGCCCGCCGACCGCGCGCGCTTCGAGCAGATCTCCAGTTCGCTGCAGGCTGAGCTCCAGCAGTTCGGCGACCTGCAGGTCGCCCGCTTCCAGTAAGCGCCGCCAGCGCGCGCGCCGACGCTCCGTGCGTCTCGCGCGCTCTGCATTCCGGCAGCGCTCACCGATGCCCGGCATCTGGCCCACCACCGACCCCGACGCGCCGGCGCTGTACATCGGCATGATGTCCGGCACCAGCGTCGACGGCGTCGACGCCGTGCTGGCCCGCACCGGCTCGCGGGGCCTGACGACGATCGCCAGCGCGTCGCTCGACATCGATGACGCGCTGCGCGCCACGCTGCTCGCGCTCCAGGCCAGCGGTCCGGACGAGATCGTCCGCGCCGGCGTGGCGACGCGCGACCTGACCGACCTGTACGCCGAAGCCGTCGACACGCTGCTGCGGCGCGCACGCGCGCTGCCCGATTACGCGACGCTGGCGCCCGGCGACGTCGCCGCGATCGGCGCGCACGGCCAGACCATCCGCCATCGGCCCGAGCTCGGATTCACGGTGCAGTTACTCGACGGCGCCCGATTGGCGGTGCGGACCGGCATCACCGTCGTCAACGACCTGCGCAGCGCCGACATCGCCGCCGGCGGCCAGGGCGCGCCGCTGGCACCCGGCTTCCACGACGCCGTGTTCCGCGCGAACGGACGCCGCCGGGTCATCGTCAACATCGGCGGCATCGCCAACGTCACCAGGCTGGCGCCCGGCGAACCCGCGCTGGGCTTCGATACCGGCCCCGGCAACGTGCTGATGGACGGCTGGACCGAACGCCATCTCGGCAGCCGCTATGATGCCGGCGGCGCCTGGGCCGCCAGCGCGCCGCCCGACCCGGCGCTGCTGCGGCGGATGCTGTCCGAACCGTATTTCGCGCTACCGGCTCCGAAGAGCACGGGTCGCGACCTGTTCGACATCGGTTGGCTCGATGACCAGCTCGCCCGCCACGGGGAGCGGCTGGAACCGGCGGTCGTCCAGGCGACGCTGTGCGAATTGACGACGTCGGCGATCGCCGACGCGATCCGCGGCGCCTGCGGCGGCGCCGACGAGGTTCTGGTCTGCGGAGGCGGCGCCCGCAACGCGCATCTGATGGACCGGCTGGCCGGGCGGTTGGCGCCGGCCTCGGTCGGCTCGACCGAGGCGGTCGGCATCGATCCGCAGGCCGTCGAGGCGCTGGCCTTCGCGTGGCTCGCCCGGCAGCGCCTGCACGGGCGCCCGGGCAACCTTCCCACCGTTACCGGCGCGTCACGGCCGGTCGTGCTAGGCGCGGTCCACGCGCCTTGATCATGCGGCGGCCGCGAGAAGCCGCGTCCGCCTCAGGCCGAGAACGACGAGCCGCAACCGCAGGTCGACGTCGCGTTCGGGTTCTTGATGACGAACTGCGCGCCTTCGAGGTCTTCCTTGTAGTCGATCTCGGCGCCGAGCAGATACTGGTAGCTCATCGCATCGATCAACAGCGTGACGCCGTCCTTCTGCATGACGGTATCGTCCTCGTTGGTTTCCTCGTCGAACGTGAAGCCGTACTGGAAGCCCGAGCATCCGCCGCCCTGCACGAACACGCGCAGCTTCAGCGCGTCATTGCCTTCTTCCTCGATCAACTGCCGGACCTTGCTGGCCGCGCTGTCGGTAAAGATCAGCGGCGCCGGCATCTCTGCGATTGCATTCATGTTGTGATCTCCTGAGCCCCCGATTGTATCGGGGGTCGATAACCTTGCGCGACTTGCGGTCTTGGCGACCCACCGACAATCCGCGCGAGCCGGCGGCGAACGCAAAAAGCCGTCCTGCCCGGCAAGACGGCTTGTGCGACCCCGAACGCGCGACTCGCGCGGGGAGCGCGGATCGACGAGCCCAGCCCGGCGCGACGGCGATCGGCCGCGCGCCGAACGGATCGACGATCAGCGCTTGGAGAACTGCTTGCGCCGGCGCGCCTTGTGGAAGCCGACCTTCTTGCGCTCGACCTCGCGCGCGTCGCGAGTGACCAGGCCGGCGTTCGACAGTTGCGGTTTCAGCGACTGGTCGTAGTCGATCAGCGCCCGCGTGATGCCGTGACGGACGGCGCCCGCCTGGCCGGACTCGCCGCCGCCGGTCACGTTGACCATGATGTCGAAGGACTCGGCGTTGTTCGTCAGCGCCAGCGGCTGGCGCACCACCATCCGCCCGGTCTCGCGAGCGAAATAGGTATCGACGGGCTTGCCGTTGACGACGATCTTGCCGGTGCCCCGCTTCAGGAAGACGCGGGCGATCGAAGTCTTACGACGGCCGGTGCCGTAGTTGTACTCGCCGATCATGTTTCAGACTCTCTAGCTATCAGTTTCGATGGGAACGCGCCTCGCCTGCACGATCCGCCGCCGGCGGAACGGGCGGCCGCGACGCTCAGATGTCGAGCGGCGCCGGCTGCTGCGCGGCGTGCGGATGCGTGGCGTCGCCGTAGACCTTCAGTTTCTTGAACATCGCATAACCCAGCGGGCCCTTGGGCAGCATGCCCTTGACCGCTTTTTCGAGCGCGCGGCCAGGGAAGCGGGCCTGCATCTTGCCGAAATCGGTTTCGGTGATGCCGCCGGGGTAACCGCTGTGGCGGTAGTACTTCTTGTCCAGCGACTTGTTGCCCGTCACGCGGATCTTGCCGGCGTTGACGACGACGATGAAATCGCCGGTGTCGACGTGAGGCGTGTACTCGGGCTTGTGCTTGCCGCGCAGGCGCAACGCGATCTCGGCGGCCAGGCGGCCGAGCACCTTGTCACTGCCGTCGACGACGTACCAATTGCGCTGAACTTCAGCCGGTTTGGCGCTAAATGTCTTCATGTCCGATCCAGTCTTCGACCCCCAAAGGGGGTCATCCAGAAGCCTTGGTCCTCGCACGGCCCCGCCGAATCCGACGGAAACCCGCGCACGATGGGACGCCGATGAGGTTGCCCGGTGTTCCGCCGCCCGCACGCGTTCGCGACTCTCGTTCGCCCATCGCATGCCGACCACCGGCCAGCCCGCGCCAGCCGTCCGGACCGGCCTCAGCCAGGCCAGCCCGTTTCCGGAACACCCCGCGCTCGACGCGCCCAAGGCCGACCGGCCAAAGCGCGTACTGCGGAAAGCCTTAGATTATACCCACGGTCTGACGACCTAGTCAAAGGCGACCTGTCGCCGCGCAAAAAAAGCCCGGACGACGCAGGTCCGGGCCGAATCCACCGAAAAAGGGTGGAGGAGACAGCGGTGGATCACCCAAACGGGCGATCGATGAATCCGATTCTAGCGAGATCGATTGTGCACCGCAAGAACCGCGTGAGCCACCAGCCGCGGCAGCGGCCGGCCGTTCGCGCCGACCCTCCCGCATCCGAAGACGGCCGCCGACGGCGCGCCGTCGACTTGTGTAGCATCGGCGGACAGCCGTCATTCTTTCAGCGAGCATCATGAGCAGCGACATGCAGTGCACAGTCAAATGGATCGGCGCCGCCGGCGCGGGCGAACCGGGCATGAGTTTCGTCGCCGAGACCGGCAGCGGCCATGCGGTCGTCATGGACGGCGCCCCGGAAGGCGGCGGGCGCAACCTCGGCCCGCGGCCGATGGAGATGGTGCTGCTCGGCACCGGCGGATGCACGGCCTACGACGTCGTCCTGATCCTGCGCAAGAGCGGCCAGGCGATCACCGGCTGCGAGGTGACGCTGGACGCCGAACGCGCGGCCACCGATCCCAAGGTGTTCACGCGGATCCACTTCCATTTCGCGGTCAAGGGGCGCGGGCTCAAGCCGAACCTGGTCGAGCGCGCGATCAAGCTGTCGCACGACAAGTACTGCTCGGCGTCGATCATGATCGGCAAGACCGCCGAGATGTCCCACGACTGGGAAATCATCGAAGACCCGGCGCCGGCCGCCTGAGCCCGGCGACCGCCGCCGTCGGGGCGACTCCGTTCGGCGGCCTCCTGCCAGCTCGGCGACCGGTTTCGCCCCGGCGCCTTCCTTCAGCTCAGATGTGATGCGCCGTTCGTGTCATCACCGACGACGCGATCCGCATCATCGAGCGCACGATCGGCGGCAGATCGACGCCGCCCCGGTCGACCGCGTGCTCGGCATGGCGCGCCTCGTCTTCCCTCATCGTCTCGACGATCGCCCGTGACGCCTGGTCGCCGGCCGGCAGGCACTGCAGATGGCCGTCCAGGTGCGCGGCGACCTGGCGCTCGGTCTCGGCCATGAAGCCCAGGCTCAGCGAATCGCCGGCGCGCCCGGCCGCCATGCCGATCAGCAGCGATCCGCCGTACCACAACGGATTGAGCCAGGACGGCCGGTCGTTCAATTCGCGCAGGCGCTCGCGCGTCCAGTACAGATGGTCACCCTCCTCCTGCGCGGCGTGCAGGAAGTCGGCCCGCAGCGACGGATCGCGGGTCGTCATCGCCTGGCCTTCGTACAGCGCCTGCGCGCAGACCTCGCCGACGTGGTTGACGCGCATCAGCGCGCCCGACAGCCTGCGTTCGTCATCCGTCAACCCGGTGGCCGGCACCCGGGCGGTGTTTTTCGGCCGCGGAACCGGCCGCGTCGGGGCCGGCGCCGACAGGACGGCGGCCAGCATGCGCGCCGCCAGCGCGAAACATTGATCTGCGGCCGTCAAACGTCTCATATCAGATCCTCTCGAACAATGGGCGACCATTCAGCGGCTCGATAACGGCGCTCGTCGCCCTGGCCGGATTATCCCCCGAGCAACTGTTGCAAGAGCACAACGATATTGGCCAAATCGCGGCTCGCTTGACCCGCTATTGTTTGCCCCCCCAGTGTTTTTGGTCACAATACCGATGAACTTAACCGGGGATGGCTCGCTTCAGCTTGCTCGGGGAGTTTCGGTAGCGTGGAGGCTGCCGATTGATTCCAGAAACTTAGGAGATTTATCAATGAAGAAATCGCTTCTCGCTGTAGCCGTGGCGGCTGCCCTGCCGATCGCGGCTCAAGCGCAGACGAATGTGACGATGTACGGCGTCGCCGACGCCGGCGTGGGCTACGTCAAGACGGACGCGCCGGGCACCAGCGGCGCGCTGCGCGTCGACTCGGGCATCATGAGCACGAGCCGCTGGGGCGTGCGCGGCACGGAAGACCTCGGTAGCGGTCTGTCGGCGTTCTTCAACGCTGAAGCGGAATGGGGCGTCGACGAAGGCACGGGCGGCCCGACCGCAGCCGGCTCCTCGGCGACGCCGCTGACCTTCAGCCGTCGGTCGATCGTCGGTCTGCAAGGTGGTTTCGGTCAGATCTTCCTGGGCCGTGAATACACCCCCTCGTTCTATGCGAACATCGCCAACGACCTGTTCGGCTACGGCCTGAACGGCTCGACGCTGGCCTGGAACGTGGCCGGTCTGGTCTCGATCCGCTACAGCAACGCGATCTTCTGGAACTCGCCGAGCTGGGGCGGTGTGCAGATCCGCGCCGCTTATGGCAAGGGCGCGCAGACCGGCACCGAGTACTACGATTCGCCGAAGAAACGTGACAACAACGGTGAAATCGCCGTGCTGTACACCGGCAGCGCGTTGCACGCCAATGCCTACTACCGTGGCGGCTATGCCAACACGGCGGCGGGCGCCGACACCATCAAGATCAAGCAGTATGGTCTGGGCGCCGGCTACAAATTCGGCTTCGGCCGTATCGTGGCCGGCTTCGCGGTCAGCGATCGCGATGACCTCGCGGGCGTTTTCAACGGCAAGACCAAGATGGCCAACATCGGTCTGGGCGTGAACGCCGGCGCTGGCGAGTTCCTGATCCAGGCTCACCAGGTCCGTGCCGAAGAAGTGGACGGTATCCGTCCGAAGGCGAACACGCTGGGCGTCGGCTACACGTATCCGCTGTCCAAGCGCACGACGGTGTACGCGACCTACTCCAAAGTGTGGAACAAGGACGGCGCGTCGCTGATCATCCGCAACTCGGGCAACAGCTACGCGACCGTTGCCGACGGCAAACCCCAAGCGTTCGCGCTGGGTATCCGTCACCAGTTCTGATCCAGGCGGGTTGGCCTCGGCCAGCCCTCACGATCGGAATCGAAAACGCCGGCTCACGCCGGCGTTTTCTTTTGTCGTTCGTCTTTGACGTTCACCGCCGCCAGGCCGGGACGCCGCCGCGGCGACGCCCGGCTTTCGGTCAAGCGACCTTCTTCGATTCGGGACGCTGCTCGTCGCGCAATTCGCGGCGCAGGATCTTGCCGACCGTGCTCTTGGGCAGGTCGTCGCGAAACTCGATATAGCGGGGCTTCTTGTAGCCGGTCAGGTTCTCGGCGCAATACGCGGCCAGCTCCTTCTCGGTCAGCGCCGGATCCTTCCTGACCACGTAGATCTTGACCACCTCGCCCGAATGTTCGTCCGGCACGCCGACCGCCGCGCATTCGAGAACACCCGGATGCGCGGCGACGACGTCCTCGATCTCGTTCGGATAGACGTTGAACCCGGACACCAGGATCATGTCCTTCTTGCGATCGATGATCCGGATATAGCCGCGCTCGTCCATGATGCCGATGTCGCCGCTCTTGAAGAAACCGTCGGCGGTCATGACCTTGGCCGTCTCGTCCGGCCGCTGCCAGTAGCCGCTCATCACCTGCGGACCGCGGATCGCGATCTCGCCTGACGAGCCGATCGGCACCGGCTGACCATCGTCGTCCTGGAGCCGGACCTCGGTGGACGGCAATGGCAGGCCGATCGTTCCGCTATAGGCATCGGTATCGGTCGGATTGCAGGTCACCGACGGCGAGGTCTCGGACAGGCCGTAGCCTTCGCAGATCGGACACCCGGTCAGCGCCAGCCATTTCTGCGCGACGCTCTGCTGGACCGCCATGCCGCCGCCGTTCGAGATCCGCAGCCCCGAGAAATCGAGCTCGGCGAACTCGGGGAAGTTGATCAGCGCGTTGTACAGCGTATTGACGGCCGGAAACATATTGAAGCGATATGGCGCGACTTCCTTCACCAGTGCGGGGAGATCACGCGGATTGGCGATCAGGATGTTCAGGCCGCCGGTGCGCATGCCGAGCAGACAGCAGACCGTCAGCGCGAAGATGTGATACAGCGGCAGCGCGCACACGGTGATCGGCTGGCCGGTCAGCGGCGGCTTGCCGGGGCGATCGATCCCCGGCTGCATCCACGCCTCGGATTGCAGCACGTTGGCGATCAGGTTGCCGTGCGACAGCATCGCGCCCTTGGCCACGCCGGTCGTGCCGCCCGTGTACTGCAGGAACGCCAGATCGTCGTGACCCAGCGCCGGCGTGCGCGGCGCGCTGCCCGCGCATTCGGTCAGCACCGCGTTGAACTTGTACGAGCCCGGCAGCGTGTAGTCGGGCACCATCTTCTTGACGTTGCGCACGACGAAATTGACCAGGCCTCCCTTGAGCGTGCCCAGCAAATCGCCCATCGCGGTGACGACCACGTGCTTGACCGACGTGCGCGACACGACCTGCTGCAGCGTCGACGCGAAGTTCTCGAGGATCACGATGGCCGCCGCACCGCTGTCCTTGAGCTGGTGCTCGAGCTCGCGCGGCGTGTACAGCGGATTGACGTTGACGACGACCAGCCCGGCGCGCAGCACGCCCGCCAACGCGACCGGATACTGCAGCACGTTGGGCATCATCAACGCGACCCGGTCTCCCTTGTTCAGGCCCTTCGATTGCAGCCACGCGGCGAAACGCCGGGACAGGTCGTCGACCTGCGCGAACGTGATCTCGCGGCCCATGCTGACGTAGGCCGGCCGCTGCGCATGGCGCTGGAAAGCCTCATCGATCAACTGCACCAGCGAACGATACTGACCGATGTCGATCTCGGCCGGTACGCCAGCCGGGTAATTCTTCAGCCACAAGCGATCCATGTCTCGCCCCTTACCCTCGAAAACTCGATCGACTCTCGCGACCGCCGGCCTGCTGCCTCTGCCCGCCGCGATGACGAATCGCCGCACGAACACACGGCACCGGCCGCGACCCTTGCCCAGGCATTATGGCGCAGCGAGGCGCTGATCGCGTTGATTCTTGTCCAGCTTGGCGATTTCCCTGACGCGATCGTAAAAGGCTGCCAGGTCCGGCTGCTGCTCGGCCAACGCGAGGAAGCCCGGCACCCGCTCGGTATAGGTCGCCACCGAACCGAGATGGGCATTGCCCAGCTTCTGGCCGAACCAGCGGTCGTATCCGGCCCATCCCCCCCAGCCGGCCTTCAATGACTGGTAGTCGCGCTGCAACGCAGCAAACACCTCGTCCTTGACGCGCTGGCGCTGCGCGTCGTCGACCGCCTGCGCATAGCCGCGCTGCAGGCGCTCGCGAGCCTGCGTCAGCAGCGCGACGAACGCCTGACGGCGCTGCTCGTACTGCCGGTACGCGTCGACCAGCGCCGGATCGCCGCGACTCGCGAGCCAGCGGCTCACGCCGATCTGCTCGACCGCCGTCGCGAACGATTCGTTGAATGTCGAATCGCCGCTGACGTAGACGAGTTGATGCGCGAGCTCGTGAAAGACGAGTCGCGCCAGCTCGGGTTCGCCATAACCGATGAACGTATTGAGCAGCGGATCGTCGAACCAGCCCAATGTCGAATAAGCGGGCACGCCGGCGACGTAGACGTCGAGCCCTTGCGCCGCCAGCGTTCGCGCGAACGCCTCGGCGCTCTCCTTGTCGTAGTAGCCGCGATAAGTGATGCAGCCCGCCACCGGAAAGCACCAGCGCTGCAGCTCGAGCGAGTAGCGCGGCGCGGCGACGACGTTCCAGACGACGAACGGCCGCTTCAGGTCCGCATAGCGCGTGAAGCTGCCGTTGTCGGGCAGGCCCAGCGCGTCGGACGCGAAGCGCCGGATCCGCCGCGCGCGCTCGAGGCGCTCGCGCAAGACCGGATCGAGCGCCGGATCGCCGAGCAGCCGATCCAACGGCTGCGCGGCCCGGATCACCGACCAATGGCCGCTGACCGACTGCCAGTAGTAGCCGAGATCCCAGGACATCGACGTGCACCCGCTCAGCGGCATCGCGAGCGCGACGAACGCGGCGAGCCGGACCAGAAGGGGCGCGAGGAGCCGGCGCACGGAGCGGTCAGATTCTCAAACCGGCTCGGCCGCTTCGATCTGCACCAGGCAATCGTGGAACGTCGGCGCGCGGCCCAGGTCGGTCAGCGCCTGGCTGGTCAACGCATTGACGTTGCGCTCGCCCGGTGCGAGCTTGTGCCACCACACGCCCCAGGCGACGACGACTCCCGGTCGCGCGCGAGGCGTCACGTTCAGCTTCAGCAGGCAGGCGCCGCGGTCGTTGAACATCCGCACGGGCTGGCCGTCGACCAGTCCGCGCGCCGCCGCCTCGTCCGGGTGCAGCTCGCACGCCGGCTCGCGGTCGGGCGCGCGCAGGCTCTTCAGGTTGACGAACGTGCTGTTCATGAAGTTGCGCGACGGCGGCGAGATCATCGCCAGCGGATACGACTCGGCGCGTTGCGGGTTCGACTGCACCGATTCATGAGGCGGCACGAAATCGGGCAGCGGGTCGAGCCCTTGCGCGGCCAGCCGCTCGCTGAAGAACTCGCATTTGCCCGAGGGCGTCGGAAAGCCGCCGCTCGCGAACGGCGCCTGGGCGACGTCGAGCTTGGCCCAGCCCGCCCGCGCGATCGACTCGAGCGTCATGCCCTGCACGCGCGGGTCGCGCCAGTCGATCGCCGTGCGCGCGATCTCGACGTCCGATTGCTCGAAGCACGGATCGTCGAAGCCCATGCGCGCGGCAAGTCGCCGGAAGATCTCGGCATTCGGAAGCGCTTGCCCCAGCGGCGCGACCGCCGGCTGGTTGATCACCAGGTAGCGATGCCCATAAGTCTTGTGCAGGTCGAAGTGCTCGAGCTGCGTCGTCGCCGGCAGCAGGTAATCGGCATAGTCGGCGGTATCGGTCTGGAAGTGCTCGAGCACGACGACGAACAGATCCTCGCGCGAGAAACCGGCGATCACCTTCTCGGAATCCGGCGCCACGGCGACCGGATTCGAGTTGTAGACGATCATCGCCTCGATCGGCGGATCGGCCTGCGCCAGCGCGTCGCCGATCGTCACCATGTTGATCGTGCGCGGCAGTTCCGGCCACCGCGGCAGCAGGTCCGGGCGGAGCAGCGCGGCGGACGCGACCGGGTAATGACCGCTGGACGACAACAGCAGCCCGCCGGCCGGGTCGCGCCACGCGCCGGTCAGCGCCGGCAGGCAGCTTATCGCGCGCACCGCATTGCCGCCGCCGCGCGTGCGCTGCGTGCCGTAGTTCAAGCGGATCGCCGCCGGTCGCGTGCCCGCGTAGTCGCGCGCCAGGCCGACGACCTCGTCGGCGCTGATCCCGCAGATCCCGGCGACCCGGTCGGGCGGATACGACATCGCCCGCTGCCGCAACTCGTCGAAACCGAGCGTGTGGCGCGCGATGTAGTCGTGGTCGAGGAGGTCCTCGTCGATCAGCACGTGCATGATGCCGAGCGCCAGCGCCGCGTCGGTGCCCGGCAGCAGCGCGATGTGCTGGTGGCACTTGAGCGCGGTGTCGCTGCAATAAGGATCGATCGCGATCAGCTTGGCGCCGTCGCGCTTGGCCTGCTGCGCGATCGTCCAGAAATGCAGGTTCGACGTGATCGCGTTCGAGCCCCAGATGATGATCAGCCGCGACCGCGCGAAGCTCTCGATGTCCATGCCGACCGCGCCGCCCAGCGTATGGGCGATGCCGGTCTGCCCGGCGCTCGCGCAGATCGTCCGGTCGAGCAGCGACGCGCCCAGCTTGTGGAAGAAGCGCATCGCCATGCCTTCCTGCTGCACGAACCCCATCGTCCCCGCGTAGCTGTACGGCAGGATCCGCTGCGGATCGCGCGCCGCGATCGCCTTCAGCCGGGCGGCGATTTCATCGAGCGCGGCGTCCCAGCTCACTGGCTCGAACCTGCCCTCGCCCTTGCGGCCGACGCGCCGCATCGGCTGCAGCAGCCGGTCGGCGTGATAAGTCCGTTCGGGATAGCGGGACACCTTCGCGCACAGCGCGCCATGCGTGGTCGGATGCTCGGGATCGCCGGCGACCTTGACGACCCTGTCGTCGCGCACCGTGATCAGCATCGCGCAGGTGTCGGGGCAATCGTGCGGGCAGGCGCCGCGCACGACGCGCTCGGCGGAAGCCGCAGGGCCGGCGGGAAGATCGGACGATTCTCGATTCAGCATCTTCGGGTTTCCGTGGATTCGCCAGCCGCCGCCAGGCCATTGGGGCGATCCCCGAGGGGCGGGTCCTTGCGGCCAAGCCAGTGCTAAGCTAACCGCATCCATTCTACGAGGAAGCGCCTCGGCGCTGCATTGCCGATGAAACTCGTCGACAGCATCCTGGCATCCCAGGCCGAGATGACGGCCATCCGCCGTGATCTGCATGCCCATCCCGAACTGCGCTACGAAGAAACCCGGACCGCCGACATCGTCGCCGAACGGCTGCGCGGCTGGGGCATCGACGTCGACCGCGGCCTGGGCAAGACCGGCGTGGTCGGCACGATCCGCCACGGCAGCGGCACCGGCTCGATCGGACTGCGCGCCGACATGGACGCGCTGCCGATGCCCGAGCACAACACGTTCGCGCACCGGTCCCGGCATCCGGGCAAGATGCACGCGTGCGGCCATGACGGCCACACGACGATGCTGCTGGCCGCCGCCCGGCACCTGGTCAAGCATCGCCGCTTCGACGGCACCATCCACCTGATCTTCCAGCCCGCCGAGGAAGGCGGCGCGGGCGCCAGGGCGATGATGGACGACGGCCTGTTCGAGCGGTTCCCGTGCGACGCCGTGTTCGGCATGCACAACTGGCCCGGCATGAAGGCCGGCGCCTTCGGCGTGTGCGCCGGACCGACGATGGCGTCGAGCAACGAATTCGAGATCACGCTGACGGGGCGCGGCACGCATGCCGCGATGCCGCATCTGGGCGTCGACCCGGTCATCGTCGCCACGCACCTGGTGCAGGCACTGCAGACGATCGTCTCGCGCAACGTCAAGCCGATCGATACCGCGGTGCTGTCGGTCACGCAGATCCACGTCGGCGACGCCTACAACGTCGTCGCCGACGAAGCGGTGGTCCGCGGCACCGTGCGCACGTTCACCGACGAGGTTCTCGACCTGGTCGAATCGCGGATGCGCGAGATCGTCGCCCAGTTGCCGCCGGTGTTCGGCGCCGCCGGCGTGCTGAACTTCAGGCGCAACTATCCGCCGCTGGTCAACCACGCCGAGCAGACCGCGTTCTGCCGCACGGTCGCCGAGGACGTCGTCGGCGCCGACGGCGTCTTCGCGTTCGAACCGACGATGGGCTCGGAGGACTTCGCGTTCATGCTGCGCGAGAAACCCGGCTGCTACGTGATGATCGGCAACGGCGACGGCACGCACCGCGACATCGGCCACGGCCTGGGCCCGTGCCAGTTGCACAATCCGAGCTACGACTTCAACGACGAGCTGATCCCGATCGGCGCCAGCTACTGGGTCCGGCTCGTCGAGAAGTTCCTGCCCGCGCGCTGATGAGGTTCGGGCCCGAGCCCGGATCCCGCCCGGCAGCGCCCAGTCCCGGCGCGGCGGCGCTCAAGCCCTGCGCGGCTGCGGCTCGGGCACCTCCAGCGCCAGACTTTCCTTGATCTCTTCCATCACCACGTAGCTGCGCGATTCGCGCGCGCCGGGCAGCGCCAGCAGCATGTCGCCGAGCAGCCGTCGATAGGCGGTCATCTCCGGTATCCGCGCCTTGATCAGGTAGTCGAACTCGCCCGACACCAGGTGGCATTCGAGCACGTTCGGCAGCTTCAGCACCTCGCGGCGGAAGTCGTCGAAGATCGTCCCCGACTTGGCCGACAGCTTGATCTCGACGAACACCAGCAGCGCGTGTCCGAGCGCCTGCGGGTTCAGGCGCGCGTAATACCCTTCGATCACGCCGTCGCGCTCCAGCCGCTTGACGCGCTCGCTGCAGGGCGTCACCGACAGGCCGACGCGCTCGGCCAGCTCGGTCATCGACATGCGTCCGTTCTGCTGCAGCAGGCGCAGCAGCTTGCGATCGATGCGGTCCAGATCGCGCACGGTTTCGGTTCGGTTGCGCATCGGCTGAGCCAGGCTCCCGCGATCGTGACGGCTTTTGCCGGTGATCCGCCGTTCGGCAGGATATTTTCCTGTTTTCCGACAAAAATACCCGCTCAAAATCCACAACGACAGTCATAACATAGAAACATCCCCTGCGCAAATCCAGACGGAGCCTGTCCATGCGTGTCCTAGTCCTCGGCAGCGGCGTCATCGGCGTCACGACGGCCTGGTACCTGGCCCGCGCCGGCCACCAGGTCACCGTCATCGATCGGCAGCCCGGCGTCGCGCTCGAAACGAGCTTCGCCAACGCCGGCCAGATCTCGCCCGGCTACGCGTCGCCCTGGGCCGCGCCGGGCATCCCGCTGAAAGCCCTCAAGTGGCTGTTCCAGCGGCACGCGCCGCTGGCGATCCGCCCCGACGGCACGCTGTTCCAGCTCCAATGGCTCGCGCAGATGCTGCGCCACTGCAGCGTCTCGCACTACGCGGTCAACAAGGAACGCATGGTGCGGCTGGCCGAGTACAGCCGCGACTGCCTGAAGGCGCTGCGCGCGAGCACCGGCATCGCCTACGAAGGCCGCCAGCGGGGCACGCTGCAGGTCTTTCGCACGCAGGCCCAGCTCGACGCGATCGGCAAGGACGTCGACGTGCTGCGCGAGGCCGGCGTGCGCTACGAGTTGTTGAGTCCCGCCAGCCTGGCCGGCGCCGAACCGGCGCTGGCCCATGTCGCCGGCAAGCTGAGCGGCGGCCTGCGCCTGCCCGGCGACGAGACCGGCGACTGCCAGCTTTTCACGACCGAGCTGGCCGCGCGCGCCCGCGCGGCCGGCGTCGATTTCCGCCACGGCGTCGCGATCGACGGGCTGTCGATGCGCGACGGCCGGGTCGACGGCGTCCGGGTCCGGATGCCGGGCGTGACCGGCGAGGCCGGCGCGAGCGCCGCCGAGCTGCTGCGCGCCGACCAGTACGTGATGGCGCTGGGCAGCTATTCGCGCCGGTTCGCGATGCCCGCGGGGCTGCGCCTGCCGGTCTATCCGCTCAAGGGCTACTCGCTGACGGTGCCGATCGTCGACGCGGACCGCGCACCGTTGTCCACGGTGATGGACGAGACCTACAAGATCGCGGTCACGCGCTTCGACGACCGGATCCGCGTCGGCGGCATGGCCGAGGTCGCCGGTTTCGACCTGCGCCTGAACCCGGCGCGGCGAGCGACGCTGGCGATGGTCGTCGACGATCTGTTCGCCGGCGCCGGCGATACGCCGAACGCGAGCTTCTGGACCGGCCTGCGGCCGACGACGCCCGACGGCACCCCGATCGTGGGCGCCACGCCGGTGCCGAACCTGTGGCTGAACACCGGCCACGGCACGCTCGGCTGGACGATGGCCTGCGGCTCGGGCCAGTTGCTGGCCGACCTGATCAGCCGGCGGCGGCCGGCGATCGACCCGAGCGGCCTGGACGTGTCGCGCTACACGGCCGGTCAGGCCGGCGCCGGCTGGCATCCGCGCGAAGCCGCGCAGCACTGAGAGGCTGAGAGTCTTTCGTCCATGCCCGCCTTGCACGCCCAAACGTCCCGGCTCGTCGTTGCAAATGCTCGCCATAGCCCGAGCTATGGCTGCGCTTTGCGCCTAGATCCGGGGCGTTTGGACGCGCCTTTCGGGCACGGCCGAAAAACTCTCAGCCTCTGAGTCCGTCATCGTCGCCGAGCCGCGGCCGCGCCGCCATCCGGACGCGACACCAGCGCCCCCTCGAAGAACAGGCGGCTGGCCGACGCGAGCTCCGCCGCCAGCGACAGCCCGGGCGTCGTCAGCCAGCGCAGCAAGGCCGCCAGATACAGATGGTGGAACCAGATCGCCAGTTGCGTGGCCGATGAATCGCCGCGCAGCTCGCCCGAGCGCTGCCCCTGTTCGATCAGCGCGCGCCAGGTATCGACGATGTCGACGCCGCTGACCGTCCGGTCGGGCCGCTCGCCGGCGCCGAACGCCCCGAACCGGTAGCGAAGGTAAGCGAGCAGGTGCTCGGGGTGCGCCTCGCACCACCGCGCCGACGCGTCGAGCACGAAGCGAAGGCGCGCCGCCGCGCTGCGACGCCGCGCCAGCTTCGGCGCCAGCTCGGTCAGGCTGTGCCGCAGCGACTGCTCGATCCAGCGGGCCAGCAGCGCGTCCTTGGTCGCAAAGTGGTTGTACAGCGTGCGCTTGGCGACCTCGGCCTCGGCCGCGATCTGCTCCATCGTCACGGCCGCATAGCCGTGCACGGCGAACAGGCGCGTCGCGGTATCGGTCAGGTGATCGAGCATCCGCGCCCGCTTTCGCTCGCGCAGGCCCGGCGCGCGCGCATCGTCGTTGTCGTCGGTCGACGTAGGGCCCCTCTGCGTCGCGTCCATCGTCATGCGTCGGTCCTTCGGATTGGGCGGCTTGCATTATTCGTGCACATCGTGCAATAGTATACGACGTATACTTTTTTCGCGCGACGAGAGATCGCCGCGTATCCGTCATGAAGCTCATCGTCGCCACTTATGGCACCGAAGGCGACGCGCGCCCGATGGCCGCGTTGTGCCGCGCCTGGATCGATGCCGGCCACTCGGCCACGCTGCTCGCCGATGCGGCGACGCTCGACGCCGCCGCCGCGATGGACGTGCCGGCGGTCGCGCTGGCCGGCGACATCCGCGCGGCGCTGCGCCCCGGCCGGGCGTCGTCGTCGGACGCCGGGCAATCCGGCAGCATGTCGCAGTCGACCCGGGCCATCTTCCGCATCCCGAACGCGCGCGCCGAGGACTGGGTCCGGCAGATCGCCGACTGCGCGCGGGACGCCGACGGCATCGTCGCCGCCGGCCTGGCAGCATTCGCCGCGTTGTCGGTCGCCGAGCAGCGCCGCCTGCCGGTCGCCGGCGCCGGCCTGTTCCCGCTTCACCCGACCAAGGCGTTCGCCGCGCCGTTCCTGCCGCCGGCGCGCGTGCCGCGCTGGCTGAACCGCGCGAGCCACGTCGCCATCAACGCGCTGCTGTGGCGCAGCTTCCGATCACGGATCAACGACGCGCGCGGCCGCGTGCTCGGCTTGCCGCCGCGCGGGAAGCTGTGGGCCGACTACCCGATGCTGTACGGCATCTCGCCGACGCTGCTGCCGCGCCCCGCCGACTGGCCCGACGAGGTTGTGCTGTGCGGACAGTGGCGAACGACGGCGCGTCAGGACTGGACGCCGCCCGCCGCGCTGGCCGACTTCCTCGCCGGCGGCGAAGCGCCGATCTACATCGGCTTCGGCAGCATGGCGGGCTTCGACCGGCGACGGCTGCTCGACGCGATGATCGGCGCGGTCGCCGGCCGCCGCGCGCTGTTCTACCCGGGATGGAGCGGCATCGACACCGACGCGCTGCCCGCCAACTTCCACGTCGTCGGCAATACGCCGCACGACTGGCTGCTGCCGCGCACGGCGCTGGCGATCCACCACGGCGGCCCCGGCACCACGCATTCGGTCGCGGCCGCCGGCGTACCGGCCATCATCATGCCGTTCGCCGGCGACCAGCCATTCTGGGCCGATCGGATCCACGCGCTGGGCATCGCCGCCGCGCCGGTCGACGGCAAGCGGCCGAGCGCCGCCGCGCTGGCCGACGCGATCGAGGCCGCGCTGCAACCCGGCATGCGCACCCGCGCGCGAGCGATCGCCGAGTCGATGGCGAAAGAGGACGGCCTGGCCCGCGGGGTGGAGACGCTAAGGAAGATCTTCGTTCGATGACGGTCGCGCCGCGTCGATCCCCCGGCGCAAGCGTCGGGGGGCATCGCCGAACCTGCGTCGACACGCGCGAGTCAGCACCGATCGATCGGCGAGCCCCAACATCTGCGCGACCTGCGCGAGCCCCAGGCCCGGCTGATCCAGCGGTTCGCGGCCATCGACGAGATTTACCGGGGCGTGATGATCGACGGCGTGCCCAACATGGCCTACATGCAGGGTTACTTCCGCTCGAGCTGGACGCTGCGCGTCGACCTGGTCTGCGATCTGGTCTGCGGCATCATCGAGCACATGCGCAGCCAGGGCCGCCAGGTCGTCGTGCCGACGGTGCGGCCCGATGACGGAGCGCTCGCCTACCGCTGAGAAGGCAGCGTAGTACGATGTCCGTGATCGACCAAGAAGGAGACACGGACATGTCCGCACGAGAAGCCGCCCGCCTGATCGAACGGCCCGATCGGTTCTTCATCGGCGGAGACTGGGTCGCGCCTTCGAGCGATTCGGTGATCGAAGTCATCAACCCCACCACGGAAGAGGTCTTCCTGCGCGTCGGCGAAGCCCGCGCCGAGGACATCGAGCGAGCCGTCGCGGCGGCCCGGCATGCGTTCGACAAAGGCCCCTGGCCGCGCATGACCCCTGCCGAGCGCGCCAAGTACCTGCGCGCGATGGCGGACGAAATCCGCAAGCGCGAAGCGGCGCTGGGCAAGGTCTGGACCAGCGAGGTCGGCGTCACGCAGAGCGCGTCCAAGGCGCTGGGATCGCGGATCGCTTCGATCTTCGACTATTACGCGGGCCTCGCCGACACCTTCGAATGGGTCGAGCGGCACGAAGCGCGGCAATCACCGGGCGCGGTCGCCAGCTTCCTCGCGCGCGAGCCCGTCGGCGTCGTCGGCGCGATCATCCCGTGGAACGGCGCGCTCAGCCTGTCGGGCTGGAAATGCGCGCCCGCGCTATTGGCCGGCTGCACGGTCGTGCTGAAGGCTTCGCCGGAGTCGCCCGGCGGCCCGCTGCAACTGGCCGAGGTCGCCCAGGCCGTCGGCCTTCCGGAAGGCGTGTTCAACGTCCTGACCGCCGACCGCGAGGTGTCCGAGCTGCTGGTACGCCATCCGGGGATCGACAAGATCACGTTCACCGGCTCGAGCGCCGCCGGCAAGAAGATCGCATCGATCTGCGGCGAACGCATCGCCCGCTGCACGCTCGAGCTGGGCGGCAAGTCGGCGGCGGTCATCCTCGACGACTACGACCTGGAGGAAGCCGCCGCGCGCATCGCGACCTATGCTCCTTACCTCACCGGCCAGGTCTGCTCGTCGCTGACCCGTCTCGTCGTTTCCAGGCACCGGCACGACCAATTCGCCGAAGCGATGGCCGCGGCGTTCGAGCGGATCAAGGTCGGCGACCCGTTCGACGAGGCCACCGGCATGGGCCCGCTGGCGATGCGCCGCCAGCGCGACCGCGTCGAAGGCTATATCGCCAAGGGCCGCGAGGAAGGCGCCCGGGTCTGCACCGGCGGCGGCCGCCCGGCACACCTGGACCGGGGCTTCTTCGTCGAGCCGACGGTGTTCGCCCACGTCGACAACGACATGACGATCGCCCGTGAGGAGATCTTCGGGCCGGTGGTCAGCATCATCCCGGCCAACGACGAGGATCACGCGATCGAGATCGCCAACGACACGGTCTTCGGCCTGAACGCGTCGGTCTTCACCAATGACGCGACCCGCGCTTATCAGGTGTCGCGCCGGCTGCTGGCCGGCACCGTCGGCCACAACTGGTTCCGCACCGACTTCTCGATCGCCTTCGGCGGCTTCAAGCAGTCGGGCATTGGCCGCGAAGGCGGCGTCGAAGGACTGATGCCCTTCCTCGAGGCGAAGACCATCATCCTTGAGGGCGAGCCGAACCTGGGCTGAGGGGTCGGGCGGGGAGCGGAGGCTTCGTCGCGATCGCCGCCGCACGCTCACCTGATCGCGCTCGAACGTGAGTCACTCCCTCCCGACGGTGGGAGCTTCACTGCCGCGAGCCTACGCTTTGGCCCGTGGTCAATCCATCACGCAGATGGAGCGGGCCAAACTCGCCAACCACCGGCGCCGAGCGCCGCGCCAGCCGTACTCGCACTTTGCGGTGATAGGCTGGAGCTGTCATATCATTTCGTTTATTGCGATTTTCATTTATTTCGAATAGAATCGCCTACCTTATCCTTCAGATGCAGGAAGTCCCCATGCCTACCGCCGCCCTTTCCAATGTGGCGCTCCCGGTCGAGCGCGAGGTCCAGGCCGCGCTGGAAGGTCAGCGGGCCTTGGCCGCCTTCCTGGTCACGCGCCAGGAGACGCAGCAGATCCAGATCTTCGACGACAAGAACCAGGCTCATCGGGTGGAACTGCCTACGGCCGCGCTACGCCTGCTGGTGGACATCCTTGCCGAACTCGCCGAGGGCAATGCCGTCAAGGTTGTGCCGATTCATGCCGAGCTCACGACCCAGGAAGCCGCCGACATGCTCAATGTATCCCGGCCACACCTGGTCAAGCTGCTCGAAGACGGCGCCCTGCCCTTCCATAGGACCGGCAAGCACAGGCGCGTCCGCTTTGCCGACCTGATGCAGTTCAAGGCCCTGAGAGACCAGGCCAGCGAGGACGCCATGGCGGCATTGGCCAAGCAGGCTCAGGAGTTGGGCATGGGCTACTAATGAGACAGTCACCCTTCACGGCCGTCTATGACGCATGTGTGCTGTACCCTGCCCCATTGCGGGATTTCCTTATGTGGCTGGGTCTTTCGGGTCGCTTCCGGGCGCGATGGAGCACGCAGATCCACGAAGAATGGAAGCGCAATCTGCTGGTCAACCGGCCGGATCTTCGTCCGGATCAGGTCGACCGCACATCGGCGTTGATGAACCAGGCCATCCCGGATGGCTTGGTCTCGGGGCATGAGGCGCTCATCGCCGGATTGAGTCTGCCGGACCCGAACGACTGCCATGTTCTTGCAGCCGCCATCCGCAGCGGCGCCAGCGTCATCGTGACCTTCAACGAGAAGGACTTTCCGCAGACGGCGCTCGTGCCCTATGGTATCGAAGCGCAGCACCCCGACCTGTTCATCGGCAATCTGTTCGATCTGGATGCCATGGCAGTCATCTCGGCAGCGCAAAAGCAGCGAGCACAATTGAGGAATCCGCCCATGGACGTGGACCGCTACCTCGACGCGCTGCTGCGGCAGGGACTGGCCCAGACCGTCAGGACGCTCTCGACTTATCGATCCATTCTCTGACGG
This sequence comes from Burkholderiaceae bacterium, assembly GCA_047605425.1. Classification (GTDB taxonomy): domain Bacteria; phylum Pseudomonadota; class Gammaproteobacteria; order Burkholderiales; family Burkholderiaceae_E; genus JAKPAM01. The sequence continues at coordinate 5,088 of JASGFT010000027.1, read as the reverse complement.
ATCGGCGCCACGCGATCAATCGCCTTCCGCAAGAACAGTCCAGGCGTTCGCTGCGGATGACGGCACGCTCCGGCGCGCCATCATCCGTTCCCTCAGGCCTACGCCCGGCTCGGCAGGATCAGATACTTCGACTGCGTCGCCCGCCGCGAATAGTCGGCGATCGCCTCGGGCTTCAGCGCGCCGGCCAGCGACACCTCGTGCGAGTGATCGCTGGCGAACGTCGTCTTCAACTCGTCGACGACCCGCTGCTTCAACTCCCGAGTGCGCTCGGGACCGATCCTGTTCAGGAACGGGAACAGCAGCCAACCGCCGACGCCCCAGGACATCCCGAAATTGCGGGTGATCTCGGTTGGACTGGTATCGAGCGTGCCGTACAGATAGACCTGCTTGTGCACGTCGGAGCCGTAGCGGCTGTACTCCTTGGCCGTGCGGTTGATCGCCGCCTCCATGCAGCCGAGGATCTGCCCGGCCAGCCTGCCGCCGCCGATCGCATCGAAGCCGATCGTCGCGCCGGTCGCCGCCAGCGCCTCGGTCAGTTCGGCGATGAAATCGGGCGAGCTCGAGTTGCAGACGTAGCGCGCACCCTCGTTGCGCAACAGCGCCTCCTGCTCGGGCCGGCGCACGATGTTCACCAGACCGATGCCATCGGCGATGCAGATCCGGTTCAGCATGCGCCCGAGGTTGGACGCCGCGGCCGTGTGCACGAGCGCCTTGTGCCCCTCGCGGCGCATCGTCTCGGTCATGCCGAGCGAGGTCAGCGGATTGACGAAGCACGAGGCGCCCTCGATCGCCGACGTGCCGTCGGCGAGCACCAGGCACTGGTCGGCGGCGATCGTGCGGTACTGCGAATACATCGCCCCACCGATGACCGCCACGGTCTTGCCGAGCAGCGCCTGCGCCGCCGGTGAATCGCCGGCCGCGATCACGACGCCGGCGCCCTCGTTGCCGACCGGCATCGAGCGGCCGACGCGCTGCGACAGGCCGCGCATCAGCCGATCCGGAATGCGCGCGGTGACCACGGGCTGCTCGTCGCGGCCCGAGAACCGGACCGTGCCGAGGTCGGCGGGACCGAACAGCAGTCCGAGATCGGACGGGTTGATCGGCGTCGCGTCGACGCGGATCAGCACCTGATCGGGGCCGGGAGCCGCTACGTCGGTCTCGACGAGCGAGACCTCCAGTTCGCCTTCCGGCTTGACGAGCGAGCGCAATTGCAGGCCGGTGCGGGGGGTGGGTGATGTCATTCTTCGTCTCCGGGAAGAAGAGAGCATCGTAACTCGGCGTGGCGAGCCTGCCGGGAGATCGAGGCGGGCACGGTCGGAAAGCGAGCACGCCAGCGGTGTCTTGACCACCCGATCCTTTCTTCGAGCAAACTACCCTATAATGGCTCCAATTGGATCGATTAAACTCGATTCGCGCTCTCACTGGGTCATTTCAATGGACTCACCCCTCCCCTTGCCCGTCGAACGAGCCATCCACAAGTTCGGCAGCGACATCTCGCTAGCCCGTCGCCGGCGCCATATCTCCCAGGCATCGCTGGCCGAACGCATGGGAGCCTCCTTGTCCACCGTCCGGCGCATGGAAAAAGGCGACGTGCGGATACCCATCCATTTCTTCGCCCGCGCGCTGCATGTCTTTGGCGAGATCCGGGCGCTCGAGAACCTTTTGGATACACCGAACGACGAGATCGGTCTGACGCTGATGGACGAGCAGCTACCCAAACGCGTGCGCAGCAAGCGCGATGCTTCGGGGGCGCTGTGAAAGTCGGTGCAGCATCGACCCGGCGACAGGTCGAGCTTTGCATCGGCAAGGCAGCTCAGCTGGTCGGATCCTTGGTATACGTCCGCCAAGGCAGACGCGAGAACAGCGCCATCGCGTACGATGAATCCTGGTTGGCCAATCCGGAGCGGTTCAACATCTCGGCCGATCTGCAACTCGCGCTGGGTTACCAGACCCACAAGGCGGCGTCACCGCGTGATTCGGTTTTTCACGGAGCGATCGCCGACACGGCCCCCGATGCCTGGGGCCGACGCGTCATCGCCCGCGATCACGCCAAGCGTCGCAAGGACGATCCGCGCCTGCCGCCGCTGACCGAGTTGGATTATCTGCTGGCCGTCGACGACTTCAGCCGCGTCGGCGCACTGCGCTTGCGCGACCCGGATGGGGCCTGGCACCGAACGGTTCCGGCGGGACGTCGCAGCACTCCGCCCTTGATCGAACTGGAACGGATCTTTCAGGCCAGCCATGCCTTGGAACGGGGGCAGGAAACGGCCGAGGACTTGCGCTACCTGCAAGGCAAGGGCACTTCGCTCGGCGGCATGCGGCCCAAATGCACGATCCTGGACGAGGACGGCCGCCTGGCCATCGGCAAGTTCCCGAGCGTGGATGACACGCGCAGCGTCACCCGTGGAGAAGTCCTGGCGCTGAAGCTGGCCGCGCGGGCGGGCATCGCCGCCGCGCCGGCGCGCATCGTCCAATTGGGAGGCGCTGGGGGTGACGCGTCCGTAGCCGTCATTGGCCGCTTCGATCGTGACGGTGCCGACGGCCGGATTCCTTACCAATCGGCCGCCTCGCTGCTGCAAGCCTCACGCGAGGAGGATCGCAGCTATACGGAGATCGCCGACGCGATCCGCGCCCACTGCGATGCGCCCACGCAGGACGTACGCCAACTCTGGCGCCGCCTGGTGTTCAATCTGCTGATCACCAATGTGGACGATCATCTGCAGAACCATGGTTTCCTGCATGTGAAGCGCGGATTGTGGCGCCTGGCGCCGGCCTTCGACATCAACCCCTTTCCGGACAAGGAGCGGGAATCCAAGACCTGGCTGTCCGAGCAGGACGGGCCGATCACCGACTTGAAGATGCTGTTGGCGCGTGCGCCCTACTTTGCCCTGGACAGCGCGCAAGCCCTCGGTGCCCTAGCCGACGTGCATGCGGCGATATCGAATTGGCGGCGATTGGCGACCAGCGCGGAGGTCGGACTGCGGCCTGCCGAGCTGGAGGATTTCGCGCCGGCGTTCGAGCACGAGCAAATGAAAGCGGCCGGCGCGCTGCTGGGATAGGCGGCGGCCCCGGTCAGCGAAGCGCCGACGACCTCAGGCGATCTCGAGCTGGACGTCGATGTTGCCGCGCGTGGCGTTCGAATATGGGCACACCTGATGGGCCGCATCCACCAGTTTCTTCTTCTGGTCGCTGTCCAGTCCCGGCAGCGAGACCTTCAGCTTCACCGCGATGCCGAACGCCGCGCCCCCTTCGGTCGGGCCCAGCGAGACGCTGGAATCGATCGCCACGTCCTTGGGCACGGCCACACCGACCTTCGGGGCCACCGCGCCCATCGCGCCGATGAAGCAGGCCGCATAGCCGACGGCGAACAACTGTTCCGGATTGGTACCGGGCTTGCCCGAGCCGGGCCGGCTCAGCGTGACGTCGAGTTGACCGTCGGACGTCTTGCCGGCGCCTTCGCGGCCGCCGGTCACATGGGCTTCGGCGGTGTACATAACCTTGTCGAGCTGGCGCATCGTGCGATCCTCCTGAGTGAGCGTGTGGTTGTCCGAGCATGGTAGTCGCTCTCGCGGGCAGGTGCATACGTTCACCCGCCTGCCGTCGCGGTCGGCGACATCAAGCGAATGTCCGGATCAGCCGGCCAGGACGGTCGGAGGGGGCCGGCGTCAGCCTGCCCATCAGGATTCGAGCAGGCTGTGCAGCGGCACGAAGGACAGCTTCGGGTGGAGGCCATCCGGCAGATTCGGCGCGATGTGAGCCGCGAAGAAGCGCGTCGCGTCTTCGCGGGAGTTCCACACCTCGACGATCCGCCAGCCGTTTTCCGCCGGGTGCGACATATGCATGACGAAGCCGGGTGCCTGCCGCAAGGCTTCGCTCACCGAGGCCAGCATGCCGTCATATCCCTGTGACGTCTGTCCGCTGACGTCCGAAATCATCATCACCGACATGTCCGTCTCCATGAGTACTTGCCGTGAGCGCAAGATCGCATGCTCGTTCCGATGATGCCAGTGATACGATTTCATCGACATGCTGAACAAGATTGATCTATCCCGCGTCGATCTCAATCTGCTCGTCCTGTTCGAAGCGGTGCAGGAAGAACGGCACGTCGGGCGGGCGGCCGAAAGACTCAAGCTCTCGGCATCGGCAGTCAGCCACGGCCTCGGACGTTTGCGCCGGCTGCTGGACGATCCGCTGTTCCTGCGCACGCCGAAGGGTGTGGTTCCGACCGAACGGGCAACGCGGCTGGCCGAGCCGATCGCCGACGTTCTCGCGCGGGCGCGCAGCGTCATCTCGACCGCCGAGCCGTTCGATCCCGCCACCTCCACGCGACGCTTCGCGATCGGCGCGCCGGACGGCGTCTCGGCCGTCGTGCTGCGCCCTCTCCAAGCAGAGCTGGTCCGGATCGCGCCGCGCATCGATATCGGCGTACGCCAGATCCTGCCTTCGCCGGCCCGCGTCTGGCAGACGGCGATCGCCGATCTGGACGCGCACGCGATGGATATCGCGATCATTCCATCCGACGATATTCCTGCTCGCTTCGAAGTGCGCTGCCTCTACGAAGAGGATTTCATCATCGCGATGCGGCGCGGCCATCCGTTCGCGCGCGATCGGCGCCTGGATCGATACTGCGAGATGCAGCACCTGGTCGTTTCGCACAGCGGCGACCCCCATGGCTTCGTCGATGAAGAGCTAGCCAAGCTGGGCCGGACGCGGCGGATCGCGCTGACGGTGCCGAACTTCATGTTCGCCCTGGCGGTCGTCGCCGAAACCGACCTCGTCTCGGCGCTGCCACGACGGTTCGTCGCCATGCATGCGGCGCGCTTCGGCGTCGTCGCCGTCGAGCCTCCTTTGCCGCTTCCCGGCTTCAGGCTGAATGCCGTCGCCCCGAAGGTCGCGATGATGGACGCGGGCCTGGCGTGGCTCTTCGATTTGCTCGGTGAGACGAGGCTGGCTATGAAGAAGGGCCGCAAGCGCACGCCCGGGCGTCGAGGTGAGGGGCGTGAACGCTTAGGTGCGTCATAGGGCCCTGATCGGGCAGCAGGCGCCGGGTTGCCGTGCCCAGCTTCTACCCTGCTGCGACCTGACGGC
>JASGFT010000026.1:0-35175 GCA_047605425.1 Burkholderiaceae bacterium | reverse complement strand
GCAATAGTAGAGTGGCTTCACGCCCAGGCGATCTCGAATCAGAACCAACTTTTTCCGAGCTGCATCCCAAATGGCTACGGCATACATGCCGTTCAGGCGATATGACACATCGTCCTGCCACTGGGCATACCCGCGCAGCAGCACTTCGGTATCGCTGCGCGTTCTGAATGTGTGCCCCAACTGCATGAGTTCGGAGCGCAGTTCCTTGAAGTTGTAGATTTCGCCACAGAACGAGAGGACCAGCGGCTGCTCAGACGCCCCTGTCACCGTCATGGGCTGGGCCCCATGCTCCAAGTCGATGATGGACAGTCGCCGATGCCCGAGTGCGGCATGCCCATCGAACCAAATGCCCCGCGCGTCCGGACCGCGATGCGTCAGGGAATCGGTCATGGTCTCCAGAATTGCGCGTTGGCCCGATACATCCGTGTCGAAATCCACCCATCCAGCAATGCCGCACATAATGTTCCTGCTCTTGAATTTTTGAATAGTTCCTGAAGTTATTCAGTTGCTTTTTTGGCTATTGAAATATCAGCTACAACCCGAAGAATCGCTGCTCACCACCGCTGGCCTAACGATTTTTGTTCCCGAGAGATCCAGGTGTAGCGCATTCCAGGACAGCCCGACGCCGAATCCCGATAGAACAACATGACGACGACTTTCCTTTTCGCCCCAATCTCGGCGAGACAGGAGCAACGGTATCGAACTAGAGTTGGTATTGCCAATACCATCGACATCCACCGGGAGGGCGTTCTTGTCTACACCCAGGCCGTTTCTAAGATAATTGACGATAAATTCATTGGGCTGGTGCAGCGCAAAAAGATCCACGTCGTCTTTAGCTAGGCCAATTTCATCGAGCAACGCATGGATGGCCTGAGGAACGCGGTGAAGCGCAAAGCTCATCACCGCCGCGCCGTCCATTTTTAGGCTATGCACAATGGCCGATACGTTGTCAGCCTTCCCGTAGGTCATCGGAACACCCAGTGAGCCGCGCCCGCTGCCGTCCGCGCCATAGATGAACTGCAGCGACTTGGTACCCGGCCTGAGCAGCGTGGCGGTCGCGGCGTCACCGAACAGCATCCGTACCTGATGTTCCCGGTCATCGACCAGCCGGGTATTCACATCGCCCGTGCACAACAGCACGTTCGAGCAGGCACCGGAAGCGATCAACGACGCCGCCTGGATGAGTCCGTTGACATAGCCCGAACATCCCGCATTGATGTCCATGACGAAACAGTTCTCGTCGAATTCGAGCAAGTGATGGATCGCGAACGCCGTACCAGGGCTCCACATATCGGGTGTCTGCGTCACCACCACGAGACCGTCGATCGCACTTCTATCGATGGGATAGTCGGCCAGGAGGCGCTCCGCTGCGGCATGCACTAGATCGGTCGTCGTGAGCCCATCCGCGCAGCGGACCGAACGGATGCCCGTGCCGCGCGCCACTCGGGCAACCTCTTTCTCCCCGTAGAACTGTGCAAAGAATCCGGCATCGGCAATGCCAGACGGAAGGGCTGCGGCAATCGCGGAAATATCGATGCCCGCAATTTGTCGTTTGGGCATCAGATTTCCGTTTTCGAATCATCGAACAGGCGCAGAAGATCGCCAATCGTGGCAATGCTTTCCATTTCCCTGACGGTGATTTGCTTTCCCGTGTACTCGGTAACCAAGGCCACCACCGAAAGTGCAGCGAACGAGTCCCATTGCTCTTCTTCGCTCAGCACCGTGCTGCCACTCAAGGACGCCGCATCGACCTCCAAGATATTCGCCAGCTTCCCCTGCAATGTTTCCATGTCCATTTTCATGATCGCTTCTCCAGATAAAGATAGTTATTTATTCCGGTCATGCCCTTTGTTTTTTACCTATTCATCAGGTCGCAGATAGAGAATCCTTTTCATCAATGGGCTTGCGCTGCTTTCCGAATGTGATCAAAGCCAGCATGCCCAGGATGCATGCGGCGGTGCCGCCGTAGGTCATGACCCAGCCAATGCCATTTGTCAACGCCTCTCGCGCTGAATCGGCGGAAAGACCCATTGACTCCGCTACGCTGATATTTCCTGCAGCGACACCATCGGCGGCATAGCGCAGGTTTTCCGCTGTGGCCTTATCCGCAAGCAGCCGATAAATTTCCTTGGAAACTGCTGTCACTAATACGAAGCCCATCACGGCGATATTCACGGCCAAGGAGATCATGCGTGCGCTGAACTCCATCCCCGATGCCATGCCGGCGCGTTCAGGAGGAAGCGAGCCAGTGGCTGTATTGGTGACCGGCGTGTTGGTCAACCCGAGTCCGATACCCGCCAGGATGCAACCAGGCAGCAGCGTTGCCCAACTCGCATATTCCGTGGCAACCACGAACCGCATCGCAATGAACCCGGCCGCAATGCAGAATAGCCCCAGAGGAATAACGAAGCCAGGACCACGCTTTGCCAGCAACTTCTCGGCGGCAGGCGGTATGACGATGGTCGGCAAGGTATAGGCCATTACCGTTGCACCGGCCGCAATGCTGCTGTATTGAAGAACGGACTGCAGATAAATGGGGAAATAGATGATGAACGGCCAGAAGCTGAAATTCATCCCGGCAGCCCCAATCAACGCACCCGAGAAATTCCTGATTCTGAAGGCCTTGAAATCAAACATGGGCCGCGCCACGCGCGTCTCGATGAAAACAAACAAGAGTGCGCTCGCTACACCGGCCAGCCCAATACCGATCGCCACGGGACTATCCAGACCGATTTCCCGGCCCATGGTGATCAGGTACACCAGCGCGAAAACCGCCAAGGACAGGGTAATCATGCCGCCGATGTCAATGCGAATGGCATGCGGGTCGGACGATTCCTCGACACCTCGCTTGGCAAAAGCGAATGTCGCCAAGCCGATGATCACGTGAATCAGGAACACCCAATTCCAACTCGAAATCGCGACAATGGAGCCGCCAACGATGGGGCCGAACCCCAATCCCAAGCCGAAGACGATCCCCCACCAAGCAAAAGCACTCCCTCGTTCAGGCCCGCCTTGGAATTGATGCGACAAGATCGCCACCTGACAGGCGAGCATGCCCGCGGCACTCAGACCTTGAAGGAAGCGCGCGGCAATGAGCAACGTTGAACTATTCGCAAGCCCGCATATGAGGGATGCAATGCCGAACACCACGATGCTTACCAGAAAAACCCTTTTTCTCCCAAATCGATCCGCGAGTGCGCCCATAGCGACGAGAACCGAGCACATCGCGATGGTGTAGGCGTTCATGATCCACTGGAGTTGCCTGAAATCCGCAGGCAACACTTTTTCCAGCGTGGGAAGAATCGAGGGGATACTCGTTATTTCCAGCCCCAGCATGACTGCGGAAAGACACACCGCAGTCAAAGCGATCTTATTTCTTGATGCGTTCATTACGACCATTTCTCACGTTGCTCCGAGATAGAAACCAGTCCAAGCAATGCAGCGGCTCAAGCAGGGCCTGTAAGCCTCGCTTTCTGTCTCTGCAAAAATTCCTCTTCCGCTCAGCGGATTTATCGGGTCGACTTTTCAAAACGGATGTTTTGAATGGGCCCTAGTGGACTGCCTCAATTGCCAATTGATCAGGCGGATTGATGCTAGCAGCGGAGAGACCACAACGGATCGGTATGGAGTAAAATTTCTGTGGCAACAGAACAGGATGATTGCAGTGGTCACTCTCGATGTAGATGCAGTGCGGGCCTTCGTGGTCATCGCCGACTCAAGGAGCTTCACTCGAGCCGCCGAGTCGCTCGGCACCACCCAGGGCGCTCTGAGCGTGAAGCTCAAACGTCTGGAGGAGAAGTTGGGGCAGCGGCTGATCGAGCGGACACCGCGCCTGGTCCGACTCTCCTCCCAAGGAGAGCTCTTTATCGCCTCAGCGCGCGAATTTCTCGAAGCGCATGAGCGAGCGATCGCCAACCTGACAGCAACGCGAAAGCACTTCAAGCTCGGCATCGGTTGCCATGTCATGGGGCCTGAAGTTCCGACGCTCCTCGCGCGCCTCAAGTCGATGGACCCAGGACTGTTGATCGAGGTTAGCCTCGACAGCTCCCGTGTTCTGCTGGACGGCTACGCGGAGGGATCGCTCGATGCGGTCATCATCCGAAGCGAGGACGATCGGAGAGACGGCACTGTTCTGTGTGCGGAGCACTTCGGGTGGTACGCAGCCCCCGAATTTGAATCCCCTGCAGGGGAGGCATTGCGCCTGGCCAACTTGAGCCCGCAGTGCGGTGTGCGCACGGTCGCCGAACAAGTGCTTGATCAGGCCTCCGTCCCATGGACGGAAGTATTTGTAGGCGGTGGCATTGCTGCCGTCATTGCAGCCATTTCAGCGGGCCTTGCTGTGGCGGCGTTTCCACGACGGCTGGCTCCTCCTGAATTGGTCGATGTCGGTCCGAACCTCGGCCTGCCTGCGCTTCCGTCTTCAGCGGTCGTACTCCATTCGGAACTTCGGGACAAGCGAACCCGGGAAGCGCTGCGCACCATTGCCAGCGCATTTCGCGAGCATCGATAAGCCGGCACATGTCATTGAGGCGCCTGTGCCAGTGAGGCATTCGATTCTGTTGTATCTGAAATGCCTGTCTCGTTATTGATCTGGCAGGCTAGGCTTCTTAAAGTAGAACTTCACTGCTGTATTGGGCAAAGCTCCAACCTGAAGTTGACGTCAGGTGTCGGCGAGAGTATGGAACCCAAAGGGGAGATTGACGGGTTCTGAAGTCTTCGCTCGAACCACTGCCCATGGGCAGTGTTCCAGTCCGGCAAGAAGTTCGATTGGCTAGGCACACAACGACATCGCCTAGGTGAGCAAGCCCGCGTGCATGTTGCCGGACATCACCAGTCCCTCGCAGGGCCAGGAGATGCCTTATGGAATTGCGCCACCTTCGCTACTTCCTCGCCGTTGCGGAGGAACAGCACTTCACACGTGCTGCCGCACGCCTGTATGTTGACCAGTCCGCACTGTCCAAAGCCATCAAGGAGCTCGAGGACGAACTGGATGTCACGCTCTTCGCCCGCGACCGCCGAGGAACACGGCTGACCTCCGCAGGCAAGGCCTTCTCCCAGGACACCCGCAGAGTCTTCGCTGTCTTGGAGCAAGCGCAGGAGAATGCACGAGGCGTCGCGGCCGGTCTGCGCGGAGGCCTGCATCTCGCCGTATCCGATGGGGCAATCTATCCTCGCTTGTCTGGATTCCTCGCCCACTGGCGAGCATACGAGCCGGAAATCGCTATCCATATGGCCGAAGTGCCATTGGCCGAGCAATTGTACGGATTGCGTTCCGGCGACTTCATGGCCGGCTTTTCACACACCGCCGATGTCGGCAAAGGCATTGTCGCTGAAGCCATCTGGCAGGATCCATTGATATTGGCTGTCTCCTCCACACACCCTTTGCTTTCCTACAAAAGAGTTCCCTTTCAGGAACTCTCTAGTCATCCGCTAGTGCTGTGTGCTTCACAGGCGTGCGAGGGTTACGGCCGTGAGTTGGCACGGTTGCTCGACCTGCTGGAACACGATCCCAATGTCGTTGAGCACGCGACCTCATTGGAGATGATGCTAACACTGGTAGGTGCAGGTTACGGCGTAGGCCTGACAACCGCAGTTCGCGTCGAGGGCTGCCAATATATCGACATCGTCACAAGACCCCTGGCACTGGAATCCGCAGTCATCACAACCTATCTACTTCGCCCCGATCAGGCCAACATGCCAGAGGCCGTAGAGCGGTTTATCCTTCGACTAAGAATGCACTCGGGGCATTGATAGGCCATAACCACTGCTCATAGTGTAGTGCCGGTGCGAAGATTGCGCTCCGCCGCGCCCATCAACTCAGCAGCACTCACTCCCAAGGCCACCGCAATTTTCAAGATCAGCGCCAACGTGGGCTGGTGCGTCCCACGTTCGATCTTGCCCATGTGAGAGCGCTCGATGCCAGCCAGGTGCGCCAGCGACTCCTGCGCGATGCCGCGCTCCATCCGCAGCGCACGCACCGCAGCACCGAAGGCGTGAGCCAGCTCGGCATCATGGGTGGTGGTGCCGGCTGGCCGGCCAGGCTGGACGGATCGCTTCTGCATAGACAGGAGCGTCGAGTCGCAGCACAATTAAAACCACGTTATCTTTAACTCATGCCGTGAGATTTCACTGCTCTGCACTTCTGCTGTCGTTTTCCGCTAAGGAAGGTCCGCTGATAGCGACTTCAGGTGTACTGATGCCGTCGAGCCGAGCGCCCTCGCCGATTTGGTCCGCCGCACAGCAGCTCTGTGGCTCGAGTGGACCTGTCTGTCGGCCATCTGGCCGTTTGCAGGCGCTTGGCGCCCATCCAACTGTGGCGCTCCATCCACAGGTTGGACAGTGCACACCGCATGGCGATGTCCCTGCGCATGCCTGGCCTGGAATCCGACCGCTTGCCGGCGCCCTGGTCAGCGGCGTCATCCCTGGCGTCGGTTTTAGCACCGTGCAACGGGGTGTTGGCCTCGACCACGTCGTTGTTGTTGTTGGCCGTGCCACGCAGGGTGTGCACCAAGCGCGAGTCAGGATTCACGCCAATGTGGGCCTTCGTGTCGAAGGGCGCCTGGTTGCGCTGCTTGCTCTGGCTTATCAGCGAATCGTGCTCGCCCGAAACGTTCTTGGTCGAATCTGGCGCGACGATCAGCGTGAATCACTACTGCATAAATCGGATGTACAGCATTCTCTCAAAAGCAAACGGCGAGCGTCGCGCTTGCCTTTTTTTGGTGCGAACGGCGCAATCAATTCCACCAGCGCGCCCCATGGCAGCACGCGTTCCATCTGCGCCATAAATTTTCGCTTGATCCTCGGTTCCATGCCCGATCACACCTTTGCTTCGTGCCTCAAATTTTCTCACCGCTGGCACTTGCCGAGCATATCAGCAGACGATTTGCGCAGAAATTCCTTAAATACTGGATTGTTTCCGTTAGAACCAGACTTGCCGCCAACTCGCGGATCTAGCATGGTCAGGAAATGGCTTAGAGGTTCTCACTTTAAGCATAAGGCCTTGATCTGCACTCATCTGACTAGGCAATGTCATTTCAAGAGTTCGTCGAAATGCCGAATTGGAATACAGACCTGCCGTTGATGAATGCGCCCTACTGTTGGCCACGGAAAGCCGTGGAATTAGACCAGCTCTGATGGTGAACGAGGCACAGGTTGGCTCTGACTCAAGTGAGTCCGCTTCAAGGATTTAAAGAACCTCATCTTCTTCGATCTACATCATGCGCAACGCCACCAGAAACTCTTCTATCTTCCGACTAGGCATCGTCGCGGGCGTGCCGTGGTCGAACCTCTCGACACTTTTCGCTTTGCAACGCGCCCAGGAGCCACAGGCCACCATTGCGGTAATTGAAGTTTCCGACGCCGAACTGATAGAGGGTCTTCTTGAAGGTCGATACCACGCAGGCATGTCGCTTCACCGTGCGAGCGCCCCGTCTCTCTGCAGTACACCGTTGTGGCAGGAAAATATGGCCTTGGTCATTCCATTGCGTTCCCCTCTGCTAGCGCGAGCGAAACTTAAGATCAGTGACCTGCAGCACTACCCGGTGCTCCGCTGGCCCGCGGAGACGTGCCCTTTGCTCGACCAGCGGATGTCCTCTGTTTTACCAGGGCTGCGACCTGATGGCCCGAAAGTAGCATCGTTCGAGATGATGGCACTATGGGTCGCAGCAGGCTATGGCGTCGGCGTCACGGCCCAGTCGCGCATCACCCGGGCCCTCGCCTGGGGGCTATGCATGCGCCCGCTCTCGGAGACGGAGCCCTATGAAATCGTCACACATCTTTTGCGCCCAACAAGCTGCTCAGTTTCCGAGCGATTCGAGCGCAGAGCCTTGCAGATCGATGTCGGGAACTAGGTCGCGTCATCAATCAATCTCCTTGCCTCGTCAAGCCAGCCAGACCGTGGCTGTGGCCAAATGGATGACCATCAAAAGGTTGCAAGCCGTCTCGTCATAAAGCGTGGCGATGGTCAGGGACCGCTTCAGGTCCGTGCGGTAGTGCGATCCCGGCTCGCTACGCCATGCCTCAGTGTAGCTATCGCCGCGCGTATCGTCGATCTGGCCACCAAGCTGGCCACCACGCGACTGTGGCGCAGCACCACGCTGGCCGAGGAATTCGGCGTAGCCGATGTCACCGATAACGACCTGTACGCAGCGATGGACTGGCTGCTCGAGCGCCAGGACCGCATCCAGAGCAAGCTGGCCGCCCGTCACCTCGGCCCGGACTCGCTCGTGCTCTACGACCTGTCCTCGAGCTACTTCGAGGGCACCTGTTGTCCGCTGTTCGATCAACGCAACCTCGTCGAGATCGAAGCGCCCGAAGACTACCCTGGCGAGCGGCTGATCGCCTGTCGCAACGAGGCTCTGGCCAAGCTGCGCGCACATAAGCGCGAATCGTTGATCGCGGCCACCGAAGCGCAGTTGCACGAAATCGCCCAGCACGTTGCCACTGGCAAGCTCCGGCGCCAGCCTTCGTTTCGCTTCAACCTATTGATCTACAGGGAAATTGCGAGCCGCGGTGGCTGGAGCTTCAGCCTAGTCCCACACCGCTGCTAATCAATCTCTGGTCGTGCCAAGCTACTTCAATGACATGCACCAGCCGTCCGATGGGCAAGTGCAATTTCAACTACACCGCCACGCGGACCAGTCGCTGCATGTCGCGTTCCATGTCGTATCGGTGGCGTTGCTCAGGCAGGCCATCCGGCACCTTCCATCTCCAAACGTAGGGTAGCAACCGTGCCCTTTCCCTGAGCACAGTTACAGCGTTGCTGTTTGTATGTGAGAACGCACAACCCTCTCTCTCTGCGCAATCTTGTCCTGCTCTGACACCTACACATTTCGCCGCGCTGCGTCTGTGCAGTTTGTTTGAGCCTTTCTAGCATTGAACTTACGCCTATGGAGGCACCGCACGCCTCCTTCCAACCGGGCGTGCAGTCCTTGCTGTTGAACCCAAGTAGCTTAGAGAGAGAACTGAATGGATATCCAGGATCAAGATATAGCACTCGCCGCGCCCGACGTCCCTCAGGATGCCGGGCGCCCGCCACCTTCCCAGACCATTGCTGCCTTCGCATCGAAGGACGCAGCCAACCGTAAGCCAAACAAGGGGGCGGCAACCGTCCATGACGCGGGAAATACAACATGGTGGTTCGACGCGCGGGGAGTCGATGATCCTTCCTTGTTGCGTGAGGCCGAGGAAGGAAACTGCACACACCTTGTGCTTCTCATGTCCCAACTCGATGTGGTCCGTACCCGAAAGCAGCGTGTTGTCTGGGTCGAGGCGGAAGCAGACATCAAGAAGCTACCCGCCGACACCTGGGCTCTTACGCCTCATGACGCGGTACGCGCCGCGGCCGTTGCGCGTGGGCTGAAGGCGGGTTTGATGGTGGAGGTGGCGGACCTACAGTCGGGTTTCCCTGCGTGCGTGTCTCTGTGCGAGCGCGGCGACGACTTCGTTGTGATTGACATCGAACACGCAACCTACATCCCCTACGAGTTGCTGATCGCCAAAGCGGAGCGCAGCGGCACGCAGGTACTGCGTTCGGTTCCCATTCGCGGTCTTCAGCAAGTCGTCGGTGAAGTCGACCAGTCACTCAATGCCCTCGCGACCATGGAGCAAGGGGTGGGCGTGTTGTTCCGCTCAAGGGACGCTCGAACACTGCGAGCACTGGCGGCAGGCCTGCGCAGTCGTCAAACGACACGCATGCAACTCGCAGAAGCCGAGGTGATTGAAGTGCGGCATACAGGCCTCGGACATCGGGTCTGTGTGGACACCACATCATTGATGACGGCCGATGAGGGAATGATTGTGGGCTCAACTGGGTGGGGCGGAATCTTCGTCTGCTCGGAGACGCATTTCTTGCCGCACATGAACTTGCGCGAGTTCCGCGTGAACGCGGGAGGCGTGCATTCATATGTTTGGGCTCCTGACGGAAAGGCGCTTTATCTCAGCGAAGTTGCTGCCGGCAGCGAAGTACTTTGCGTCAACAGGGACGGCACGGCTCGCGTAGTGATCGTCGGGCGAGCCAAGGTCGAGCGGCGTCCGCTGCTGCAAGTGACATGCCGTGTATCCACCGCGCAGTTGTCGGATGAGATACGCAGGGCAGTTGCTGCCGAAGCTGCTACACGGCGTCGGGTTACCCCCGATGGCGAGACCATCGCCGGTTCTGATGAACACCACGTGATCATCAACACGTTCCTTCAGAACGATTGGCATGTGCGTGTGATGGGCGCCGACGGCATTGTTCGCCACGGCACGCTATTGCAACCTGGTGACAAGGTACTCGCTCACGTGGACCTCCCAGGTCGGCACACCGGTCTCCGCGTTACCGAACACATCGTCGAAAAATAAGGAGGCGGAAATGAGCAGCGGAAGACATATTCGGCTCGCGCGCCTGTTCCATCGCGATTCTTGCCGATCGATCATCGTTCCGATGGATCATGGCGCAACACTAGGGCCAATGGTTGGGCTTGCTGATCTGCGCGCGGCGACTCAACGGATGATGGTTGAGCCCGGCCTTGTACAGGGCCTCGTCCTGCACCGGGGTGCGCTTCGTCACCTCGACTCTTTACCGACACGCAACCTGCCGCCGCGCATCTTGCACGTTTCTGGAGGCACCGTACTGGATCCGTCCGGACCGACGAAGTCGCAGGTCGCACAAGTCGAAGATGCCTTGCAGATGGGCGCTGACGCCGTGTCAGTGCACGTCAATCTAGGAGTAGACGGGGAAAGCGCCATGCTACGCGACTTTGGCGCCGTGGCGTCGGCTTGCGAACGTTGGGGTATGCCGCTTCTGGCGATGATGTATGTGCGGCCCAAGGGCGTTAACTCGACGCGGGTTGCCGACGTGAGACTGGCTGCGCGCGTCGCTGCCGAGATGGGCGCCGATATCGTCAAGGTCAGTCACCCTGGCAGCGCTGAGGCTATGCGCGAAGTTGTTGACGGCTGCTTCGTGCCGGTACTGGTCGCAGGGGGCGATCTGTCCGGCACCGCTGCAGATGTGCTTGCTGCAGCGCGCACCGCTATCGATGGCGGCTCGGCTGGGCTGTGTATCGGCCGTAACGCTTTCCAAGCCCCCTCTCCGTCGGAGCGCCTGCGCGAACTGGCCGAAGTTGTACACGGTCATCAACATGCAGCGAACAAATTGTCCGCTCCCACCTCCGCCCCTCCGGTGCACGACGTAGCGACCGTCGACTGACAAGGACGCATCATGAAGATTGGAATATTGGGCGCCTCCGGCGTGCTAGGGAGGGCGCTCGCGTCCCTGCTGCGCCGCGAAGGCGTGTGTGTCCGAGCCATCGTGCGCGACCCGACTCGTGCACCGATGGTCGACGAGGTGGCCACGGCTGACATTCTTGAGCCCCGAAGCCTTCCAGCTGCGCTCGCCGACCTTGATGTTGTCGTGAATCTCGCTACCAGCATACCTAATGGCCGCGGCTGCGGTGACTGGGCAGTAAATGACCGCATCCGGCTAAAAGGCACGCGACACTTGCTAGACGGGCTCGCCAAGCTTGGCGGTTCATGCCGCCTGGTGCAGCAGAGCGTCGCGATGTTACATCGAGGTGACCAGCCGTCCGATGAGTCGGGCGAACTAGTTGGCGAAGGAATTCTGGCCTCCGCAGTGGTGATGGAGGCAGCCGTCCAGGGCAGCTCGCTTGATTGGGTGATAGTACGCGGCGCGGCCTTGTGCGGCCCTGGTACCTCACGTGACGAGGCCTTTTTCGAACGCATGGCGGATGGACGTCTGCGCGAGCCCGAAGAGTCGTCGCGCTGGATTAGCCTCGTACATGTCTATGACTTGGCGGCGGCCTTTGCGTTGGCTACAGGTCTGCAAGGCGGGCGAGCCTATATAGCGGCCGATGAGTGTCCGCGTACTTACACGCAAATGTTTGCGGCTGTACGAGGCGATCGCGCAGCCGACGCCAACGCACCTCGGATGGCGCCGCTCCCATCATTCAGAGTTCAAGCTGGACGCCTTCGGGCAGCGGGCTGGCGACCCGCATATCCAGATGTGCTGGCCGAACTGGGCAGGTCCGCGGTCGTGCGCGAGATCGAAAAGGTACAAACCCCATGAGCGTCACATCCCCTACCGAATCTCGCCGCTGGATGCTGGTCGGTTGGCTAACGATTTTTCTCGTTGGAACAGATCTGTTCGTCGTTTCGCCATTCCTGCCGGTCATTGCCCGCGATATGCAGGCTGATCCCGCCACGCTCACATGGATGGTGAGCCTATTCAGTGCAACGTACGCGATCGCGTGCCCGCTACAGGGCCGACTGGCGGAGCGCCTGGGCGCGTCGAATGTCCTTCTCGTCGGTGTAGCAACGTTAGCCGTAGGCAATCTCTTCACCGCGCTTGCGCCGGGGTTACCGTCACTGCTCGCCAGCCGAATACTCGCAGGCATCGGCGCGGCCTCGACCTCGCCGATGTTGTATTCGCTGGCTGCTCAGTTCGCCGGCCCAAATCGGCGTGCAGCCGATCTCGCTCTGATCAACTCAGGCCTGCTGATCGCGCTCGCGCTGGGCGCGCCGGCTGGCCTGGTGATGGGCGGGCTCTCCGACTGGAGACTGGTGTTTCTGGGCCTTTCGGTGGTCTTCGCCATCATGCTACCGATCAACTGGCACATATGGCGTGACGCTAGCCGCATTAAAGGCGGGACTGCCGCTGTCGAGCGGGCCACGGCTACGACCGAACCTCTGTCAGCTGCCCTGCCCTACTTGTTGGCTATGGTGTGCTGGTCTACGAGCGTGTATTTGACATATACGCTGCTAGGGACGGCACTCGCTGCAGATTACGAGCTCGGCGTACCGAGAATCGCCGCTTGCTTGACGGCATTCGGAGTCGGAGCTGCGATAGGTTCCGTTTTCATCGGCAGGATGGCCGATCGCATTGGACCGGCTCGGATGGCTACGCTCTGCTTTGCGGCCATGGCTGTCGCGGAAATTGCGACTTCCTTGGTGTACAGGTTGGGCTACCCGATCGCGCTAGGAACGATGTTGTTCGTGCTGGCGCTTTCCGCCTATGGCTTCTTTCCTGCGCTGCAGTCCTGCGCCGCCCAGCGCTTCTCGGCTCGCCGTCCCACTGTACTCGGCCTCATCAGTAGCAGCCTGTATGTCGGTATGACGCTTGGCGCAGCCCTCGGAGGACATCTTTTCCATCCGATCGGCATGGCCAACGTTATCGCCGTCGCCCTCCTTCCGTGTCTGCTCGGCGCCTGGATCACCCACCGACTAGGACCTCGGCCGACCTCCGCATTGACAACCTCGTAGAAAGGCCTATTTCCATGACATTTCAACGACCCTGTCGCGCGCATCGAATCGACGTGCGACGACGGTTGCATGCCGATCCCGCGCTTGGCTGCGGAAATTTTCTTGACAAAGTTCTCGCTCAAGACGTGGATCGCGAGGGCTGGCTGTTCGAGCTGGATTTTCCATGGGCGTTGCCTTCAGGCCAACGCTTCGAGCGGCTTTCGCTCACCGAACTCGGACAGGCAGTCACGGTTCTCGCTGCTTGGTATCTAGCAGCGGGCGTGAAGCCCGGCGAAGTTGTTCTGACGTACACAAATGAAGGCTTGTCGCAATTCGTGCATGCGATTTCCCTGATCTCGATCGGCGCGATCCCGTCGCCGGTGAACTGCCGTATGCGGCCGGACATCACACTCCTCTACTACAGCAAGTATGGCTTCGATCATCTTGCGGTGGACGAGCATCCCAACCTCGCGACACTTTTGACTCACATCAACGCGCAATCCGCAGGTCAGACGATCTCTCTGCTCGATGCACGTCCGTGTGCTGCGCAGACTAAAGAGGCCGACATTCATTGCGCGCCACGTCATGCTTTCGGCACGGAGGACGCCTTGATCATGCTGTGCCACAGCTCCGGCACGACAGGCGTGCCCAAGGCAGTCATGTTTGGCCATCAGCAGTTCTTCGTCGGCAAGCGCGATAGGCTGCTGCACTTTCTGGAGTCCGAAGACGACCGCATGCTTTCCGCGCTTCCCCACTCGCACTCAGCCGGCTTCAGCTACCTCATGACCGCGGTGCTTCTGGGTCTGCCGACGCGGGTGCTCTCGAAACTTGATGGGGCAGATGTGGCCAGCGAAACGCTGCGCTATCAGCCAACGGTGATGGCCGGGTTTCCGCAGACCTATGCCGCACTTGCGCAAGCCAACTTGCCTGAAGGCAGCCTGCTCGCACTTCGCCGCTGCTACAACACCGGCGACACAGCTCACGAAGCCCATGTTCGGGCGCTGCTGCGTGCGGCACCAGAGTTGCGCTTTCACGACGGCTTTGGCGCCTCGGAGTTGGGAATGGCACTGTTCAGCTCCGTCTCTTCGCGCGATGGTCGCATCGCGGGCCATCGCAACGTCGGGCGACCTGTGCCATTCGCCAAGGCGCGGATCGTTGACGAACTACTGCGTCCGTTGCCCGCTGGAGAAATCGGCTATCTCGCGATTAACTCGCCCACAATCACGTCTGGCTACTACCGCGACCCTCAGCTCACCGCGCGCTGTCGCAAAGCCGATGGCGACTGGCTAACGGGCGATATTGGTTATCTGGACGACGATGGTGCGTTCGTTCATCTCGACCGTGCGGTTGACATCATGATGACGCCGCGCGGGCCGGCGTATTCGCTTGCGCTCGAGGAAGCGGTGCTTCGCGACATTGGCATTGCTGATGTGACCGTCACTGGCGCGCCGCTAACGCCGCTCGCCTCACAGGCTGTCGTCGCCTGGTTACGTCTGCCTTCCAGTGAGGCCCCTGCGATCTGCGATCGCGTGCTCGCGCTACTTGACGGGCAGTTACAGCGCAAACTCGGCGGGCCAGTGCCGGTCGCCGTGGTCAACGTTGATCCAGCTGCACCGGCGGCTGTCGGAGCCACCGGCAAGGCGCTAAAACGCGTGCTGCGCGATGAGTTTTGGTCTCAGCTCAAGGCATGGGAAGACCGCAGTGAGACATCGCTGACGCACGCAGTTTTTCTGCACGGTTGATACAGGAACGCGTTCCGCTCCCGGATATTTCAACGGCGATGGGCGCGTCCATCGCCTACACATCATCTCTATTGCCATGAACCTCAACACATCATCCACCGAAGTCCTTGCAGCCCTCACCACTGCTCAAACTCGCCTCATTCAGCGCTTATCCTCTCATCCATTCCTTATTGCTTGCCGCGAGGGACGCGCCAGCCACGATTCTCTGAAAGCACTACTCGTTCAACAAGGTCTTTACAGCACGCACTTCACGCGCTATCTGTGTGCCTTGATGGCTAACCTTCCGAGCAACGACCAAGTTTTCGAGCTTGCTGAGAACCTTTTCGAAGAACTCGGGTTCGCGCCAGACTCGCCGACGCCGCACTACATCCTCTATCGAGAAATGCTGTCAGCGTTCAGCCTCTCGCTCGAAGAAGGCATACCGACCGCAGGCACTCGACACCTCATCGACACCATGTACGCGCATTGCCGAGAACGCGACCCCGCTATTGGTTTGGGTGCTCTGTGTCTTGGCGCCGAAGGGCTTGTCCCGGCGCTATACGCCGACTTTGTCAAGGGCTTTGAGGCTCTAGGTGCAGACGCCGCGACGCTGCGCTTCTTTCACCTTCACATGGCCTGCGACGACGAGCATGCTGAGACGCTCGCACGGCTGATGGTCGAACTCGTCGAGCGTTCGCCAGATGCTTTAGCACGCATCGTTGCTGCTGGCGAGGCACTGGTAGATGCCCGCTGGGCCTTCCTGGACGACATCGCCCACGCAGGCAAAGGGGCTCCGATTGAGGTAAATGCGGGTTAAATTGGAAGCGATGATGGAAACCACGATGCAAACGAACTCGCCGACCATGCGTACGTCCTGCACTTCTCGCGAGGAACTGCTGAGCCTTGGGCGCCGCCAGATAGCGGATCATTTCCAGGCATTGGACTTGGATCTTCGAACCAGGGTGGCACTCACCTGCCGCATCTTGTTTGCGCACGGCCACGATTCCGGGCTTGCGGGCCAAATTACCGCACGCGCGGAGAAGACGGGTACCTACTGGACCCAGGCCTTAGGCCTGGGTTTCGACGAAATCAAACCAGACAGCCTACTCTTAGTTAATGAGGACCTGGAGGTGCTCAAAGGCCGAGGCATGGCGAACCCTGCCAACCGCTTCCACTCGTGGATCTATCGCGCGCGGCCCGACGTGCGCTGCATCGTCCACACCCATGCGACAAATGTTGCTGCGCTGTCACTGCTGGAGCAGCCTCTGAAGGTCGCCCACATGGACAGTTGCATGCTGTACGACGATGTGGGTTTTCTCCCAAATTGGCCGGGGGTGCCGGCGGGTAACGAGGAGGGCGAACTCATCGCAGCAACCCTTGGTGGGCGGCGAGCTGCGTTGCTTGCACACCATGGTCTGGTGGTGGCTGCGCAGAGCGTTGAGGAAGCATGCGTCATTGCGGTGCAAATGGAACGGACGGCTCGGTTGCAGCTGCTAGCGCAGGCCGCCGGTAAAATCCGAGAAATCGATCCCTATCTTGCACGCGAGGCACACGACTGGATTCTGCAACCGGGGCGAAGTTCGGCAACGTTCGCTTATCTTGCCCGTCAACTTCTGCGACGCTTATCCCCCGAAGAGGCTGCCGCATTCGGATTGTCGTAGAGATTGGCGTGGATGTTCTTACCCTGCTCATCAAAGGCAAGCAGCGAGAGCATCCACGGCGCGCTCGATGCTGGTGGCATCTTCGAAATTCGTGTAGCCGAGCAGCAGACCCTGCCCGGCATCACGGGCGATGCTACGCGACGACAGCGCCCCCGGCGCTAGGCCTCGCATGTTGGCGCGTTCGACCGCTTCCACGTCGCTGATGCCAGGTGCGAGCTTCGCCACAATGCAAAGTCCGGTCGCCCGAGGCAAAACAGTCAGTTTATGGCCAAGTCGCGCTTCCAGCGCACCAACGAGTGCCGTTCTCCTCTTTGTATAGAGACTGCGCATTCGCTTCAAATGGCGGCCAAAATGCCCTTCTTGCATAAATGTGGCAAGCGTTCTATGAATCGAGATGGGGCCACCATCGACGAGATCATTGCAGGCTTCTTGCAGAACGGGAGCAAGCTGACTTGGCACGACGATATAGCTTACGCGCAAACCGGGATGCAGCGCCTTACTGAATGACCCGAGATAGATCACTCGTCCGTTTCGATCGCTTCCACACAGCGTCGGCAGCCTCCTGGCATCTGCGCAGAACTCGCTGTCATAATCGTCCTCGAACAGCCAAGCGTCCGAAGTCGCTGCCCAGCGCAACAATTCGCTGCGTCTGCGAAGTGACATGACAGCGCCCAGTGGATTTTGGTTAGCGGGTGTCACCAAAGCCATGCGGGCGTGGGGTGCGATTTCACGACCTACTGAGACATCCAGCCCAGCATAGTCTACTGGAATCGGTACGACGATTAGGCCCGTACGTCGGAGCAACTTCAATGCTGGCGGGTAAACGGGATCCTCAACCCAGACGTTGTCACCAGGCCCCAGTAGCGCCGAGACCAATAGCCCGAGTGATTGACGATATCCCGTTGTGACAAATACCTGTGACGGGTCACAGACGATACCGCGCGACACCTGAAGGTACGCGGCGATCGTCTGACGAAGGGGGAAGTAGCCTTGCGAGCCCACTTGTTCTCGAATAGTGCGGCGCTCGCGTGCGACGCGATGCGCGAGGGTAATCCATGTAGCGAGAGGAAACGCATCAAGTGCTGGAAGTCCGAGTTGGAACGGTGATGCTGCGGACCAATCCCGCATCCAATCCGACGAGTCCTCCACGCGCGGCACCACTGATGGTGTTTCTCCCCTTGCGCTCGGCCAATCGACCGACGCGACCGCCGTGCCCGCTTGTCCATTGCTGACCAATATGCCTTCACCCGTCAGCAGCTCGTAGGCTTTTTCAATGGTGTTGCGAGAAAGGTTCAGTTCCGACGCGAGCGCCCGGATCGAGGGCACTTTTGCCCCAGGAGGTAGCGCCCCATGAAGGATCGCATCGCGAAAACGCTGGTAAATCTGTAGGTAGAGCGGCTGATCCCCAACGTAGCTGACGCGGAAGTCGACAGGAAGAGAGTTGGCTTGCATTGCGGCGAGTTGCGGCTGTCGGTGGAATTTTGCCGAGGGATCCACTAGGAGCTAACGCCGAACTGGCGACGTAGTATGGCCGCAATGAACTCTCGGGGTAGGCGACACCCGAGCGCTCCATGAGGGCGAACCCAGATGCATCACAACGATTTGCTATCGTACTACGTAAATTGCTATCGCACTACGTGGATAGAAGAGGCGGGGTGCAGCAGTGTGCTGCTGCTACCCGACGCTGTGATGTGGTGAAGGGGTTAGCAAGAGCGCCCCCTTCCTGTTGGCACGCCCTCCCCTTTTCGGCAAACGCAGCGCACAGGCCCGGATTAGCGAGCCAGGCCGGAGGCGTCAGGGGAGCAGTGCCAGATGGCCGAGCATCGGCACCAGCCAAGGAGCATAGTTCGCGGGCCCCGGGACGCCTAGTCAGACCGTCTCCATGGCCAAAGCAGCAGAGTGGCTCAGTGCGACGCACAGCAGTTCAATGAGCTCGTGCATGTTTGTCGCCGATGCGACTTCCACGGCCGAGCGCCCGTCAAGGGACTCCCTTGGTGTCGTCAACTCCCTGTAGATCTGCCACGAATCGGTACTTACGCATCTGAGCATGACGCTCTGCACCAAACGCTGCTTCAACGGATCAAGCTGCCATTCGGGGACGCGTTGGCCACGGTTACCCATGCTCAGCGTCAGCAGCTTGCCGGCCTTGATCTCGCGGTTGACCTGATCGCGCGACTTGCCCGCAAGCCGGGCATACTGAACCACGGGCAGGTTGCCGGAGGCCTCATAGACAGCAATCATTTCCATGCGTTCACGCTGCAGATCCGAAATAGCAACCTCGATGACAGGTTCCGGCTCAGGTTGTCTGGGCACTGCGGGCAAGCGGTGCACGGGGGTACCGGCCATGAAAGGCAGCACTGCCGGTGTCATCGAGGCGCGTCCCAACTCCGCGCCCATATCTTCCACGCCATCCAAGATGGGGATGCCATCAATGCGGACAGTCAGGTGAGTACTCGCCGCCACAACCTCGCCCTGCTCGAGCAAATCGAGCCGGTCGGCCCAGTCCTGCATCATCTTGCGGCGAGGCTCGACGAACAAGGCATGGTTGTAGGCAGAACTCACCTGGTCAGGATCGGTATGGGAAAGCTGCGCATCCACCCATTTTTTGAGATAGCCGAATTCGTTGAGGGCGGTGGAAATGGTGGCACGGATGCCGTGCCCCGTCAGCAGATCCTTGTAGCCCATGCGAGTCAAGGCGAAATTGATTGTGTTCTCGCTTATGCGCTTATTCAAATCACCACGATGGGAAAGCAGGTAGCGTTGGGCCGGTTTGACCTGCTCCAGCAGGTAGCGCACGATTTCGATGGCCTGAAGAGGCAAGGGCACTATATACGGCGGGATTTCCTGCGGTCGCTTGCCCTTCTTGCGCATGTCGTTCTGAAGCTGCTTGACCACCTCTGGCGGGATGATCCACAGTCCTTGATCCAGATCGAACTGATCAGGAGTCGCGAGGCGCAGTTCGCCAGTGCGCACGCCCGTCAGAAACAGCAAGCGGATGCCGAGCTGCGTGATGAGCTTGCCGCGATAGCGACGAACCTTCTGCAGCAGCTCGGGTAGCTGAGGCAAGCGCAGGAAAGGGTTGTGCACAACCGGCGGCTTGGGCACGGCCACCACATCCAGGTCAGAGGCTGGATTGGTTTCTAGGCCGTCCACCTTGACCATAGCGAAGCGGAAGAGCTGGTTGAGCCATGTCCGCACCTTCTCGGCGGTGGTGTGCGCCTGACGCCGTTCAATCTTGGCGACAACTTCCACCAGATCGCTACGCCGAACGTCGTGGATGGACATCTGGCCCAAACCGGGCAGAACGTCGGCCTCGAAGATGCGTTCGATTTGCGAAAGAGTGCTGTTGCGCCCCTTCTTGAGTTCAAGGCTCCGGTGCCCGAACCAGAGTTTGAACACTGCCTTGAAGCTGTGCTCACCGGCTAGGCGCACGGCTTCACGCTTGCGCTTGCGATCGACCTTGGGATTGATGCCCTTGGCCAGCAAGGCGCGAGCTTCGTCGCGCAAGGTACGGGCCTCCCGAAGGGTGACTTCGGGATAGGTGCCCAGGGACATGCGCTTTTGCTTGCCGGCCCAGACGTAGCGAAAGTGCCAGGAACGCCCACCTTGATCGCTGACGGCGAGCGCGAGGCCGTCGATGTCACCAAGGGTATAAGGTTTGCCGGTTGCTTTGGCCTGGCGAGCGGCCATCTCAGAAAGTGCCATGGTTCTAGCTCCTAACGTGAGTTAGGACTCGATCCTGGTCTTGTCTTCCGCTCCGACCCAGCAAGAAGGCGGAACCTCACACACCCGTATTGATGGACAAGAAAATGGACTAAAAAGTCCCGGATGTGGGTGGCTTCCAGTAGCGCTCGCTGGAATGAAAAAAGGGCCAAAAGGCCCTGTTTTCAATGACTTATGGAAGTCCTTGGATTTCCATAGATCAAAAATTGGAGCGGGAGACGAGTCTCGAACTCGCGACCTCAACCTTGGCAAGGTTGCGCTCTACCAACTGAGCTACTCCCGCAGTAGAGAAAGAGATCATAGCACGTTTTCAGGCTTTGTCAAAGCTGGGTGCCACCGCCGGCGCGCAGGACCGGCCACGCCCGCTTCAGGTAATACAGCATCGACCAGACCGTCAGCACGGCGGCCAGCACGATCAACCAGGTGCCGGCCAGACGGCAGTCGATGCCGAAAAACCGGTCGTCGAACAGCAGCATCGGGATCGCGATCAACTGCGAGATGGTCTTGAGCTTGCCGAGCCAGTTGACGGCGACGCTGGCGCGCGCGCCCATCGTCGCCATCCACTCGCGCAGCGCCGAGATCGTGATCTCGCGGCCGATGATGATGACGGCGATGATCGAATCGACGCGCTGCAACTCGACGAGGAACACGAGCGCCGTGCAGACGATCAGCTTGTCGGCGACCGGATCGAGGAAGGCGCCGAACGCCGAGGTCAGCCCCAGGCGGCGCGCCAGCCAGCCGTCGAACCAGTCGGTGACGGCGGCCATCGCGAAGATCGCCGTGGCGGCGATGTTGCTGGTGGTGATCGGTATCGGCAGGCTGTACATCGCCATCAAAAGCGGGATGGCCAGCAACCGGCTCCAGGTCAACAGGTTGGGCAGGTTGAACATGAGGATCGGTCTGAACGGCGGCAGGCGGGAACGCGGGCCCCTTGTGGCGACCGTCTGGTGTCGATGCGTGTCAATGCAGTTGCTTGTAGATCGTTTCAGCCAGGTGTCGGGAAATGCCCTCGACCGAGGCCAAATCTTCGACGCTGGCCGACATGATGCCACGCAGGCCCCCGAATCGCGTCAGCAACCGTTGGCGGCGCTTGGCGCCGATGCCTTCGATCTGCTCGAGCCGGGATACGTTACGGGCCTTCGAACGGCGGGCGCGCATCCCGGTTATCGCGAAGCGGTGCGCTTCGTCGCGGATCTGCGCGACCAGCATCAGCGCGGCGGATTCGCGCCCGAGCTCGAGCGGGGCGCGCCCGTCGGTGAATACCAGCGTCTCGAGCCCGACGCGCCGGCCCTCTCCCTTGGCGACGCCGATCAGCGCGCTGGTGTCCAGGCCCAGCTCGGCGAACACGGCCCGGGCCGCCTCGACCTGGCCCTTGCCGCCGTCGATCAGCACGATGTCGGGCATCGGCGCCAGCGGCTTGTCTGGTACGGCCGCGGGCACCGACGCCTGGGTGTCGAGCTTTTCGTAGCGGCGGGTCAGCACCTGGCGCATCGCCGCGTAGTCGTCGCCGGGCGTAATCCCCTCGATGTTGAAGCGGCGGTACTCGCCGCGCTGCATCGCATGGTGCTGGTAGACGACGCACGAGGCCTGCGTGGCCTCGCCCATCGTGTGGCTGATGTCGAAGCACTCGATCCGCAGCGCGTCCAGGTCGGCGCCTTCGTCGAGCGACAGCACGCGGGCCAGCTCGCGCGTGCGCGCGCGCTGCGAGCCCTCCTCGGCCAGCGTGCGCGCGATCGCGATCTGCGCGTTCTGGATCGCCATCTCCAGCCAGCGGCGGCGGTTGCCCTGCGGCTGGCGCAGCCATTGGACCGGGTGGCCGCAACGCTGCGCGAGCGCTTCCAGCACGGCCTCGCCCGGCAGGTCGGCGTTGCCGATCAGCACCGGCGGCACGAACGCGTCGTCGTAGTGCTGGATGATGAAGGCCTCGGCGATCTCGCCGATCGATTCGCCGTGCTCGTGCTCGTCCGCGTGCAGCGGAAAATAAGGCTTGTCGCCCAGGTGCCGGCCGCCGCGGACCATCGCCAGGTTCACGCAGACCTTGCCGCCCTGCATCGCGACGGCGATGACGTCGACGTCGGTGTCGCCGACGTTGTCCATCGCCTGCTGCGACAGCACCTTCGACAACGAGGACATCTTGTTGCGATAGACGGCCGCCTGCTCGAAGCGCAGCTCGGCGGCCGCGTCCATCATCTGCTGCTCGAGCTCGGCCAGCACCATCTTGTGATCGCCGCGCAGGAAGCGCACCGCGCGATCGACGTCGGCCGCGTAGTCGTCGGCGCTGATGTGGCCGACGCAGGGCGCGCTGCAGCGCTCGATCTGGTACAGCAGGCACGGTCGCGAGCGGTTGCTGAACACCGAGTCCTCGCAAGTGCGCAGGCGAAACGCCTTCTGCAGCGTCTGGATGCTCTCGCGCACGGCCCAGGCGCTGGGGTAAGGGCCGAAGTACTGGTTGCGCCGGTCCGTCGCGCCGCGGTAATAAGCGATGCGCGGCGTCGGATGGCCGGTGATCATCAGGTACGGATACGACTTGTCGTCGCGGAACAGGATGTTGTAGCGCGGCTGCTGCGATTTGATCAGGTTGTTCTCAAGCAGCAGCGCTTCGGCCTCGGACCGGGTCGCCGTCGTCTCGATGCGCCGGATCCGCGCGACCATGTGGGCGATGCGCGGGCTGTGCTGGGTCTTCTGGAAATACGACGAGACGCGCTTCTTCAGGTCGCGCGCCTTGCCGACGTACAGCAGCTCGCCGTTCTCGTCGAGCATCCGGTAGATGCCGGGGCGCGACGACAACTGCGACAGGTACCACTTGATGTCGAAGGCGTCCGGATCGCCGTCGCTGGCCCTCGTCACCCCCCCCTCCTCGCCCGCGCCGCCGGCCGGTCCGCGGCCCGCGAACGGGCCGGGCGCGCGATCGATGCGTTCATCGTTCGTCAGGCCACCGGGCGGCCCAGCAGTCGCGACAGGCGTCCGGTGAACGCGGGCGTCGACTTCCAACTCAGCTTGGCCAGCAGCTCGTCGGCCAGCGCGGGCTGGTTGCACACCAGCACCATGTCGCAGCCGGCGGACAGCGCGGCGCGCGCCCTCTGCACGATCGAGCCCGCCGACGCGGCGCCGGCCATCGTCAGGTCGTCGGAGAACACCAGGCCCTTGAAGCCGAGCCGCTTGCGCAGGATCTCTTGCAGCCACCGCTTCGAGAACCCGGCCGGCTTGGCGTCGACCTGCGAATAGACGACGTGCGCGGGCATCACCGACAGCAGCGTGTTGCCCATCCAGTCGTACGGCGCGGCGTCGGCGGCCAGGATCGTGTCGAGGTCGCGATCGTCGACCGGTAGCGCGTGATGCGAATCGGCCTCGGCATGTCCGTGGCCGGGAAAATGCTTGCCGCAGTTGCCCATGCCCGACAGCAGCAGGCCGTGCGTCAGGCAGCGCGCCAGCATCGCGACGACGCGCGGATCCGAATGGAAGGCCCGGTCGCCGATGACGGCCGAGCGGCCGTAGTCGATGTCCAGCACCGGCGTGAAGCTCAGCTCGACACCGACCGCGAGCAGCTCGCGGCCGATGATCTCGCCCAGCTCGGTCGCGCGCTTGCAGGCGCCCAGCACGTCGTGGTCCCACATCGCGCCGAGGTCGCGCATCGGCGGGATCTCGGTGAAGCCCTTCGCGAAGCGCTGCACGCGGCCGCCTTCGTGGTCGACGCTGATCGGCAGTTGCGGCGTGCGCAGCGCCTGGATCTCCTCGCACAGCGCGGTGACCTGCTTCTTCGATTCGAAGTTGCGCGCGAACAGGATGACGCCGCCGACCAGCGGATGAAGCAGCCGCCGGCGATCCTCGTCGACCAGGTGCTTGCCGAGCACGTCGACGACGACCGGCCCGAGCGGCAGGTGCGGCGCGGCGGCGCCGGCCCGTTTATCGGCCGTGTCGTTGGCCGTGTCGTTGGCCGTATCGCCGGCTGCATCATCGGCCGCGCCGGTGGCGGGAGTCGGAGGGAGCGAATCGATCATCTGGCGGGTTTCCTCTTCGGTCTTGCGCCGTCCACGGCCGGGATCGGCGCGGCCGGCGACGGGCATTCAGGCATCGTCGGACGCGGACGCTGGCACGGGCTCGGATTCGGGCGCGGACGCGGGCGCCTGCTCGAGAATGACGAAGGCCAGCGCGCTATCGACCTCGTCGCTGAGCGAGACGTGCGCGCTCAGCCGCCGTTCGGCCAGATACGGGGCCAGCGCCTTGCGCGGATGCGCGATCGGCTGGCCGCGCCGGTCGTTCAGGATCTGCAGCGACAGCAGCGTCATCGGTCCGCGCAGGCCCAGGCCCAGCGCCTTGGAGAACGCCTCCTTGGCCGCGAAGCGCTTGGCCAGGTAGCGCGCCGAATACGCGGGCCCGTGCGCGCCACGCCCGAGCCGGCGTCGATACTCGTCGAGCTCCTCCGGGCCGAGCACCCGCCGCGCGAAACGCTCGCCGTGGCGCGCGATCAGGCCCTCGATTCGCGCGACCAGGACGATGTCGGTGCCGATGCCGTATATCACTTGGCGGCGGCGCCTTCGCGGATCAGGCGCTTCATCTCGCGGACCGCCTCGCGCAGGCCGACGAACAGCGCGCGCGAGACGATCGCATGGCCGATGTGCAGCTCGCGCAGGTCCGGCAGCGCGGCGATCGGCTGCACGTTCGCGTAGTTCAGCGCGTGGCCGGCGTTGAAGCGCATGCCGGCCTGCACGACCGCGCGGCCGGCGGCGGCGATCAGGTCGAGCTGCCGGCGCACGGTCGGGGCATCGACGTCGCGGCCGTGGTCATGGAACGCGTGCGCGTACGGACCGGTATGGATCTCGCAGACCCGAGCGCCGATCCGCTCGGCCGCTTCGACCTGGCGCGGGTCGGCGTCGATGAAGACGCTGGTGACGATGCCGGCATCGGCCAGCCGGGCGACGATCGACTTCAGGCGGGCCTCGTCGCCGGCCACGTCCAGGCCGCCCTCGGTCGTGACCTCGTTGCGCCCCTCGGGCACCAGCATCGCCATCTGCGGCCGGATCCGCGTCGCGATGTCGACCATCTCGTCGGTCGCGGCCATCTCCAGGTTCAGCTTGATCTGCGTCAGCTCGGCGAGCCGGCGCACGTCGTGGTCCTGGATGTGGCGCCGGTCCTCGCGCAGATGGATCGTGATGCCGTCGGCGCCGCCCAACTGCGCCTCGACCGCCGCCCAGGCCGGATCCGGTTCGTAGGTGCGCCGCGCCTGGCGGACGGTGGCCACGTGATCGATGTTGACGCCGAGTTCAATCATGAAGGTCTTCGCGGGGCCGGCGCGCGATCGGGCGCGAGGCCCGACGGCATCCGTCGGCACGGATCGTCAGAGTTTGTGCAGGTCGCGCAGGATCTGCCGGGTATTCAGCGGGACGCCTTCCAGGTGATGCGACAGGATCGTCCGTGTCAGGTATTTTGCCTGCAAACGGCTCGCTGTCGAGTCGAAGTGGCCTGTCGACAACTCGATCAGCGTCTGCCCGTCGACGCCGTCATCGGCGCCCGGCTCGGCCGGCACGAATCCGCCGGCGGCCCGCCAGTGATACGACCGGTCGGCGGCGATCGGACGGTTCGCGGCGTCGCGCTTCAGGTCGGGCGCGTAGCCGGTCTCGCGCAACAGCAGCCACTCGAAGCGGCGCAGGACGTCGTCGCGCGGCGTCGTCGCCGCGCCGTCGCGATCGGCCAGCGCGACGAGCGCGTCGCGGTAGCCGTCGAACAGCCGGGGGTAAGGATCCTCGCGCGGCAGCAGCCGCACCAGCAGCTCGTTCAGGTAGAAGCCCAGCAGCAGCGCGTCGCCCTGCGGCGCGAGCTGGCCGCCCAGCCATTCGGCGCCGGTCAGCACGCGCAATTCGTTGCGGCCCGTGAAGCCGACGCCCAGCGGCTGGAACTGCATCAGCACCGCGCGCAGCGCCGAGCCCTTGCGACGCGCGCCCTTGGCGATCGCCGCGATCCGCCCATGCTCGCGCGTCAGCAGATCGACGACCAGGCTGGTCTCGCGGTGCGCGACGGCGTGCAGCAGGTAGGCCTGGTCCTCGATGCGCGCCGGCCTACTCGTAGCCATAAGCCCGCAGGCTCTTCTCGGAGTCGGCCCAGCCGCTGCGGACCTTGACGAACAGCTCCAGGTAGACCCGGCCGCCGGTCAGCCGCTCGAGATCCTCGCGCGCCTGGGTGCCGATCCGCTTGAGCCGCTCGCCGCCGGCGCCGATGACGATCGGCTTCTGCGCGTCGCGATCGACGAGGATCGACGCGTGGATCCGGCGCAGGCCCGGCTTTTCTTCGTACTGGTCGATGACGACCGTGCAGTCGTACGGCAACTCGTCGCCGAGCTGGCGGAACAGCTTCTCGCGGATCAGCTCGGCCGCGAGGAAGCGTTCGCTGCGATCGGTCAGCTCGTCCTCGCCGAACATCGGCGGCGCGACCGGCAGCCGCTCGGCGCACAGGCGCATCAGCAGGTCGACCTGCTTGCCGGTGCGCGCCGACACCGGCACCACCTCGTCGAACGCGCGCACCTGCTGCGCCTGCTGGACGATCCGCATCAGCTTCGCCTTGTCGGGCGCCGCGTCGATCTTGTTGAGCACGAGCATCGCGGTCTTGCCGGCCGGCAGCAGCGCGGCCGCCCGCGCGTCGGCCTCGGTCCAGCGCGCGCCGTCGATGACGAGCAGCACGACGTCGGCGTCCTGGGCGACCTGCTGGGCGGTGCGATTGAGCACGCGGTTCAGCGGGCCGCCGTTGCGCTGCTGGAAACCCGGGCTGTCGATGAACACCGCCTGCGCGCGGCCGCTGGTCATCACGCCGGCGATGCGGTGTCGCGTCGTCTGCGGCCGCCGCGACGTGATCGACAGCTTCTGGCCGATCAGCCGGTTCATCAATGTCGACTTGCCGACGTTCGGCCGGCCGATGATCGCGACCAGACCGCAGCGGAAATCGCCGGCCCCCGCCCCGCCGCCGTCCGAGGCGCTCGGGCCGTTCCGGTCATTCGAGCCACCGAGACCACTGAGGCCACGGAGACCGCTCGGCTCATTCGGGCCGTCAGCGACACCCGGCGGCGGCGTACCGCTGGTGTCGTTCGTACCGTTGGTGTCGCTCATCGGCCGACCCCGGTCCAGTTGCCCGACGGTTCCGGATCGAACGGCGTCGCCGGCTCCGCCGCCACCGACTGCGGCGTCAGCAACGGCAACTGCCGGTCGATCGGCCGATCATGACCCGGCGCGCGGTCGGTCCGCGTCCTGGCGCGCTTGCCGGCCAGCGTGCCGCCGGCCGAATGACCGCGGCTGGGCACGGCCTCGAGCGCGAGCTTGGCCGCCGCCTGCTCGGCCGCCCGCCGGCTGCCGCCGGAGCCGAGGACCTGGATCTGCAGCTTGGGGATCGCGCACTCGACCTCGAACATCTGGTTGTGCGCGGCCCCGTGCGTGGCGACCACCGAATAGACGGGCAGCGGAATCTTGCGCCCCTGCAGGTATTCCTGCAGCAGCGTCTTGGCGTCCTTGCCCAGCGTGCGCGGATCGACCGACCTGAGCACCGGCGTGTACAGCGACACGATCAGCGCCTGCGCGGCCTGGAACCCGCCATCGAGGTAGATCGCGCCGATGATCGCCTCGAACGTGTCGCCGAGGATCGACGGGCGGCGGAACCCGCCGCTCTTGAGCTCGCCCTCGCCGAGTTGCAGGCTGGCGCTCAGTTCGAGCCGCTGGGCCATCTCGTACAACGCCTGCTGCTTGACGAGGTTGGCGCGCAGGCGTGACAGGTCGCCTTCGTCGATCCGCGAGAAATGCTCGTACAGCAGCGCCGAGACCGCGCAGTTGAGCACGCTGTCGCCGAGGAACTCGAGCCGCTCGTTGTTCTGGCGGCCGTGGCTGCGGTGCGTCAGCGCCTGACGCAACAGGGACGGATTCGCGAACGTGTAACCGAGCCGCTGCTGTAGCGCATCGATACTCATCCGCGGGATTTCCTCATTGTGTTGCGCTGCCCCGGTAGTCGAGCAGCAGGCTGGCCGGCCCGAACAGCGGGATCCGTTTCTCGTACGCGAAGTCGATCTGCATCTTGTCGCCGACCTTGCGAATGATCAGGTCCTTGCCCGAGATCGCCGTGAAATCGTCGATCTGCGCGGCCTTGTCGAAGCTGCGCTGGATGTCGGCGATCGAGCTGCCGCCCTCCTGCGCCGCGCGCTGCACCGCCTTGCGGATCGCGAAGAATTCCTTGGTCGTCGGGAACACCTGCATGCCGACGATGACCAGGAAGCCGACGACGACGCCGGCGATCAGCAGGCTGATCAGTCCCATCCCGCGTTGCGCGGACCTGAGCGGAAAACGGCCTTCAATCATAGCTGGGATCGCTTCAATGGAACCTTCCGATCCGACTCAGATCGCCGAGGTTCATCCATACGAAAAACGCTTTGCCAACTATATTCCGTTCGGGAACGAACCCCCAAAACCGGCTGTCGAGGCTATTGTCCCGATTGTCGCCCATCATGAAATAGTGTCCGGCCGGCACCACACACGTCACGCCGGCCCGGCCGTACTGGCATCGATCCTGGTGGGGAAACGGCAACATCGGATCGATGTTCAAGGGTTTCTCCAGGTTTGTCAGTATCTTATGATCGACTGTTCCCAACTTCTCTGAATATTGAGTGTAATAGGAAAGGCGCTCGCTGTCATAGAATTCGCCGTTCGGCGACAGCGGCACCGGCTGGCCGTTGACCGACAGGCGCCCGTCCTGGAACGACACGGTATCGCCGGGTACGCCGACCACGCGCTTGATGTAGTCGAGCGACGTGTCCTTCGGGTACCGGAACACCATGACGTCGCCGCGCTGCGGCGAGCCGACGTCGATGACCTTGGTGTTCAGGATCGGCAGCCGCACGCCGTACGTGAACTTGTTCACGAGGATCAGGTCGCCGACCAGCAGCGTCGGCATCATCGATCCGGACGGGATCTTGAACGGCTCGGCGACGAACGAGCGCAACACGAAGACGATCAGGATCACCGGAAACAGGCCGGCCGTGTATTCGATCCACCACGGCTGCCCGGCCTTCCCGGCCAGGCGGCGCCGGGGCGCCAGCACGATCTTGTCGAGGATCCAGGCCAAGCCGGTGATCACCAGCAGCACGAACAGCAGCAGCGCGAAATTCATCAGTTCTCCACTTGCAGGACGGCCAGGAAGGCTTCCTGAGGAATCTCGACCGAGCCGACCTGCTTCATCCGCTTCTTGCCGGCCTTCTGCTTTTCGAGCAGCTTGCGCTTGCGCGTGATGTCGCCGCCGTAGCACTTGGCGAGCACGTTCTTGCGCAGTGCCTTGACGTTCTCGCGCGCGATGATGTTGGCGCCGATCGCCGCCTGGATCGCCACGTCGTACATCTGCCGCGGAATCAGCTCGCGCATCTTGGCGACGACCTCGCGTCCGCGGCTCTGCGAGACGCTGCGGTGCACCATCAGCGACAGCGCGTCGACCTTCTCGCCGTTGACCAGGATGTCGAGCTTGACGACGTCGGACGCGCGGTACTCCTTGAACTCGTAGTCCATCGACGCGTAGCCGCGCGACACCGACTTGAGCTTGTCGAAGAAGTCCAGGACGATCTCGTTCATCGGCAGCTCGTAGGTCAGGTGCACCTGCTTGCCGTGGTAGGCCATCGAGATCTGCACGCCGCGCTTGCCCGTGCACAGCGTGATGACCTGGCCGACGTAGTCCTGCGGCGTGAATACGGTGACCGTGACGATCGGCTCGCGGATCTCCTCGACCTTGGACGGCTCGGGCATTTTCGACGGGTTCTCGACCTGCAGCAGCGTGCCGTCGCGGTTCAGGACCTCGTAGATGACGGTCGGCGCCGTCGTGATCAGGTCCATGTCGAACTCGCGCTCGAGCCGCTCCTGGACGATGTCCATGTGCAGCAGGCCGAGGAAGCCGCAGCGGAAGCCGAAGCCCAGCGCCTGCGAGACCTCGGGCTCGAACTGCAGCGCGGCGTCGTTCAACTGCAGCTTCTCGAGCGCCTCGCGCATCGCCTCGAACTGGTTGGCCTCGACCGGATACAGGCCGGCGAACACCGAGGGCTTGACTTCCTTGAAGCCGGGCAGCGGCGCCGCGGCGGCCGGATTGACCAGCGTGATCGTGTCGCCGACCTTGGCGGCCTTCAGCTCCTTGATGCCGGCGATGATGAAACCGACGTCGCCGGCCGACAGCTCGTCGCGGGCGGCCGACTTCGGCGTGAACACGCCGACCTGCTCGCAGCCGTGGGCGGCGCCGGTGGCCATCAGCCGCAGCCGGTCCTTCGGGCGGACGCGGCCGTTGACCACGCGCACCAGCATCACGACGCCGACGTAGTTGTCGAACCACGAGTCGATGATCAGCGCCTGCAGCGGCGCGTCCGGATCGCCCTTGGGCGGCGGCACGCGGGCGACGACGGCCTCGAGGATCTCGTCGATGCCCATGCCGGTCTTGGCGCTGGCGCGGATCGCGTCGGTCGCGTCGATGCCGATGACCTCCTCGACCTCCTGCGCGGCCGCGTCGGGATCGGCCTGCGGCAGATCCATCTTGTTGAGCACCGGCAGCACCTCGACGCCCAGGTCGATCGCCGTGTAGCAGTTGGCGACCGTCTGCGCCTCGACGCCCTGCGACGCGTCGACGACCAGCAGCGCGCCCTCGCAGGCCGACAGCGAACGGCTGACCTCGTACGAGAAGTCGACGTGCCCGGGCGTGTCGATCAGGTTCAGGTTGTAGACCTGCCCGTCGAGCGCCTTGTAGCGCAGCGCCGCCGTCTGCGCCTTGATCGTGATGCCGCGCTCGCGCTCCAGGTCCATCGAATCGAGGACCTGGGCCTCCATCTCACGGTCGGACAGGCCTCCGCAGCGTTGGATCAACCGGTCGGCGAGCGTCGATTTGCCGTGGTCGATGTGGGCGATGATCGAGAAGTTTCGGGTGTTTCGCATCGAGGCCTGTCTGGTCGTCAACGAGGCTGCTGGGCCAACGGCCGGATCGGCACGAACGACGCGTTCTCGCCGCGGCGCACCAGCGCGACGCTGGTCTTGTTCTTGTCGAGCTTGGCGACCAGGTCGTTGAACTGCCGCGCGCTGATGACGTCCTGGTTGTCGAGCGCCATGATGACGTCGCCCGGGCGGATGCCCGAGCGGGCCGCGGCCCCTTCGGACGAGTCGACGAGCACGCCGTTCTTGATGCGCAACTGCGCCTTGCGCTCGTCGGACAGGTCGGACACGACCAGCCCCATCGCGTTGACCGTCGGCGTGCCCGAGCCGCCGCCCGAACCCGGCTTGGCGGGCGCGGCGCGCGCGGTCTTGTCGGCCTCGAGCTCGGCCACCATGACGTTCAGGTCCTTTTGCTCGCCCTTGCGCCAGACCTGCACCGTCACGCGCGAGCCCGGCTTGGTGTTGCCGACCATCCGCGGCAGATCGGTCGAACGCTCGACGGTCTTGCCGTCGAACTTCTGGATGATGTCGCCGACCTCGATCCCGCCCTTCTCGGCCGGGCCGCCTTCCTCGACGCTGCGCACCTGGGCGCCCGCCGCGCGCGGCAGGCCGAGCGGATCGGCGACGTCCTTGGTGACCTCGGCGATGCTGACGCCGATGCGGCCGCGCACGACCCGGCCGTTGGCCTTGAGCTGGTCGGTGACGCGGGTCGCCTCGTCGATCGGGATCGCGAACGAGATCCCCATGAATCCGCCGGTACGGCTATAGATCTGCGAGTTGATGCCGATCACCTCGCCGTGCGTGTTGATCAGCGGCCCGCCCGAGTTGCCGGGATTGACGGCGACGTCGGTCTGGATGAACGGCAGGTAGTCGCCGGTGTCGCGCCCCTTGGCCGACACGATGCCGGCCGTCACCGTGTTGTCGAGCCCGAACGGCGAGCCGATCGCCAGCACCCATTCGCCGACGCGGACCTTGTTCGGATCGCCCAGCGTCGCCCGCGGAAGGTTCGACGCCTCGATCTTGACCAGCGCGACGTCGGTGCGCTTGTCCGATCCGATCAGCTTGCCCTTGAGCTCGCGCTTGTCGGTCAGCGTCACGTAGATCTCGTCGGCGCCGTCGACGACGTGATGATTGGTCATCACGTAGCCGTCGGGCGAGATGACGAAGCCCGATCCGACGCCGCGCGGCACTTCCTGCTCGCCGCCGCCGCGGGGGGCGTTCGGCGACGGTTGCGTGCGCGGCGGGAAGAAGCGTCGGAAGAACTCGTAGAACGGATCGTTCTCGTCGAGCCCCTCGGGCAGCGGGATCTGCGGCCCCTGGCGCCCGCCGCGCTCGGCCCGCATCCGCTCGGTCGTGCGGATGTTGACGACGGCCGGCCCGACCCGCTCGACGAGATCGGCGAAATCCGGCAGCGTGACCGTCGACTGCGCCCGGGCCTCGTCGAGCGGCGCCACGACGCCGAGCGAAACGACGAGGACCAGGATCCACAACAGTTTGTTCATGTCGAGCAGACTCCGTTGACGGCGACTCGCCCGGCTCGCCCCCGTGGCGACCGGCAGACGGCAAGTCAACCTGCCATTATAGAACGACGCCATCGCGCCCTCCGCGCTGGCGCCACAGGGCCCAGACCCGCAATCGCCGCCACTGATCGGCAGGCACGGCATCGCGGGCCAGCAGCAGGTGCAGCGACCGGGCGGCGCCGGGCCCGGTCCGCACCGCCGTCCCGGCCAGCGGATCGGCGGGCGCGAAGCGCAGCGAGATCAGCGTCTGTCCGAGATAGCCGTCGCGCAGCGCCAGCGGCGTGACGGCCACCGGCGTGTCGCGCCGCCACGCGGCCGCTCCGGCCTCATCGATGACGAGCCAGCCGCGATCGAAAGCGCCGCCGGCACCGCCGTCGGGCCCACGCCCGGCACGGCGCTGGCGCCACGACAGCGCGAGGCAGACGACGAGGCTCGCGAGCACCACGATCGCCGCCCGCCACGGCGCATGATGATCGGCCGCCGGCGTGGCGGCCGGCGGCGCGTCGGCGAAGCCCTGCCAGACGGCCGCGGCGGCCAGGCCGCAGCCGAGCAGCACGAGCAGTCGCGCCGATCCGCGCAGGATCCTCGATTGTCGCGACCGGGCGCCGAGCCCGATCGTCACGGCGAGACTCATCGCGCCTCGCCCGCAGCTTCTCAGGCTCGCTTGAAGACCAGCGTGCCGTTGGTCCCGCCGAACCCGAACGAGTTCTTCAGCGCGTAGTCGATCTTCATCCGCCGCGCCTCGTTCGCGCAGTAGTCCAGGTCGCACTCGGGATCCTGGTTGAAGATGTTGATCGTCGGCGGCGACACCTGGTGATGCACGGCCAGCACGGTGAAGACCGATTCGATCCCGCCGGCGCCGCCGAGCAGGTGGCCGGTCATCGACTTCGTCGAGTTGACGACCAGCTTGCGCGCAGCCGTTTCGCCCAGCGCGATCTTGATCGCGTCGGTCTCGTTCTTGTCGCCCAGCGGCGTCGAGGTCCCGTGCGCGTTCAGGTACTGGATCTGGTCGGCGTTGATGCCCGCGTGCCGCATCGCCATCAGCATGCTGCGGCGCGGGCCGTCGGTGTCCGGCGCCGTGATGTGGTGCGCGTCGGCGCTCATGCCGAAGCCGCACAGCTCGGCGTAGATGCGCGCGCCGCGCTTGCGCGCGTGCTCGTATTCCTCGAGCACCATCGCGCCGCCGCCCTCGCCGAGGACGAAGCCGTCGCGGTCCTTGTCCCACGGCCGCGAAGCGGTCTTCGGATCGTCGTTGCGCGTCGACAGCGCGCGCATCGACGTGAAGCCGCCGACACCCAGCGGCGAGATCGTCGATTCGGCGCCGCCGGCGATCATCACGTCGGCATCGCCGTATTCGATCAGCCGGCCGGCATCGCCGATGTTGTGCAAGCCGGTCGTGCAGGCCGTCGCGATCGCCAGGTTCGGTCCCTTGGCGCCGCACAGGATCGACAACTGACCGGAGATCAGGTTGACGATCGTCCCCGGCACGAAGAACGGCGAGATCCGGCGAGGACCGCGGTTCGTGTACTCGGTGTGCTGCTCCTCGATCAGCGGCAGGCCGCCGATGCCGGAGCCGACCATGACGCCGACGCGGTCCGCATTCGATTCGTCGACCGTCAACCCGGCGTCGCGGAAGGCCTGCAGCCCCGCGGCGATGCCGTAGTGGATGAACGTGTCGAAATGCCGCGCCTCCTTGGCAGGCATGTAGGCGGCGATATCGAAGTCCTTGACCTGCCCGGCGAAATGCACGGGCAAGGCCGACGGATCGAAGCGGGTGATCTTCTCGACGCCGGACCGGCCCGCGACGGCGTTCTCCCACGCGCTGGGGATGTCGTTGCCGATCGGGCAGATGATGCCCAGTCCCGTGACGACGACGCGACGTTTACTCACTGTGGCTCTCCGGAACGCTCAGCCGGACCGTCTCAGGCCTTGCTGTTGTTCTTCACGTAATCGATCGCTTGCTGGACCGTCGTGATCTTCTCGGCTTCCTCGTCCGGGATCTCGGTCTCGAATTCGTCTTCGAGCGCCATCACCAGCTCGACGGTATCCAGCGAATCGGCGCCGAGGTCGTCGATGAACGACGACTCGATCTTGATGTCGGCCTCGTTGACGCCGAGTTGTTCGGCGACGATCTTCTTCACGCGTTGTTCGATGTTTTCCATTATCACTCCTCGTCGCGGTCCGCCGGACCACGACTACGTGGCGACTGCGGCGAACCGATGTTGATCGGGCCGGCCATCGCGACCGGCGGCGAATTGTAACAGTAACGAATCGGCGGAACTTACTCCATGTACATCCCGCCGTTGACGTGCAGCGTCACGCCGGTGATGTAGCCGGCCTGCGGCGACGCGAGA
The DNA here is from genome assembly GCA_047605425.1 of Burkholderiaceae bacterium. Lineage (GTDB taxonomy): Bacteria > Pseudomonadota > Gammaproteobacteria > Burkholderiales > Burkholderiaceae_E > JAKPAM01. The sequence goes on along the minus strand of JASGFT010000026.1, from coordinate 41 downwards.
AACGCCACCGCGGCGGCGATGTCCTCGGGCTGGCCGAGCCG
>JASGFT010000025.1:0-35977 GCA_047605425.1 Burkholderiaceae bacterium | reverse complement strand
ATCCGCAGAACCTCCAATCGGATCAACGGCTTGCGGGTTGTTCAGGGTGGACTAATCAAATCCGCCAGTCGGAATCTGCGTGAGAAACGTGCGCCGTCACATCGGTGGACCGACCGACCCGCGTCGGCGATATTCATTGCAATGTCTTGCTGGGCGCATGTAAGGGATAGCAAGACTGCCACTTCGCGCGCTAGCTTAATAGAGTTAAATGCCAAAGGCTGTTTGGCATTTTTTAATTTTTTCCATCCAGAGTGTGCATCGCGCCATCAGGAGGCGGAAATTGCATCTGCTGTTCACGTTCGGGAAGTTAGAGGCTGACCTCATAAAGCCAAGTCCGGCCTACCCCCTTACTTGTCTCTCGATCGTAGTGCCTTGCAAATGGAAAAATAATGCTAGCAGCCGAATCCACCAACTCTCTCAAGTAAAACAAAGAGAATCCCAAGGCTTGGGGCTTGGTCGCAAGAGGGCACAAATAGAAGTTTGCGGCAGGAGTGCGATTGAGAATTTCCTGGAATTTTTCACTAAGCTCGGCTGCAATGACAAATGGATCATTTGCCGGCGCGAAAAACATTCGATCTTCCATGTCCTGATTAAAGATCGATCCAGTTCTATCCAACCGAAGAATACTCTCCTGATACATATCGGCGCTTAACGAAGGAAGGCTTAGCATTTGTATAAGTCGAGAGCCGTCCTTATCGTTAACCACACGGGAAACGAGAGCATGATCATATCCAACACCAATGACGAGCACATCCCCGACTACCTCATCATCGTGCATCCCCTCGTATCCCATTACCTGCCGTACCGACTGAATCTGCTCATTTGAAAATGCTGTGTTTTCCTTGCGTGAATAGTGATCTGGCTCGGTATAAACCATATCGAAACGCTTGACCCCCTGGTCGGATAAATACTTAACGAGGTACAGAATATGAGGGCGCATAAACCCGGTCATGTCTACACATAGGCGATTGGAAGACAGGTTTCCCAGGCCGACACTTTTTGCAATCCCGAGGATTATATCTGCCTCATTAGCTCCGTCGCCAAAAATGATCGGGTCATGCAAAGATGTTACCTCGGCGGATGAGTAGTTGTATTCCGGAAGAACAACCCAGCGCTTCGCCTTCGCGGGAAAACTCGAAAATACCGACTGTACCCGCTGGCTATCATTGAACGCAGAGATGAAAATATCCCAACTCTGGATGCCTTTATCTGAGAAGTCGAGCACACTCTTCCGGTTCGCCAAATATTCAAGCTTCATAGCGAATCAGAACAATTTTTCTTGTTGATCATGAGGGCGAGTTTTCTGCTTGATATATGGCTCAGCCATACCCCGCAATCTTTCTCGGACTAATTTTTCAAGGTGCTCCTTGGTTGTTCGCGAGTCAAATATTGCGTTGAACAGATCCTCGTTCAATTCGATAGTCCCCCGTCGGTGCTCAGAGACCTCCCATCGGGGCGCGAGCATCGGGCTAAGCTGATATTTATCAGCAACGGCATGTGCGTCGTTCCTGTCACTCCCTCCCCCCTTCACTTTAATCAGATAAGACCAGTTCTCCGCGTGATCCAGCACGTCCCGCGCTTCCCTAGAGCCGACGCTAGCTCCAACTGTAAAGGTTCCGAGATCACACTCGGCGGGTTTCAAGCTAAAACGTACACCCTTAAAAAGCTCTGCCAATGCTTGAACCGCCCGCCTTGCTTCGGGGCCGTGACTATCCGGCTGCGCATCATCCCAAAACCAAGCAGCGGCATCCCGGATACCGTCAACCTGCGATGCTATGCTAATTTGACCTCCCATTTGAAACGGCTTTTCACCAGAAAAATGGGAGCGACGATAAATCTGCTTGAGCAGCCCCAGCAGATTACGCGGTATACCCTGTGAGAGATGGATTAAGGTCTCCAAACCCGCGTATACAACGCGACGATCACAGTCTTTATACAACTGCGCGACGAAATCCGATTTGAAATGGTCTAGGGTTTCTCCATATGCCTTCGAATTTCTCTTGCCTCCAGCAAGATAGTCAGAAGCAGCTCTTGATATCTCCTGAGACTTCAATATCAGAACCGATGCCGTGCCCCAATCTTTATACAATAGATAAATATTGGCTTTCTCTAACAGCGGAAAGTCTTGAATTCTCAAATTGCCGATCACCTCATCTGCCACTTGTTCGGCGGATGCTTCGTCACTACAACCACTCCAGTCCGCGATATGTCGCCTAAGCTCGGAAAAATACGGCCGCTCATCACCGCGCTCATCAAATTTTTTAACAAGTTCCTGAGAGATAACCTGATAGTTTCGTTCAGTCTGTAACGACTCGAACATTGCGTCAACACGCCCCGCGCCATCTTCACTAGGAGAAATAAAGCCTGCCTCTGTCAAACGTTTCTCGATCAGCCGAACCGCTAGAGTACGGTAGCCGGAGTCGTGATCACGCAGCCACTCGTCGAGCTTCACCTCTTCGTATTCTGCTCCCTGCCGTATTTCTTCCTCTGATCCGTCCAACGTCTTTTTAGTTCGGATGCCGTAAAGTCGTGCACCAACCTTGATCGATACTGGACCACGTCGATATCGAATCAATGCGTTCAAAAATCGCTGCTGTGCACTCGTAAAATTCTCGATCTCATCGATCATGTAGATAAACAAGACACCACCTAGCGTCGAAGTATGTCGGTTTAGTAATTCGGGAATACCAAATACCAACTCACCCGGGGATACGCAAATATCGATTTCGTCGATCGTTCGGCGACCCGTAGCGATATTACTCACGACATGATCGATTTGCTTTCTCAATGAAGCCAGATAATCTACACACTCTTTCATCGATGCGGGCTGATTCTCTGGCGCCCTATTGAAAAGTTCGCAGATGTCCGATGCGAACTGATGTTCGTTGAACCCTTCAAACTGTGTTGGATCGCAATCTTGAATGCACTTGATGAAATGTGTTGCTAACCAGAGTTCAAAATAGTAGCTAAACACCGCGGACCAAGTACCTTCGTCGACTCCCTTTCCGCTGAACCTCCCCACATTGAGGCCGTCTGCGCGTACGTAGATACCAAGATACTGATCGGTGCGCGCAGCGCTCAGCAAGTCCCCGCTGAAAGCAATCTTTCTAACGGTTGACGAGTAGTAGCGCATCAGATGCGTTTTCCCGCTCCCTTTTCCACCTAACAATAACATCGGCATAGTAAGGGTCGGCTTGAACAGGTTGAACAGTCTCGCCTCGCCGTCTGCAAGGTCCACCCAGTATTGGCTGATCTGTTCATCCGAAAAATCGCTTGCCTTCACCAAATCGAACGGATTCTCTTGGCGTTGCGTGCTTCTCATTCGTCCACCCCAAGAAATTTCGGATAGCGTTTGAAAACGGGAAACCATTTGTTCCCGCCATGAACGGTGTCATCGGCCCATATGATGGGCAATGTATTATCCGGCGTATTGTGGTGAAAACCCATTAGCATTTGGCTATCACTGTAGCCACACGCATCCTGGGTCGCAAAACCGATAAATTCGCCGTACTCCTTTGCGATTCTGCATGCTAGGTTGGGGTCGATGCGCGGATATTCCTTGGTTGTAAAATACCTGGACGCTGGTGAAACGCATCGATAACTCTCATCCAATTCATAGACGGCCCCGCATCGCTCACCAAACAACGTTTTGCTTCTAACGCTCTTCAAGCCCTCGACCGTCGCAAACATGCTGTAGTAAGCAACGGATGCATCCGGATTCAAGCTGACAAGGTCCGCAATGACTTCAGCCGAATAGTCGATCGCCGTTTGCCCAGAACCACAAATATCATCAAGAAAAACATAGCGAGTGACATCTGGCTTCCTAAGCTCGCGCCTATCTTTGCCATCATCACCAGTGCTACGAGTAAAAATCTGAACTGCGTCCATGAAGTTGCTCTTGCTTAGTCGATTTTCTTGCCGGAAATAATAGAGCAAATGGACTCCGCTCTCCGATGGATTCCCGACTCCGAAAAACCTCGTACTAGCTATCTCCTGATTCACAGCAACGCGAAGCACCTCAAGGTCGGCATCAGGAGGCAGACTGCTGCGTACTTCTTGAATCATTGGGCAAAGATACAAGTCACGATAAAGCGACCGTAAAAGTACGCGTATTTCCCTGCTCCCAAAATACATAAACTGGGATAGCCAGAACAACGCGTGAAGACGCTCAACATCTACATCAGCTAGGCGCCCGGTAAAGTTCTCAAGCCATTGTTCTATTTTAGCGCGAGGCACACGCCCTTCCCAGACACGATCGTTTAGGACCATGATCCTTTTTATCAGCCTTTCGTATGTTTCATCCATTTGCAACCTATAATCTCAACTTTATCGATCTTCCATAGGCTTATGAAACAGCAAGACCCACTCTCGCGTTATCACGCTCGCAGTTTTGTTGCGCTTCGTCATAAGCCCTCTTGATTTTATCTCGTCAATCAATCTGAGTTTGGTCTTGAGTCCATACTGCTCACAAACGGTCGTCAGATAATCAGCAGACTTGAATGGAAAGCCACATACTTCATTGTTGCCAATCACGAGAATGAGATGGCCACCTGGTCTGAGGACACGGGCCATTTCTTTGAGCGCCTCTTTCATCTCATTCATATAGGTGGATACGATGGCGGCACGAAGAGGATTAATATCGTGAATACGCCTTATCAATCGGTCAGCCTGTTCAACCCCAGTCAAAGTTAGTTTCGAGTATGAAATCTTGGGTAGATGCTCGCGACCTATGGAAGCATTTTCAAGCGGCTTCAGGCCATCCGCTCCCGCGAGCCCCAGCCATCCGAGATTTAGGCTTGATGCGCGGATATATTTTTGGGCACCAGCGTATGGCGGCGAGGTCACTATCAGCGCAACACTGTTCTTGCGAAGTTTGACAGAGCCGCATTCTGTGTCATTCGCTGGCTGTTTAAGCGATCTTGCGTCATTACCCACGAACTTTGCGACTTCGATCGGTTGTTCGCCATTAGTCCATCGGCGTAGTGCTTCCATGCGGCGAATGTTGGTCTGGCATTGCTCTTCGAATATCTCGAAAACTTGATCTTCCGTTGCGATCGCATCAAGTCCATCCTTCTTCCGCACTGGCACCGAAAGACGTGGGTCAGCGCGACTAACTTTTCTGCATGTGGCTGAAAATGCCACAAGCATAAACTCTCTGATCTCCCTCACCTTTTCCGCTTCGATGGCATTTCTTATGCACGACAACGATGTGATCACAAGAGACGAATACCAATACTCCAGATTCACAACATCGGGTTTTTTTATGTCACACTCAGAAGTCGTCGAGTAGCGTTGCCGCATCCGCATCTGAGCCTCACGTAGCTTCTCAGAACTGATCGGAGTCGTCTTTACGCGCGCGATCAATTGGGCAAGCGGATTCACATCAGCATATAAACCGCGCCTTCCCGCCAACATCGCTTCTAACGCGACGGTGCCGGAGCCACCAAATGGATCTAGGACCGCGTCTCCTTGCTTAGTAAGATTTTCCGCAGCCAAGAAGAAATGCGCGATTTGAGGTAGCAATTTTGCAGGATAAGGATGCAGGTAATGTGTGGCACGTTCTCCGACTTTAAGCCAACTCACGAGCTTCCGAAATGACACGTTCTGGGCTCGCTTGCTCTTCGCGTACCGCACCATCATTGCCTCAAGAACCTGAGAGGTGTCGATCGGATATGGAGTGGCAACTTCACCATGGTCCGCTCGAACTGGCCGGGCCTTACCCTGCCTGATAGGCTGCTCGCCACCGTCTTTTATCTGAACATCGGCTGATGTGCATAGCGAAGGGACGCTATGCACCGTAGCAGTCAAGTGTTCTTCTTTTTTCATGGTGTGAATGGGTAATTATTCGATGGTGCTGCTTATGGCTAATATGACTACTGGCTAGCACTAACCCAGTTTTCTACTTCAAGCGCTGGTACGCGCATGAATTCCGAGATGTTGTTAGTTACCAGCACGAGACCTTCACTACGTGCATGGCCCGCGATGTGCAGATCGTTCACCCCGATGGGTTGGCCCAATTTTTCCAGGGCAGCACGGATGGCCCCATAGTGCTGGGCAGCTTTGGCGCCGTAGGGCAGTACCTCTAGGCGACTACAAAAGTCCTCGATCGCTGACAAATTGCTACTGACATGGCTGCTTTTCTCAGCACCATGCAGAAGCTCAGCCAAGGTGATCGAAGAGATTGCCATTCGGCTGGCATTGGCATTGAAGGAAGAGAGCACCTCGATAGGACGCCGCTTCAAGACATAGATGACGATGTTGGTGTCCAGCAGATAGCGCAGCATCAGAACGCCTCTCGCTCAGGCTGGTGCTGGCTGGCGCGTTCAGGCATGAAGTCGTCGCTGACGGTGGGACCTCCCAAGAAGAAGCTGTCCCAAGTCTGGCCAACTGGAGCGATGATGCGTTCATGCCCCCTGACACGCACTTCCACCTTGTGTACGCCTTCTGGCAAGCGCACGTCCACCGGAAGTCGGACAGCCTGTGTGCGGTTATTGATAAAGACAGTGCCGATAGACATCCCGCCACTCCTTGAGTTAGAAAGTATATAGCCATGGTATATTGCTATGCAGCATGGGTCAAGGTTGAAAGAGCCAGCAGCGCACAGTTGTAGGCAGATGAGGGCGGCTGTTCCATTGAGCCCACACCTACCACTTCTTGAGAGTTCGAGTTCGCTGTCCTACGCCACAGCAAGTTGTCCCGATAGGTACTGAACCGCACCATGTCTCCATGCAGCAAGTTCATGGAGTACGAGGTGGAACAGCTACCGCAAGCATCCAACGCAGCCGGTGCCAACACCGGCCAGTCACTTCCCTTACCAGGCACGGAAGCCTACGAGGCGCTGCCCCAGTTCCCGAAGCGCAGTCCCCTTCCCTTCCGCCGCACCATCCGTCGCCATGAACTGCGGCAGATCGTCCCCTTGGCCGAAACGACGATCTACGAAATGGAGCGCCGCGGCGAGTTCCCGCGCAGGTTCAACCTGACGCCGCGCTGCGTGGTGTGGGACTTGGCCGAAGTGGAGGCATGGGTCGAAGAACGAAAGCAGGCACCTCGCGGCCACACCGCCAGGCCGGATGTCCACCAACGAAAAACCCGCCCTGTCCGGGCGGGTTCGAGCGAGGCATGAGGCCGGACAACGGCCTTCAACCTACCAAGGCTTCCAGCTCCTTTGACGCCGAGCGCGGCAGCCGCCGCCCTTCCTTCGCCACGTTGACCTGCAAGGCCACCCGCGCCACCTCCAGAACATCCTTGGCCAGCGCGTAGCTGCCCTTGGCCTGCAACCAGGTCAGCACGTCCGCCAAGTGCCAGATCGAGGCGCTGCCCTCATGCACCGGCGCCGGGAAGCTGCCCGGATGGGCCAGCATCAGCTTGCGCATGTTCTGCCGCGACACGCCGACAATCTCGGCCACGTCGGTCAGCCCGACCAGATCGGGCGCCACCTCGATCAACCGGGCCGATGGCACGGCGCAGCGCACGTCGGCGAGCGCGCTGCGCACCGCTTCCTCCGCATCGGCCGCTTCGCGGGTGAACTCCAGCGCCAAGCGCCCCGGCTGCCCGATACCGACCAAGGCATCGTCGCAGCCGGCTTCGCCCAGGCGCTCGACCAGCGCATCCGCGTCGCGGTCGTCGTCGGCGAGCTGGTACTTCAGGGTGAACGTGTATTCCATCGCGCTACTCCTTGGCATCGCCGTCAGCCTCGCGCTGCTTGCGGTGCGTGGTGCAGTTGTCCACGACGCGCCGCAAGGCGCGTGCGTGGTTGCCGGGGTTCTTCGGCGTGCTCCATACGCTGGTGATGCAGAACTCGCCGCAGCGGCATTCCTCGTCGTTGTACGGGCAATAAATCCGCCCCCAGGCGTGGCTGCCGCCGACTTCGACGCGCCAGCCCTGCCCTTCGGCGTGCCTGAGAGCTTCCTCGACCTCTTTTTTCGGATGAGGGGAACGAGCCATCAGCGGTCTCCAGTATGAGGATGATCGGCAAGGTTGTCAAGTGACAACCTTGCCGCCGTTTTAGGCTACCGCGCTCAACGCCGGCACGACCACGCTCTTGGGCAACAGCGTTGGCACGTAGGTCTGCCCGCTACCCCAAGCATCGACGAGGTTGGCCCACTCTTGCAGCATGTGACGCCGCTGCTCGGCGTACTCAGCCTTGTTGTAGACCGAGCGCGAGGAACGGCCGTCCTCGTGCGCCAGGCACTTCTCGATCCAGTCGCGGTTGAAGCCGATTTCGTTCAACAGCGTCGAGCCGGTACGGCGCAGGTCGTGGACGGTGAACGGTTGCAGCGGCAGCCCCTTGGTCTTTGCCGCCTCCGCGATGAGTTGCGTGACCCGATTCAAGGTCGCATTGGACATGAACCGCTCGGCGTCGTAACGAGAGGGAAAAACGAACCTTGAGCCGGCCGCGCAGGCGTGCAGCGTCACGAAGATGTCGAGCGCCTGGCGCGACAGATAGACCACGTGCGGGTTGCGTCCCTTCATCCGCTGCTTCGGGATCGTCCAGGTCTTGCTCTCGAAATCGACCTCATCCCAGGTGGCGTGGATCAGCTCGCTCTTGCGCACCAGCGTCAGCAGGATCAGCCGCAACGCCAGCTTGATGGTCGGATAGGTCGCCACCGTCTCCAACTGCTGCACCATCAGCCGGATTTCCAGCGGCGACAGGGCGCGATCCTTCGGCACGAAGGTGGCGATCGAGGACGGCCCCACACTGTCGGCGGGGTTGGTCACCTTCTCACCGTGGGCGATCGCGTAGACGTAGACCTGCTTCACGATGTCCCGGATCTGAACCGCGGTAGCCGGCGCCCCGCGCTCCTTGACCTTGTTGCACAAGATCCGGAGGTCTTCGGCCTGGATTTCGGTCAGCAGGCGGTTCTGGAAGACCGGCAGGATGTCCCGGTCGATGATGTGCTTGCGCACCGCGCGGGTGCTGTCGGCCCATTTCGTATGGGTGAGGTAGGTCTCCATCGCTGCGCCGAAGGTCTTGATGGCGCGAACCCGGCGCTTGTCGCGTTGCTTTTCCAGCGCGGGCGATATGCCCTGGAGAACGGTCTTGCGCGCCTCCAAGAGCAGTTCTCGCGCCATCGCCAGCGAAATGCCACCTGGCCCATAGCGGCCGATGGTCAAGGTCTCGCGGCGGCCGTTGATGCGGTAGTCGTAGCGGAAGGTGACGGTATTTGCGGGCGATACCGTCACGTACATCCCATCCCGGTCAGAAACCTTATAAGTCAAGGACTTAGGCTTCAGGTTGCGCAGCGCAGTGTCGGTCAGCATCGAGGTTTTCTCCTGCTTTTTTGACGGCTTTTACCGTCAGGAACCAGGAGACCCGCTGATGCCCGGAAAGCCGCATGAAATAAGCTTTCCAGAGGAGGCTTTTACCGTCAAAGACGGTAAAAGTCTGAATAGTGAACGAGAGTGTCTTAATCCGGCCTCGATTTTTACCGTCAGCTCTACCGCCAACTTTTTCTGCTGGCCGGCGATAGCCACCGATAGCTGCCGCGACGTATTTCTTTCTAAATCAACACGTTACGTCAGTTTTTCGATAGCTGGCGATAGTCCTCGAAGGACGTAAATTCACTCCCACTCAATCGTCGCCGGCGGCTTCCCCGAAACATCATAAACAACGCGATTCAACCCTCGAACCTCGTTGATGATCCGGTTCGACACCCGCCCCAGCAGCTCGTGCGGCAGATGCGCCCAGTGCGCGGTCATGAAGTCCTGCGTCTGCACGGCGCGCAGCGCGACGACCCATTCATAAGTGCGGCCATCACCCATCACGCCCACCGAGCGCACCGGCAGAAAGACGGCGAACGCCTGCGAGGTCTTGTCGTACCACGACAGTCCGTCGGCATCGACGGTGTCGCGCAGCTCTTCGATGAAGATCGCGTCCGCTCGGCGCAGCAGGTCGGCATACTCGGCCTTGACCTCACCGAGGATCCTTACCCCTAAGCCGGGCCCGGGGAACGGATGGCGATAAACCATCTCGCGCGGCAGGCCCAGTGTCAGACCCAGCTCGCGCACCTCGTCCTTGAACAGGTCACGCAACGGCTCCAGCAGCTTCAGGTGCAACGTGTCCGGCAAGCCGCCGACGTTGTGATGCGACTTGATCGCGTGCGCCTTGCCGCTCTTGGCGCCGGCCGATTCGATGACGTCCGGGTAGATCGTGCCCTGCCCGAGCCAGCGGGCGTCGGTGATGCGGGCCGATTCGCGCTGGAACACCTCGACGAACTCGCGGCCGATGATCTTGCGCTTGGCCTCGGGGTCGGTGACGCCAGCCAGCTTGCCGAGGAAGTCGTCGGCGGCGTCGATGTGGACGACCTGGACGCCGAGGTTCTCGGCGAAGGTCTGCATGACCTGCTCGGCCTCGTTCAGCCGCAGCAAGCCATGATCGACGAACACGCAGGTGAGCTGGTCGCCGATCGCCTTGTGGATCAGCGCGGCGGCTACCGATGAGTCGACACCGCCGGACAGGCCGAGAATGACCCGGTCCCCGCCGACCTGTTCGCGGATCCGGGCGACGGCTTCGTCGACGAAGCCGGGCATCGTCCAGTCGTTGCGCGCGCCGCAGATCTCGAGCACGAAGCGGCCGAGGATCGCCTTGCCCTGCCGCGTGTGCGTGACCTCGGGATGGAACTGCACGCCATAGAACCGCCGCGTTTCGTCGGCCATGCCGGCGATCGGGCAGCTCAGCGTGGACGCCATCAGCTTGAAGCCGGGCGGCAGCTCGGTGACCTTGTCGCCGTGGCTCATCCAGACGTCGAGCAGTCCGTGCCCTTCGTCGTTGCGCGTGTCTTCGATGCCGTCGAACAGCCGCGTATGCCCGCGCGCGCGGATCTGCGCGTAGCCGAACTCGCGCTGCGCGCTGGCCTGGACCTGGCCGCCGAGCTGCGCGGCCATCATCTGCATGCCGTAGCAGATGCCGAGCACCGGTACGCCGGCCTCGAAGGCGCGCTGCGGCGCGCGCGCGCCGACGTCGTCGTTGACCGACAGGTGGCTGCCCGACAGGATGATGCCCTTCAGCGATCCGTCGGCCAGCCAGGCCGCTAGCGTGTCCTCGCAGTTGTCATAAGGATGGATCTCGCTGTAGACGGCGAGCTCGCGGACGCGGCGCGCGATCAGTTGCGTGACCTGGGAACCGAAATCGACGATGAGGATCTTTTCGTGCATGGCTGGGGGCTCGGGCGCGAGCGGACGCGACGACGAAGTCGTCCGTCACTCGACGCGGTAGTTCGGCGCTTCCTTGACGATCTGCACGTCGTGCACGTGCGATTCGCGAATGCCGGCGGCCGTGATCTGGACGAACTCGGCCTTGGAGCGCATCGTCTCGATGTCGGCGCAGCCGCAGTACCCCATGCTGGCGCGCAGGCCGCCGCACATCTGGTACAGGATGCTGACGACCGAACCCTTGTACGGCACCCGCCCTTCGATGCCTTCGGGCACGAGCTTGTCGGCGTTGGACTCGGGGTCCTGGAAATAACGGTCGGCGGCGCCGTCCTGCATCGCGCCGAGCGAGCCCATGCCGCGATAGCTCTTGTACGAGCGGCCCTGGTACAGGATGACCTCGCCGGGCGCCTCTTCGGTCCCGGCCAGCAGCGAGCCCATCATCACGGTCGAGGCGCCGGCGGCGATCGCTTTGGCGATGTCGCCGGAAAAACGGATGCCGCCATCGGCGATCAGCGGCACGCCGGTGCCTTCGAGCGCGGCCGCGACGTCGCTGATCGCGGTGATCTGCGGGACGCCGACGCCGGCGACGATCCGCGTCGTGCAGATCGAGCCCGGCCCGATGCCGACCTTGACGGCGTCGACGCCGGCCTCGAGCAGCGCCCGGGCCGCGCTGGCCGTGGCGATGTTGCCGCCGATGACCTCGACGTCGCCATGCTGGCGCTTGATCGCGCGCACGCGGTCGATGACGCCGCGCGAATGGCCGTGCGCGGTGTCGACGATCAGCACGTCGACACCGACGCGCACCAGCGCCTCGATCCGCTCGTCGGCATCGTCGCCGACGCCGACGGCGGCGCCGACGCGCAGCTTGCCCTTGCCGTCCTTGGCCGCGTTCGGGTGCTCGGTGGCCTTCAGGATGTCCTTGACGGTCATCAGCCCCTTGAGCTCGAACGCGTCGTTGACGACCAGCACGCGCTCGATCCGGTGCTGGTGCATCAGCGCCTGCGCCTCGTCCGGGGTCGCGCCTTCGCGGACTGTGACGAGCCGCTCGCGCGGGGTCATGATATGGCGCACCGGCGCGTCCAGCCGCTCTTCGAAGCGCAGGTCGCGGTTGGTGACGATGCCGACCGCCTTGTTACCTTCGACGACCGGCAGGCCGGAGATCCGGTGCTGGCGGCTGAGCGCGATCACCTCGCGCACCGTCATGTCGGGCGTGATCGTGATCGGGTCGGACAGCACGCCGGATTCGAAGCGCTTGACCTTGAGGACCTCGGCGGCCTGCGCCTTGGGCGACAGGTTCTTGTGGATGATGCCGATGCCGCCCTCTTGCGCCATCGCGATCGCCAGTCGCGATTCGGTCACGGTGTCCATCGCGGCCGACAGCAACGGGATGTTGAGCGCGATCCGCCGGCTCAGGCGGGTCTTCAGGGAGGTGTCGCGGGGGAGGATGTCGGAGTGGGCGGGAATCAGCAGGACGTCGTCGAACGTCAAGGCTTGCTTGGCCAGTCGCATAGGATTCGAAATCCCCAAAGATCGGATTTTAGCAAAGACGCGCCCGGGGCGCCGCCGCCCGGTCGATGGCGAGGACCGCTCGTCCATCACGGCCGTTCATGCCGGCGGGCCGTCCCGATAATGGGGACTCGAGTCGGTCGTCGGCCGCGCCGCGAGCGGCCCGTACCGGATGGTCCCGGCCTCCGCCGGGCACGGAGCCCTTCTATGAAGTCGAGCAGTTCGTCCGTCCGCTGGCCGCTGGCCGCCGGCATGGCGTTGTCGGTGATGATCGCGCTGATGGCGCCCGCGTCGGCCCAGTACCAGTGGCGCGATGACGAAGGCCAGATGGTCTATTCGGACAAGCCGCCGCCGCCGAGCATCAAGCCTTCGCAGATCATCCGGGCGCAGCCGATGGCCGCCCCGGCCCCGCGGCCGGTCTCGGCGCCGGCGCCCGACGCGGCGCGCGACGCCGATCGGCAGATGGAGGAGCGACGCCGCGCCGAGGAAGCCGCCCGCAAGGAGAAGGAAACGACCGAACGCGCGGCCCGCACGGCGATCGCCTGCGAGCACCTGCGCGCCGAGCAGCGCACGCTCGAGAGCGGCATGCGGATCGCGACGATCCTGCCGAACGGCGAGCGCGAATACATGTCCGACGAGACGCGCGACCGCCGGACGACCGAAGTGCGCAAGAACCTGTCGGAGTTGTGCGCGGGCTGAACCCGGTCCGCGGCGGCCAGGCCGTGTGTCAGGCCGTGCGTGCGTCAGGCCCTATGTCAGACCGTGTGCCAGCGATCGCGCCGCTGCGAACGGCGGCGCGCCTCGACGCGTTGACGGCGGCTGTGCATCGGATCGGCCGGCAGCGGCGGAACGATCTCGACGCGGTCGCCGGGCCCGACCGGATCCTCGGGCCGGCGGCGCCGGCCATGCGCGGCCAGTCCGAATCGGCCATCCAGCAACGCGGCCGGCACCCGTTCGCGCAGGCGCGCGTCGGCCAGCAGCTCGGCGAACGTGCGCGGCGCGCGATCCGGCGGATAGACGAGCGTGATCTCCTCGCATCGCCCGTCGTGCAGCCAGGCGACGTCGATCGCCACGCCGGTCGTCGGGTCCATCGCCGGCCTGGGCCCCTCAACCCGTATAGACGGATTCGGCGCGCTTGACGAACGCGTCGACCATCGTCTTGGCGATGTGGCCGAACACCGGCGTCAACGCCTTGCCGAGCAGCCCGCCACCGAACGCGTAGTCGAGCGAGAACTCGACCTTGCACGCGTCGGCCCGCAGCGCGGAGAACCGCCACAGGCCGTCGAGCCGGCTGAACGGGCCATCGACGAGCGCCATCCGGATCTGCTGCGGCTCGTGGAACTGGTTGCGCGTGGTGAACGCCTGGCGGATGCCGTGGTAGTCGATCTTGACCTGCGCGGTGATCGCCGTCGCCTCGCGCGCCAGCACGCTGGCCCCGCCGCACCACGGCAGGAACTGCGGATAGGCCTCGATGTCATGAACGAGGTCGAACATCTGTTGCGCGCTATAGGGCAGCAGGACTGTCTTGTGAACCGTGGGCATGGCGACTGATAGAATCGGCGCGCATTGAAGCCGGCCAACCATGAGCATCGTACAGAACAAGAAAGCCTTGCACGACTATTTCATCGAGGAGCGATTCGAAGCCGGGATCGTCCTCGAGGGGTGGGAAGTGAAGGCGATCCGCGCCGGACGCTCGAACCTGAAGGAGGCGTACGTCGTGATCCGCGACGCCGCGCTGTACCTGCTCGGTTCGCATATCTCGCCGCTGCCGTCGGCCTCGACCCATGTCAAGCCCGATCCGGTGCGCACGCGCAAGCTGCTGATGAAGGGCGCGGAGATCTCGCGGCTGATCGGCAAGGTCGAGCGCGCCGGCTACACGCTGGTGCCGCTGGACCTGCACTTCACGCGCGGACGGGTCAAGGTCGCGATCGGGCTGGCCAAGGGCAAGAAGCAATACGACAAGCGCGCGTCCGAACGCGAGCGCGAATGGGTGCGCGAGAAGCAGCGCGGCTTCAAGGAGATCGGTCGCTGAGCCCCGGCCGGCGCGCGCCGGCCCCGCCCGCCGCGCCGGCGCCGGCCTGATCGCCGGTCTGCCCGATCACCTTCATCGCGGTGGCCACCAGCGACGACATGTCGCTGAGGTTCGACGGCACGATCATCGTCGTCGAGGCCTTGGCCAGGCCGCCGAACGCGCCGATGTAGGATTCGGCCACGCGCAGGTTGACCGCCTCCAGGCCGCCGGGCTGTCGCACCGACGCGCCGACCCGCTCGATCGCCTGGGCCGTGGCGTCGGCGACGGCGGCGATCGCGGCCGCCTCGCCCAGCGCGCGATTGACCTCGGCCTGGCGTTCGCCCTCGGAGCGCTGGATCTGCGCCTCGCGCTCGCCGCTGGCGATGTTGATCTGCTCCTGCTTGCGGCCCTCGGAGGCGGCGATCAGCGCCCGCTTCTCGCGCTCGGCGGTGATCTGCGCCTGCATCGCGCGCAGGATCTCCTGCGGCGGCGTCAGGTCCTTGATCTCGTAGCGCAGCACCTTGACGCCCCAGTTCATCGCGGCCTCGTCCAGCGCGGCGACGACGCTGCTGTTGATGACGTCGCGCTCCTCGAACGTGCGGTCCAGCTCGAGCTTGCCGATGACCGAACGCAGCGTGGTCTGCGCGAGCTGCGTGATCGCGATCACATAGTTGCTCGCCCCATAAGAGGCGCGCATCGGATCGGTGACCTGGAAGTACAGCACGCCGTCGACCGTCAACTGCGTGTTGTCGCGCGTGATGCAGACCTGGCTCGGCACGTCCATCGGGATTTCCTTGAGCGAGTGCTTGTACGCGACCCGGTCGATGAACGGCACCAGCAGGTTCAGCCCCGGCGCCAGCGTGCGATCGTACTTGCCCAGGCGTTCGCAGATCCACGCGTGCTGCTGCGGGACGACCTTGATCGAGCGCAGCACGAACACGGCGGCCAGCGCCAGCAGGATCAGGCCGATGACGAGGCTTTCACTAAGCATCACGACTCCTTGGGAGGATGGGCGGCGAGAGCCTGGCCCGGGAGCCGGAGCGGCGCGCCGCCCGGCGTGTCAGGGTAAGGGCGCGACCACCAGCGTGTTGCCCGCCAGCCGGCGGATCTGGTAGTCGCCCGGCCGCGCGGGTTCGCTCGCCCAGCCCTGCCCGTCCTGGCGTTCGAGCTCGACCTGCCAGCGCGCCCCGCGATAGTGCGCGAAGCCGCGACCGTGCTCGTCCCAGCTATCGACGCGCACACGCTCGCCGATGTCGAGCAGCACGTCGCGGTTGGCCTGCGCGGACGCCTGCGCGCCGCGCCGCTCGCGCATGAGCTTCCTGAGCGCCGCCCAGGCGAGCAACGAGGCGATCGCGGCCACGACCATCTGCGCCGGCGCCGAGGCCACGGCGAGCGCGGCCAGTCCGCCGGCCAGGCAGCCGATCGCCAGCACCAGCAGGTAGAACGTCCCGGTGAACATCTCGGCGATGCCCAGGCACAAGGCGATCAGCCACCACCAGTATTGGGCTTGCATCCGAATGCTCCTCCTCGTGATCGATCAGCGCGAACCCCGGCACATTCGGCTCCGATGCTAACACCTCGTCGCGCCGTGGCGATTGCTGGCCACGAAAGTTCAGGCTAGCATCGTGCGGTTAGTGAATACAGGAGCCCCTGATGGAACGGAAGATGATCAGCGTTGTCGTCGCCGCGGCCTTGACCGCGCTGGCGGGTACGGCCGGTGCGCAGACCGTCGTCAAGATCGGCCACGTCGGGCCGTTGACCGGCGGCATCGCCCACCTCGGCAAGGACAACGAGCTGGGTGCGAGGATGGCGATCGACGAGCTCAACACCAAGAAGCTGAAGATCGGCGGCCAGGAGATCAAGTTCGATCTGTTGTCCGAAGACGACGCGGCCGACCCGAAACAGGGTACGGCGGCCGCGCAGAAGCTGGTGGACGCGAACGTCAACGGCGTCATCGGCCACCTGAACTCGGGCACGACGATTCCGGCGTCCAAGATCTACGCGACGGCCGGCATCCCGCAGATCTCGCCGTCGGCGACCAATCCCAAGTACACGCAGCAGGGCTTCAAGACCGCGTTCCGCGTCGTCGCCAACGACGGCCAGCTCGGCGGCTCGCTCGGCCGCTACGCGGTCAACGAGATGAAAGCCAAGTCGATCGCCGTCATCGACGACCGCACCGCCTACGGGCAGGGCGTCGCCGATGAGTTCGCCAAGGCGGTCAAGGCCGCCGGCGGCAAGGTCGTCGGCCGCGAGTACACGAACGACAAGGCGACGGACTTCACGGCGATCCTGACCTCGCTGAAGGCCAAGAAGCCCGACGTGGTGTTCTACGGCGGCATGGACGCCGTGGCCGGGCCGATGCTGCGCCAGCTCAAGCAACTGGGGATGAACGTGCGCTTCATGGGCGGCGACGGCGTATGCACCGAATCGCTGGCCAAGCTGGCCGGCGACGCGATGGCCGACGGCCAGGTCGTCTGCGCCGAGGCCGGCGGCGTGACCCCGGACAAGGAAGCGGCGATGACCGCCTGGCGCGCCAAGTTCAAGGAGAAGAACGGCGTCGACGTGCAGTTGTACGCGCCCTACGTCTACGACGCGGTGATGGTCATGGCCTCGGCGATGCAGAAGGCCAATTCGGTCGAGCCGGCCAAGTACCTGCCCGAGCTGGCCAAGATCCACTATGACGGCGTCACCGGCTCGATCGTGTTCGACGCCAAGGGCGACATGAAGGACGGCACGCTGACGTTCTACACGTACAAGGCGGGCCGGCGCGACATGATGCTGGTCACCAAGTAAGCCGGTCGCCGGACGGTTCGTCCGGCCCCGACGAAAAAGGCCCTCTTCGGAGGGCCTTTTTTCTTGCGCCGCCCGTCGTCGCCGGGACGACGGGCAGGCGGCATCAGCTCGCCGCGGCGGCCTCGGCCTTGTCCTTGTCCTGGTTGAACGAGGCCAGCCGCGTCCAGGTGTCGACGACGGTATCCGGGTTCAGCGAGATCGACGCGATGCCCTGCGCCATCAGCCACTCGGCCAGATCCGGATGGTCGGACGGACCCTGCCCGCAAATGCCGACGTATTTGCCAGCCTTGTTGCAGGCCTGGATCGCGCGCTGCAGCAGCGCGCGCACCGCCAGGTCGCGCTCGTCGAAGCCCTCGGCGACCAGCCCCGAGTCGCGGTCCAGCCCCAGCGTCAACTGCGTCAGGTCGTTCGAGCCGATCGAGAAGCCGTCGAAATGCTCGAGGAACTGCTCGGCCAGGATCGCGTTGGACGGCAGCTCGCACATCATGATCAGACGCAGGCCGTTGTCGCCGCGCTTCAGGCCGTTGCGCGCCAGCAACTCGACGACGGCGGCCGCCTCGCGCGTCGTGCGCACGAACGGGATCATCAGCTCGACGTTGGTCAGGCCCATGTCGTTGCGCACGCGACGCATCGCTTCGCACTCGAGCTCGAAGCACTCGCGGAAGCTCGGCGCGATGTAGCGCGACGCGCCGCGAAAGCCCAGCATCGGGTTTTCTTCCTCGGGCTCGTAGCGCGAGCCGCCGATCAGCTTGCGGTACTCGTTGGACTTGAAGTCCGACAGGCGCACGATGACGGTCTTCGGCCAGAACGCGGCGGCGATCGTCGCCACGCCCTCGGCGACGCGCTCGACGTAGAACGCGCGCGGCGTCGCATGGCCGCGGGCGATGCTCTCGACGGCTTTCTTCAGGTCGTTGTCGACGTTCGGGTAGTCGAGGATCGCCTTCGGGTGGATGCCGATGTTGTTGTTGATGATGAACTCGAGGCGGGCCAGGCCGACGCCGTCGTTCGGCAGTTGCGCGAAGTCGAATGCGAGCTGCGGGTTGCCGACGTTCATCATGACCTTGACCGGCACCGCCGGCATGTTGCCGGTCTCGACCTCGGTGATCTCGGTTTCGATCAGGCCGTCGTAGATGAAGCCGGTGTCGCCCTCGGCGCACGAGACCGTGACGAACGCACCCTCCTTCAGCCGCTCGGTCGCGTCGCCGCAGCCGACCACGGCCGGGATGCCCAGCTCGCGGGCGATGATCGCCGCGTGGCAGGTGCGCCCGCCGCGGTTGGTGACGATCGCCGACGCGCGCTTCATCACCGGCTCCCAGTTCGGGTCGGTCATGTCGGTGACCAGCACGTCGCCGGCCTGCACCTTGTCCATCTCGTTGGCCGACGCGACGATGCGCACCGGGCCGGCGCCGATCTTCTGGCCGATCGCCCGGCCGCTGGCCAGCACGTCGGACGTGCCCTTGAGCTTGAAGCGCTGCTGGCGCAGGTCGCCGGCCTGTTGCGACTTCACGGTCTCGGGGCGCGCCTGCAGGATGTAGATCTTGTTGTCGCGACCGTCCTTGCCCCATTCGATGTCCATCGGGCGGCCGTAGTGCTTCTCGATGATCAGCGCGTAGCGGGCCAGCTCGACGACCTCGTCGTCTGTCAACGAGTAGCGGTTGCGCTGCGCCGGCGGCGTGTCGACGGTGCGAACGGTGTGGCCCACCGAGCTTTCCGCGTTCGACTGCGGGCCGGTGCCGTCGTTGAACTCCATGCGGATCAGCTTGCTGCCCATCTGGCGGCGGATGATCGGGAACTTGCCGGCCTCCAGCGTCTGCTTGTGGACGTAGAACTCGTCGGGGTTGACGGCGCCCTGCACGACGGTCTCGCCCAGCCCGTACGAGCTGGTGATGAAGACGACGTCGGGGAACCCGGTCTCGGTGTCGAGCGTGAACATCACGCCGGACGCGCCGAGGTCGCTGCGCACCATCCGCTGGATGCCGGCCGACAGCGCGACGGCCGCGTGCACGAAGCCCTTGTGCACGCGGTACGAGATCGCCCGGTCGTTGTACAGCGATGCGAACACGTGGCGGATGCGGTCGAGCACGGCGTCGATGCCCGAAACGTTCAGGTAGGTCTCCTGCTGGCCGGCGAACGAGGCGTCGGGCAGGTCCTCGGCCGTGGCCGACGAGCGCACGGCGACCGAGATCTCGGCGCCGGATTCGGCGACGAGCCGCTCGTAGTGCTCGCGGATCTGGCTCTCGAGCGCGGGCGGCAGCGGGGCGTCGACGATCCACTGGCGGATCTGCGCGCCGCACTCGGCGAGCGCCTTGACGTCCTCGATGTTCAGGCCCTCGAGGCGCTGGGCGATCCGCTCGGTCAGCTTGTTGTGCGCGAGGAACTCGCGGAAGGCCTCGGCCGTGGTCGCGAAGCCGCCGGGTACCCGCACGCCGGTGGCGCTGAGCTGGCTGATCATCTCCCCGAGCGAAGAATTCTTGCCGCCGACCGTATCGACATCGGTCATTCGCAATTCCTCGAACGGGACGACGAGTCGTCCTGCGAACTGGTTCATCTGAAAAGTCCTGTCATGGTTGGAAATCGATATGCTGTAGGCAGCGTCTTCGGTTCGGGGCGGTCGGCCGCGCAAGGACGCTGGCTGCAGGACACCGGGATTCGGGATGACGTTGACGATGATCGGCGCGATGTTCGGAGGAGGGTCGAGGCCGCGGCGGGGTCGGTCCGCGCGCTCGGCGACAGGCTGTCGACGATCATGCGGATTTTACTTCGCATGCCGGCTTTTGGCCTGTCCGAACGCCCTGCCCGGTATCCGATTCGAGGCCAATCGTCGATAATTTCACGAAATCGACCCGGAACACCGGACCCCTCCCACGCCGAGCCAATGCCTTCGTCATGCCTCCTCCACCGCTGAGCCCCGATATGCTGCCGGCCTCCGACCTTTCTCAGACCGGCCTGCCGTCGCTTCCTGACATGCCGGGGCTGCCGGGCCGGGGGTTGGCCGATGCCGCCGCGGTGTTGTCGGCGATGCCCGGCGGCCATCACGACCGCACGGTGTTCTACGTGTCGGACGGCACCGGCATCACGGCGGAGACCTTCGGTCAGTCGCTGCTCGCGCAGTTCGACCGCGTCAAGTTCCGTCAGGTCCGCCTGCCCTTCGTCGACACGCTGCAAAAGGGGCACGAGGCGCTGTACCGGATCGAGCAGCAGGGACGCAGCGACGGCGTGCGGCCGATCGTGTTCAGCACGCTGGTCAACACCGAGATCAACGGCGTCGTGCGCCAGGCCAACGCGATGTTCCTGGACCTGTTCGCGTCGTTCGTCGAGCCGCTCGAGAAGGAGCTGGACGTGGCGTCGACGCACAACATGGGGCGCTCGCACACGCTGGTCGACACCGAGCGCTACAACCAGCGGATCGCCGCGATCAACTACTCGCTCGCGCACGACGACGGCCAGTCGCACGCCGACCTGAGCCAGGCGCAGGTGATCCTGGTCGGCGTGTCGCGCTGCGGCAAGACGCCGACCAGCCTGTACCTGGCGATGCAGCACGGGATCCGCGCGGCCAACTATCCGCTGATCCCCGAAGACTTCGACCGCCGCAAGCTGCCCGACGCGCTGCAGCGCTTCAAGAGCAAGCTGTTCGGGCTGACGATCGCGCCGGACCGGCTGGCCGAGGTGCGCAACGAACGCCGCCCGAACAGCCGCTATGCGTCGCTGGAGAACTGCCGCTACGAGGTCGCCGAGGCCGAGTCGATGATGCGCCGCGAGGGGATCCGCTGGCTGTCCACGACGACCAAGTCGATCGAGGAGATCGCGACGACGGTGCTGCAGGTGCTCGACCTGTAGCCAAGTCTTCACCCGTCCGGCCGCTGGTCGCCCCGCTGGCGCCATTGCTCGTACAGGCAGACGGCGGCGGCGCTCGAGACGTTCAGCGACTCGATGCCCGGCTGCTGCGGGATCGCCACCCGCTGCACGCCGTCGGCGAGGATCGCCGGATCGACGCCGGCGCCCTCGTTGCCGAACACCCAGACGCGCGGCGCGCGCAGGTCGGTCGCGAACAGCGGCCGCGCGTCGTGCAGCGCGGTGGCCGTCGCGGTCAGCGCGCAGGCGGCGCGCAGCGCCGCCCAGCTCACGCCCTCGTGGATCCGCAGCGCGAAATGCGCGCCCATGCCGGCGCGCAACACC
This sequence comes from Burkholderiaceae bacterium, assembly GCA_047605425.1. Lineage (GTDB taxonomy): Bacteria > Pseudomonadota > Gammaproteobacteria > Burkholderiales > Burkholderiaceae_E > JAKPAM01. The sequence continues at coordinate 14,340 of JASGFT010000025.1, read as the reverse complement.
TTCGGCGACCAGCACGCGGCCGATCCGGGAGCGAGCGCGACCCGGCCGATCCCGACCGCCGCGCAGGTGCGCAGGATCGTGCCGACGTTGCCCGGATCCTGCAGCCGGTCCAGATACACGCAGTCGTCGTCGATGCGCGCCGGCCAGTCGGTGACCGGCGTCGGCACGATCGCGGCGACGCCGATGCCGTGTTCGAGCTGGCTCAGCTCGCCGAACAAGGAATCGGTCACGTGCCAGGTCCGCGTCGCCGGCGCGCGCAGCAGCGCGCCGACCTCGGCATCGTCGAGCGCCGCGTCGCTGACGATCAGCGTCTCGAAGCCGCCCCGCCATTGCAGCCAGGCCTGGCACAGATGGATGCCCTCGAGCAGCGTCCGTTGCTGGCGCCTGCGTTCGCGCGCCGAGCCGGCCAGCGCGACGCATTCGCGCCAGCCCCGGTTGTCGCGCGAGACGATCCGCTTGGGCGCGCCGGTCATCACGGCATCAGCAGCCGCCGCACGGGTCCGAAGCTGCGGCGATGGATCTCGCATGGTCCGTGCTCGGCCAGCAGCGCCAGGTGCAGCGCCGTCGGATAGCCTTTGTGCACGTCGAAGCGGAATTGCGGCCACTGCTGGTGCAGCTCGCGCATCAGCGCATCGCGGGCGGTCTTGGCGAGGATCGACGCCGCCGAGATCGCCGGATCGAGCAGGTCACCGCCGACCAGCGTCCGGGCTTCGCACGACAGCCCCGGCGGCGCGCGGTTGCCGTCGATGCGCGCCAGCGCCGGCCGCACGGACAGCGCGTCGACGGCGCGGCGCATCGCCAGCATCGTCGCGTGCAGGATGTTCAGCGAATCGATCTCGTCGACCTGCGCCCAGGCGATCGACCAGCTCAGCGCCTGCTCCTTGATCTGTCGCTGCAGCCGCTCGCGCTGCAGCGGCGACAGCTTCTTGGAGTCGGTCAGCCCGACGATCGGCCGCGCCGGGTCGAGGATGACGGCGGCCGCGCAGACGGGGCCGGCCAGCGGGCCGCGCCCGGCCTCGTCGACGCCGCAGACGAGCCGATCGGCGGCGAATCCGGCGTTCATCGCGAACCCCCGGCACCGGTATCAGTGCCGGCCAACACATCGAGAACTTCGGCCGCGCGCTGCGCGCAGCCGCGGCGCAGGCTCAGGTGCAGCTCGCCGAAGCGCTCGACGACCCGCGCGCGCTGCGCCGGCGATTCGAGCTGCTCGAGCAGCGCCGTGCCCATCGCCTCGGGCGTGGCCGCCTGCTGGACGAACTCGGGAACGATCGACTCGTTGCACAGGATGTTCGGCAGCCCGATCCACGGCAGGTAGCCCTTGCCGCGCATGATCCGGTAGTTGAGCCAGGCCAGCTTGTAGGCGATGACCATCGGCCGCTTGAACAGCGCGGCCTCGAGCGTGGCGGTGCCGCTGGCCACCAGCAGCGCCTGGCAGGCGGCCATCGCCTCGTGCGCCTGCCCCTGCATCAGCGTCATCGACAGCGATGACGGCAGCGCCATCGCCGCGAGCTTCTGGCGCAGCGCCTGGTAGATCGTCTCGTTGGCGGCCGGCAGCACGAAGTGCAGATCGGGCCGGCGCCGGGCGAGCCAGGCGGCGGTCTCGATGAACGGCTCGGCCAGGTGCGCGATCTCGGACTGGCGGCTGCCCGGCAGCAGGGCGACGATCGTCCGGTCGTCGGGCAGCGCCAGCCGCCGCCGCGCCGCCTCGGCGTCGACGTCCAGGTCGATGACGTCGGCCAGCGGGTGGCCGACGAAAGTGGCCGGAATGCCGGCTTCGCGGTAGATCGACTCCTCGAACGGGAAGACCAGCAGCATGTGGTCGACGGCCTTGCGGATCGTGTCGATGCGCTCGCGCCGCCAGGCCCAGATCGACGGGCTGATGAAGTGCGCGACCCGCACGCCGCGCTCGCGCAGCGCGATCTCCAGGCCGAAGTTGAAATCGGGCGCGTCGACGCCGACGAACAGCCGCGGGTGCCAGGCGATCAGGCGATCGCGCAGCCGGTTACGCAGGCGCAGCAGCCGCGGATAGGCTTTGAGCACGTCGACGAAGCCCATCACCGACAATGCGTCGATCGACCACCACGCATCGAATCCCCGGGCCTGCATCGCCGGGCCGCCGACGCCGCGCGCATCGACCAGGCGGCGCTCGCGAAGACCAGCCAGCACGGCCCCGGCCAGCAGGTCGCCGGACTTCTCGCCGGCGACCATGCCCAGGCTCAGGCCGTCGGACGGCATCGTCAACGGACGATGCCGCGGGTGACCTGCGCGAGGAATCCGCCGAACAGCGACACGGCCGAGGCCGCGTCGGCCGGACCGCCCGAGGCCAGCGCGGCCTCGTCGCCGGCCAGCGCGGCGCGCGCCTGCTCGAGCGTCAGGCCGCTGCGGTACAGCGTCTTGTACGCGCGGCGGATCGCGCCGATCGACTCGGCGCTGAAGCCGCGGCGGCGCAGGCCCTCGACGTTGATCCCGTGCGCGGCGGCGGTGTTGCCCGACACCATGACGAACGGCGGAATGTCATGCAGCACGACCGATCCGACGCCGGTCATCGCGTGCGCACCGATTTTGCAGAACTGGTGGATCTGCGAGCAGCCGCCCAGGATCACCCAGTCGCCGATGTGGACGTGGCCGGCCAGGTTCGTCGTGTTCGCGAAGATCGTGTTGCTGCCGACCTGGCAGTCGTGCGCGATGTGCACGTACGCCATGATCCAGTTGTCGTCGCCCACGCGCGTAACGCCGACGTCCTGCGCGGTGCCGCGGTTCAGCGTGCAGAACTCGCGAATCGTGTTGCGGTCGCCGATCTCCAGCGACGTGTCCTCGCCCGAATACTTCTTGTCCTGGGGGGCGGCGCCGATCGACGCGAACTGGTAGATGTGGTTGTCCCGCCCGATCGTCGTCGGCCCCTCGACGACGACGTGCGGTCCGATGACGGTGCCCGCGCCGATCCGCACCTTCGGGCCGATCACCGCGTAGGCGCCGACCTGAACGGCGTCGGCCAGTTCGGCGGATCGATCGACGACCGCCGTCGGATGAATCATCGTCATCAAAGCCCCCTTGCCGCGTTCGGCGTTCTCAGGCGTCCGGCGCCGCGGGCGACAGGCTGACCGGCTCGACCGCGCGCAGCGTGCACATCAGCTCGGCCTCGGCGGCGAGCTTGCCGTCGACCAGCGCGCGGGCGCTGTACTTCCAGATCGAGCGGGCGCAGCGGATGATCTCGGCCTCGAGCCGGAGCTGGTCGCCCGGGCCGACCGGGCGCTTGAAGCGCGCGCCGTCGATGCCGACGAAGTAGTACAGCGCGCTGCCGTCGGACACCTGGCCCTGGGTCTGGAACGACAGGATGCCGGCGGCCTGGGCCATCGCCTCGATGATCAGCACCCCGGGCATCACCGGCACGTTCGGGAAGTGTCCCTGGAAGAACGGTTCGTTGATCGTGACGTTCTTGATCGCGACGATCCGCTTGCCTTTTTCCAGCTCCAGCACGCGGTCGACCAGCAGGAACGGATACCGGTGCGGCAGGTGTTCGAGAATGGCCCGGATATCGAGCGTGGTCATCAGCGGTTCCCTGACAGTTTTTCGAGTTTTCTCAGTCGTTGACGCAATTCCGGCAATTGGCGGACCGTGGCGGCCGCCCGCTCCCACGCGGCATGTTCCATCATCGGGAAGCTGCTCGAATAGGTGCCGGGACTGGTGATCGATCGCGTGACCATCGTCATGCCGGTGATCGTCACGTCGTCGCAGATCTGCAGGTGGCCGACGATGCCGACGCCGCCGCCGAGCCGGCAGCGCTTGCCGATGACGGCGCTGCCCGACACGCCGGTGCAGCCGGCCAGCACCGAGTGCTCGCCGATGCGCACGTTGTGGCCGATCTGGATCAGGTTGTCGAGCTTGCAGCCGTCGCCGATGACCGTGTCGTCGAGCGCGCCGCGATCGATCGCGCAATTGGAGCCGATCTCGACCTGCTTGCCGACGACGACGCGGCCCAGTTGCGGGATCTTGACCCACTGGCCGGCCTCGGGCGCGAAGCCGAAGCCGTCCGAACCGATGACGGTGCTGGCGTGCACGAGCACGTCCTCGCCGAGCACGCAGCCGGCGTACAGGCTGACCTGCGCGACCAGGCGCGAGCGCGCGCCGATGCGCGCGCCGCGGCCGACGAAGCAGCCCGGCCCCAGCCGCACGCCGGCGCCGATCACGGCCTCGGCCTCGACGACGCAGCCCGGGCCGATCGCGACGCCTTCGCCGAGCTCGGCGTCCGGCGCGACGACGGCGCTCGGATGCACACCGGCGGGCGGGCTTTCGCGGGTCTCGCGCCAGCCGGCGATCCAGCCCGCGACGTGCGCGTAGTACGCATACGCGTCGTCGACGATGACGAGCGCCGGATCGGGCGGAATCGCATCGGCCAGCGCGGCGCCGACGAGGACCGCGCCGGCGCGCGTCGATTCGGCCTGCGCCTTGAACGGTGCCGACGTCAGGAAGCTGAGATCGTCGGCGCCGGCCGTCGTCAGCGAGGCCAGCCGCCGCACGACGCGTTGCGGGTCACCGCGGGCGACACGCCCGCCGAACCGTTGTACCAGCGCCTGCAGCGTGATCGCCTCGGGCAGCTCGGCGCTCATCGTTCGCTCCGTTGCGAATCGGTGCGGTCGGTCGGCGCGCGCGCCGCGCCGACGTCGGCGACGATCACCTGCCGCTGGCCGGCGCCGCGGACGATGCGCCCGTCGACGCGCCGTTGCCCAGCGCGCGGATGACCTTGTCGGTGATGTCGATCCGCGGATTGACGAACACCGCCTCGCGAATCACCAGGTCGAGCTTTTCTTGCTCGGCGATCTGCTTGATCACGCGCTGGACCTTGTCGAAGATCTGCGCGAGCTCTTCGTTGCGGCGCTGGTTCAGGTCCTCGCGCATCTCGCGCTGGCGGCGCTGCAGGTCGCGATCCAGGTCGGCGACCTCGCGCTGCCGGCGACCGCGGTCCGAATCGCTGATGACCGCGTTGTCGCGCTCGAGTTTCTCGCTGAGCGTCTTCAGCCGCGCGCCCATGTCCTGCAGGTCCTTGTCGCGCTTGGCGAACTCGGCCTCGATCTTGGCGGAGGCCGCCTTGGCGGGCGCCGCGTCGGTCAGGATCCGATCGACATTGACGACGCCGATCCGAGCCGTCTCGGCCTGCGCGTGAACATTGGCGGCGAACATCGCCGAAACCAGGGCGACGGCGGAAAACCACATGCGGGCCGGACGGCCAAACGAGCTGTTCATCCCAATACATCCTCGACGTGTTGGCCTCGTCACCGAGGCCGATTGGCGTTCGATCCAGGGATCGAACCCGCCATTTTGGCACAAGCGCCGCCCGCGGCGGGCGGCGTCGGCGCTCAGAAACCGGTGCCGATCTGGAACTGCAGGCGCTGGGTCCGGTCTTCGGGCTTGCGCCGGATCGGAAAGCCGAGACTGAACTTCATCGGTCCGAACGGTGACAGCCAACTGACGCCGACCCCGGCCGCGTAGCGCATCTCGCCCCAGTCGATCGACCCGAGCGGATAGACCTGGCCCATGTCGGCGAACACGAACGTGCGGAAGCTGCGGTCGTTGCCGGTGCCGGGCAGCGGCATCTGCAACTCGACGCTGCCGACGATGCGCGTCTGGCCGCCGAGCGCGACGTTGTCGACCGGATCGCGATAAGGACCGAGCGACGACGGGTAATAACCGCGCACCGTGCCGATGCCGCCCGCGTAGAAGTTCTTGAACAGCGGGTAATCGCGTCCGCCCCACGCCCGGCCGATGCCCAGGTCGCCGTTGAGCGCGAGGATCACGTCCTTGTTCAGCGGCTTGAACCACTGGTGATTGTAGGTGGCGCGCCAGTAGCGCAGCTCGCCGGTCGGCACGGTCGCCTCGAGGTTGAAGGTCTGCAGCCGCCCCTGCGTCGGGATGAAGCCGCTGTCCCGGCTGTCGCGCGTCCAGCCGCCCGATACCAGCAGCGACGTGACCGACTCGCCGAACTTGTTGACGTAGTCGACGTAGCGCTGCGGCGGCGTCGGATCGCTGCCGAGTTCGACGCGGTTGTTCTCGACGCCGACGCCGGCGAACAGCCGGTCGACCTCGGTATAAGGAATGCCGAAGCGCATCGTCGCGCCCAGCGAACGGTACTTGTAGTTACCGAGGTTCAGTTGCGAGGCGTTGAAGTTGCGCAGGTAGAAATCGAACGAGCGGCTGATGCCGTCCGGCGTGTAATAAGGATCGCTGATCGAGACGTTGATCTGGCGATTCAGGCGGCTGGTGTTGACGTTCAGCGCCAGCGACTTGCCGGTGCCCAGGAAGTTGGTCTGGTTGATGCCCGCCGACAGGATCAGTTTCTCGGTCGACGACACGCCGACGCCGAGCGAGATGTTGCCGGTCGGCTTTTCTTCGATGACGACGTTCAGGTCGACCTGATCGGGCGCGTCGGCGACCGGGCTGTTCTCGATCTGCACGGACTTGAAGTAGCCGAGCCGGTCGATCCGCGTGCGCGACAGCTTGATCCGCTCGGCGTCGTACCACGAGTCCTCGAACTGGCGCATCTCGCGCCGGATGACCTCGTCGCGCGTGCGCGAGTTGCCGACGACGTTGATGCGGCGAACGTAGACGCGGCGGCCCGGATCGACGAGAACGGTGAACGACGCGAGCCCCTGCTCGCGATTGATCTCGGGCACGGCGTTGACGTTGGCGAACGCGTAGCCGAGCTCGCCCAGCCGTTCGGAGATCCGCCGGGTCGACTCGGACATCTGCTCGCCCGAATAGACGTCGCCCGGCTTGACCAGCATCAGCGACGAGAACTCCTGCTCGCGGCCCAGCAGGTTGCCGCCGAAGCGGATCGCGCTGACCTTGTACTGGCGCCCCTCGTTGACCGACAGCGTCAGTTCGACGTCCTCCTTGTCGGGGGTGATCGACACCTGCGTCGAATCGGTGGAGAACTCCAGATAGCCGCGGTTCAGGTAGAACGACCGCAGCGTCTCGAGGTCGCCCGAGAACTTCTCGCGCGAGTACTGGTCGTTCTTCGTGTACCAGGTCATCCAGGTCGGCGTCGTCAGCTTGAACTGGTCGAGCAGCTCGGACTCCTTGAACGCCTTGTTGCCGATGATCCGGATCGACGAGATGCGCGCGGTCTCGCCTTCTTCGATCGCGATCGAGATCGCGACACGGTTGCGCTCGAGCGGCGTGACCGTCGACGTGACCTTGGCCGCGTACTTGCCGCGCGACAGGTACTGGCGCTTGATCTCCTGCTCGGCGCGCTCGAGGATCGAGCGGTCGAAGATCCGCGATTCGCCGAGCCCCTGGTCGCGCAGCGAGTTCTTCAGCGTGTCCTTGTCGAATTCCTTCGATCCGGTGATGTCGACCGAGGCGACCGCCGGACGCTCTTCGAGATAGACGACCAGCACGTCGCCGTCGACCTCCAGGCGCACGTCCTTGAAGAACCCGGTCGCGAACAGGGCTTTGATCGCCTGCGCGGCCTTGTCGTCCGTCATCGTGTCGCCGACCTTGACCGGCAGGTAGCTGAACACCGTGCCGGGCTCGGTGCGCTGGATACCCTCGATGCGGATGTCCTTGACGGTGAAGGGGCTGAACGCTGCCGCGGCGTGAGCCCACAACAGTGCAGCGATGCTGGCCGCTCGCCGCGCCAGCCGAAGATGGCGCTTCGTGCGCAATTCGGGCATTACTATCCGATCAAGCGGGTGATGTCGTTGAACAAGGCCAGGACCATCAGCGCGCCGATGGCCGCCAATCCAGCCTTTTGAGTGAGGATCATGAAGCGCTCCGATAGCGGTTTTCCCCTAAGCGCTTCGAGGCCGTAATATACCAAATGGCCTCCGTCGAGCACCGGAATCGGCAGCAGATTGAGGACGCCGAGGCTGATGCTGATCAGCGCGATGGTCGACACGTAGGCGAACCAGCCGATGCGGGCGCTCTGACCGACGACGTCGGCGATCGTCACCGGGCCGCTCAGGTTGCGCCACGACAGCTCGCCGATCAGCATCCGGCCAAACATCCGCAGCGAAAAAACCGACATGTCCCAGGTCTGCACGACGCTGCGCACGACCGCTTCGCCGACGCCGTAGCTGACGACCTGCGTCGCCACCTGGTTGTTCAGCCCCGCGCCGATGCGGCCGACGGTCCGGCCCTGTTCGTCCGGACGGTCCGAGGCCTGCGACTCGGGCGTCAGCGGCACGGACAGATCCGCGTCGCCGCGCAACACTTCGAGCACCAGCGGCCGCCCGGGGCTCGAACGAATCAGATCGATCAGCTCGACGGCGCGCCGGATCGGCTTGCCGTCGACGGCGACGATCTGGTCGCCGACCTGCAGGTCGGCGTGCGCGGCCGGACTGGCCGGCACGACGCTGGCGATGCTGACCTTGCCGGTCGCCAGGTCGATCCCCATCGTCTGCAGGAAGTCCCTCTCGACCTCGCCCGCGGGCAGCGACGCCGTCGGCACCTCGACCGAGGTCGGCCGCCCGTGCCGGTCGACGTCGAACCGGATCGGACGCTGCTCGATGACCCCGTCGAGCATCCGCAGCCGCACTTCGTTCCATGAGCGGACCACCCTGCCGTCGACCGCCATCAGGCGATCGCCGCCGAGCAGACCGCTCTGCGCGGCGACCGACTCGGCGGCCGGCGGCGCGATCACCGGCACCGGCTCCTGCACGCCGATCACGTAGACCACCCAGTACAGCGCGATCGCCAGCAGGAAATTGGCCAACGGCCCGGCCGCGACGATCGCCGCCCGCTTGCCGACCGACTGCTGCGTGAACGCGCGCGGCAGATCGCGCGGATCGATCGGCGTCGTCGTCTCGCGCTCGTCGAGCATCTTCACGTAGCCGCCGAGCGGAATCGCGCTGATCGCCCACTCGGTCCGGTCCGGCCCGACGCGCCAGGCGAACACCGTCTTGCCGAAACCGATCGAGAAACGCAGCACCTTGACGCCGCACCAGCGCGCGACCAGGTAGTGCCCGAGCTCGTGGATGAAGATCAGGACCGTCAGCGCCACGAGGAACGAGACGATCGTCGACAGCAGAGTCATGCCGCGTACCTCAGCAGGTGGCGACGGGCGAGCGCGCGGGCCCGCTCGTCGAGCGCGAAGACCTCGTCGATGTCGGCCGGCGACGGCTCGGCGCCCAGCGCCTGCAGCACGAGATCGTTGACGGTGGCGATGTTCGTGAACGCCAGGCGCTCGTGCAGGAACGCGTCGACGGCGACCTCGTTGGCGGCATTGAGCACGCAGGGAGCCGCGGCGCCGGCGCCGAGCGCATCGAAGGCCAGCCGCAGGCACGGGAAGCGCACCGGGTCCGGCGCCTCGAACTGCAGTTGCGCGATCCGGGCCAGGTCGAGCCGCTCGACGCCGCTGGCGATCCGGTCCGGAAAGCCCAGCGCGTGCGCGATCGGCACGCGCATGTCCGGATTGCCGAGCTGCGCGAGCATCGACCCATCTTCGTATTCGACCAGCGAATGAATGATGCTCTGCGGGTGAACAACGACGTCCAGGCGTTCGGCCGGGATGCCGAACAGGAAATGGGCCTCGATCAACTCGAGCCCCTTGTTCATCAGTGTCGCCGAATCGACCGAGATCTTGCGTCCCATCGACCAGTTCGGATGCGCGCACGCCTGTTGCGGCGTCACGCCGGCCATCTCGGCCGGCGAGCGCTGGCGGAACGGGCCGCCGGACGCGGTCAGCAGGATCCGCGACACGCCCTTGGGCACGCCGGGCATCCCCTGGCCGGACGGCATCGGCGTCAGGCACTGGAACACCGCGTTGTGCTCGCTGTCGATCGGCAGCACCGAGGCGCCGCCCTGCTGGCACGCGCGCAGGAACAGCGGGCCGGCGCAGACCAGCGCCTCCTTGTTGGCCAGCAGGATCCGCTTGCCGGCGCGCGCCGCCGCGATCGCCGGGGCGAGCCCGGCCGCGCCGACGATCGCCGCCATCACGACGTCGACCTCGGGGTCGGCCGCCACCACGTCGAGCGCGGCGGCGCCGTGCAGCACGACCGTCTCGCAGCGGGCGGCCGCGAGGCTGGCGCGCAGCGCGTCGCCGGCCTCGGCGTCCGGCACGACCGCGAAGCGCGGACGGTGCGCGGCGCACAGCCGCGCCAACTCGTCGATGCGCCGGTGCGCGCTCAGCGCGTGGACGCGGAACCGGTCCGGATGCCGCGCGACGACGTCCAGCGTGCTGCCGCCGATCGAACCGGTCGCGCCGAGAATCGTGATGCTGCGCATATCGTCATGCTCCCAGGAGTTGGTACAGCATCAGCGCCGCCGGCATGACGGGAATCAGCGCATCGATCCGGTCGAGCACGCCGCCGTGCCCGGGCAGCAACTGGCTGCTGTCCTTGGCGCCCGCCTGCCGCTTGAGCAGCGATTCGTGCAGGTCGCCGACCACCGACAGCGCGGCCAGGCCGACCAGCACGACCAGCATCCCCGGCCAGGACCACGCCGCCAGCACCGAGGGCAGTGCCTTGGCTTGCGCGGACGCGGCCAGCGCGACGATCACGCCGTACGCGGCGACGCACAGCGCGCCGCCGATCGCGCCCTCCCAGCTCTTGCCGGGACTGATCGACGGCGCGAGCTTGCGCCGGCCGAACGCGCGTCCGGCGAAATACGCGGCGACGTCGGCGATCCAGACGATCGCCATCGACGACAGCAGCGCCCAGACGCCGATCTCGCGCAACTCGACCAGCGCCAGCCAAGCGCCGAACAGCAGCACGGTCGCCAGCGGCCAGCCGCCGCCGCGCGCGTTGCCGGCGACCAGCCTCGCCGCGCCGCTGACGATCCAGAACGCCGTCAGCACGATGCAGGCCAGCGACAGCGACGGGGCCGGATGCGAGCCGCCGTAGCGCCAGGCGATGAACGCGCCGCCGGCCACGGCCATCAGCGCGCCGGCCACGACGATCGTCCGCCGCTGGCCGAGCAGGCGCGTCCATTCGCCGATGGCGAGCACGACGAAGACCAGCGAGACGATCGCCCAGACCCGCGGCGAACCGAGGAAGATCGCCGGCAGCAGGATCGCCAGCAGGACGATGGCGGTGGCGATGCGGATGCGCAGCATGGTCGGGCCGTGCCGGCGTTCAGGCCTTGGCCTGGCCGACGAGCTGCGCGCTCGTGCGGCCGAAGCGCCGTTCGCGCTGGCGGTACGAGATCAGCGCGGCTTCGATCGCATCGGCGTCGAAATCGGGCCAGAACGTGTCGGTGAAGTGCAATTCGGTGTAGGCGAGCTGCCACAGCAGGAAATTGCTGATCCGCTGCTCGCCGCCGGTGCGGATGAACAGGTCCGGCTCGGGCGCGTAGGCCATCGCCAGGTACGGCGAGAAATGCGCTTCGTCGATCCGCTCGGGTTGCGCGGCCAGCTCGGGATGCTCGCGCAGCATCGCCCGCATCGCCTGCAGGATGTCCCAGCGACCGCCGTAGTTGGCGGCGATCGTCAGCGTCATGCCCGGGTTGTTGGCGGTCCGCCGCTCGGCCTGCGCGATCAGCTCGCGCAGCTTCGGCTCGAACGGCGACAGGTCGCCGACCACGCGCAGCCGGATGCCGTTGACGTGCAGCGACGAGACCTCGCGCTGCAAGGCGCGGATGAACAGGCGCATCAGCACCGACACCTCGTCGGCCGGGCGGCGCCAGTTCTCGGAGCTGAACGCGAACAGCGTCAGGAACCGCACGCCCTTGCGCGCGCAGGTCTCGACCGTGGATCGCACCGCATCGACGCCCTTCGCATGACCGGCCACGCGCGGCAGCCGACGCTTGGTCGCCCAACGGCCGTTGCCGTCCATGATGATCGCGATGTGCCGCGGGACACCCTGGGGGTCCGGCACGTCCTGTGTCGAGCTTTGGTATTGGCTCATCGGTATCGTGACCGCCGGCGGCCGCCGCCCGCCCGACGCCCGAGCGGGCGTCCGGACGCGCGGCGAGCGTCGCTCAGACCGTCATGATCTCCTGCTCCTTGGCGGCCAGCAGCTTGTCGACATCGACGATGTTCCGGTCGGTGAGCTTCTGCACGTCGTCCTGCGCGCGGCGCTCGTCGTCCTCGGAGATCTCCTTGTCCTTGAGCAGCTTCTTCAGTTGGTCGTTGGCCTCGCGCCGCAGGTTGCGCACGGCGACCTTGGCTTGCTCGCCCTCGCCCTTGACGACCTTGACGAGCTCCTTGCGGCGCTCTTCGGACAATGGCGGCAGAGGAATGCGGATCAACTCGCCGACCGACACCGGGTTCAGGCCCAGATCGGACTCGCGGATCGCCTTGTCGATCGCCTGCGCCATCTTCTTTTCCCACGGCGAGACGCCGATCGTTCGCGCATCGACGAGCGTGACGTTGGCGACCTGGCTGATCGGAACGGGGTTGCCGTAGTACTCGACGTGCACGTGATCGAGCAGATTCGTCTGCGCGCGGCCGGTGCGGATGCGCGACAGCGCGACCTTCAGCGCCTCGATGGACTTGGCCATCTTCTGTTCGGCAGTCTTCTTCACGTCGGCGACCGACATCATGACTCCTGTCTGCTAAGTTCGATTCGCGGCGACCGACCGCGGCCGCCGCCGGTTCAGACGTGGACCAGCGTCCCCTCGTCCTCACCGTTGATCACGCGCTGCAGCGCGCCTTCCTTGAAGATCGAGAACACCTTGATCGGCAGCCGCTGGTCGCGGCACAGCGCGAACGCGGTCGCGTCCATGACCTTCAGGTCGCGCACGATCACCTCGTCGAAGCTGATCCGCTGGTAGCGCTCGGCGGTCGGGTCCTTCATCGGATCGTCGGTGTAGACGCCGTCGACCTTCGTCGCCTTGAGCACGATCTCGGCGCCGATCTCGGCGCCGCGCAGCGCGGCGGCGGTGTCGGTCGTGAAGAACGGGTTGCCGGTGCCGGCCGCGAAGATCACGACGCGCCCTTCTTCGAGGTAGCGCAGCGCCTTGGGCCGGATGTACGGCTCGACGACCTGCTCGATCTTGAGCGCCGACTGGACGCGGGCGACGACGTCGACCGCGCGCAGCGCGTCCTGCAGCGCCAGCGCGTTCATCACCGTCGCCAGCATGCCCATGTAGTCGGCCGTCGCCCGGTCCATTCCGGCCGCGCCGCCGGCCACGCCGCGAAAGATGTTGCCGCCGCCGATGACCACCGCCAGCTCGACGCCCTGCTGGACGACGCCGGCGATCTGGCTGCACATCTGGGCGATGACCTGGCGATTGATGCCGTAGGGGTCATCGCCCATCAGCGCTTCGCCGGACAGTTTCAGCAGCACTCGCTTGTAGGCGGGCGACGATGGGGCGGGAGTAGCGTGTTCGTGTTCGGTCATAGGCCGCGATTATGAACCAGTCTGCACCAATCAGCGGCCGGCGGCCGCGGCCTGGGCGGCGACTTCGGCGGCGAAGTCGGTCGTCTTCTTCTCGATGCCCTCGCCGACGACGTACAGATGGAAGCCGGCGACCTGCGCGCCCTTGGCCTTGAGCACCTGCTCGACCGTCTGCTTGTCGTCCTTGACGAACGGCTGGCCCAGCAGCGTCACTTCCTTCAGGAACTTCTGCACGGTGCCCTCGACCATCTTGGCGACGATCTCGGCCGGCTTGCCCGATTCGGCCGCCTTCTGCTCGGCGATCGAGCGCTCCCGCGCGACATCGTCGGCCGACACGCCCGACTTGTCCAGCGCCTTGGGCTTGGTCGCGGCGATGTGCATCGCCAGGTCCTTGGCCAGCGTGTCGTCGCCGCCGACCACGTCGATCAGCACGCCGATCTTGGCGCCGCCGTGCACGTAGCTGGCCAGCTTGCCCTGCGCCTGGACGCGCGCGAAGCGGCGCAGCGACAGGTTCTCGCCGATCTTGCCGACGAGCTCGGTGCGGACCGTCTCGACCGGCTTGCCGTCGATCGCCAGCGCCGACAGCGCGGCGACGTCGGCCGGCGCCGGCTCGGCGACCAGCTTGGCCAGGTTCTTGACGAACGCGAGGAAATCGTCGTTCTTGGCGACGAAGTCGGTCTCGCAGTTGACCTCGATGATCGAGCCGAGCTTGGCGTCCGGCGACAGGAACATGCCGACGATGCCCTCGGCCGCGATCCGCGACGCCGCCTTGCTGGCCTTGCTGCCGAGCTTGACTCGCAGGATCTCCTCGGCCTTGGCCAGGTCGCCGCCGGCCTCGGTCAGCGCCTTCTTGCACTCCATCATCGGCGCGTCGGTCTTCTCGCGCAGCTCCTTGACCATGCTTGCGGTGATTTCCGCCATTTCGGACTCCCGAATCAATGCTTTGAAGAATCAAAAAGGGGCTGTCGAATCAGAGGCTGAGAGTTTTTCGGCCGTGCCCGAAAGGCGCGTCCAAACGTCCCGGATCTAGGCGCAAAGCGCAGCCATAGCTCGGGCTATGGCGAGC
>JASGFT010000024.1:0-36017 GCA_047605425.1 Burkholderiaceae bacterium | reverse complement strand
CTGAGAGGCTGAGAGTCTTTCGTCCATGCCCGCCTTGCACGTCCAAGCGCCCCGGCTCGTCGTTGCAAATGCTCGCCATAGCCCGAGCTATGGCTGCGCTTTGCGCCTAGATCCGGGGCGCTTGGACGCGCCTTTCGGGCACGGCCGAAAAACTCTCAGCCTCTGACCCGAAGGAGTCGATCATGAATGCGATCTATCGTGGCCGGCTGATGCGCAACCGCATCGCCATGTCGCTGTCGCTGGTGGCGATGGCGATCGGACTGGGCGTGCTGGCCTGGATCCTGTCGATGCTGCTGTACAAGGGCTTCTCGGGCCTGTCGTGGGCGGTGTTCACGCAGACCACGCCGCCGCCCGGCTCGGCCGGCGGCCTGGCCAACGCGATCGTCGGCAGCCTGATGATGGTGGGCACCAGCATCCTGATGGCGGTGCCGATCGGCGTGCTGACCGGCATCTTCCTGGCCGAGTACGGCAACGACAGCCGGCTCGCGTCGGTCATCCGCTTCGTCAACGACCTGCTGCTGTCGTCGCCGTCGATCGTCATCGGCCTGTTCGTGTTCGCGCTGTACGTGGCCAACGTCGGCCATTTCTCGGGCTGGGCCGGCGCGTTCGCGCTGGCGCTGATCGCGATCCCGGTGATCGTGCGCACGACCGAGAACATGCTGGGGCTGGTGCCGAACGCGCTGCGCGAGGCCTCGGCCGCGCTCGGCATGCCGCGCTGGCGCGTGATCAGCAAGGTGACGCTGAAGGCGGCCTGCGCCGGCGTGATCACCGGCGTGCTGCTGGCGCTGGCCCGCGTGTCGGGCGAGACCGCGCCGCTGCTGTTCACGTCGCTGAACAACCAGTTCTGGAGCCTGGACATGAACGCCCCGATGGCCAACCTGCCGGTGGTGATCTTCCAGTTCGCGATGAGCCCTTATGAAGACTGGAAGCAACTGGCCTGGGTCGGATCGCTGCTGATCACGGCGGGCGTGCTGCTGCTGTCGATCCTGGCTCGCGTCGTCGCCAAGGACGCGCGTTGAGCGGATTGCCCATCGACGGGCCCGCATTGAGGAGAATACGATGAGCGCTGTGCCGAAGACCGCGATTCGCAGCAATGACCGCGGCCTGACGACGATGCCGCGGGCCAAGCTGTCCGTGCGCGACCTGAATTTCTATTACGGTAAGTTCCATGCGATCAAGCACGTGAGCATGGACATCCCCGAAGGCTGCGTGACCGCTTTCATCGGCCCGTCGGGCTGCGGCAAGTCGACGCTGCTGCGCGTGTTCAACCGGATGTTCGAGCTGTATCCGGGGCAGCGGGCCGAGGGCCAGTTGATGCTCGGCGACGAGAACCTGCTCGATCCGAAGCAGGACCTGAACCTGCTGCGCGCCCGCGTCGGCATGGTGTTCCAGAAGCCGACGCCGTTCCCGATGTCGATCTACGAGAACGTCGCGTTCGGCGTGCGGCTGTACGAGAAGCTCGATCGCCGCGAGATGGACCAGCGCGTCGAATGGGCGCTGAAGAAATCGGCGCTGTGGGACGAGGTCAAGGACAAGCTCGACCAGAGCGGCCTGAGCCTGTCCGGCGGTCAGCAGCAGCGGTTGTGCATCGCCCGCGGCGTGGCCGTCAAGCCCGAGGTGCTGCTGCTGGACGAGCCGTGCTCGGCGCTGGACCCGATCTCGACCGCCAAGGTCGAGGAGCTGATCCACGAACTGAAGAAGGACTACACGATCGCGATCGTCACGCACAACATGCAGCAGGCGGCGCGCGTGTCCGACTACACCGCGTACATGTACCTCGGTGAGTTGATCGAGTTCGGTGAGACGAACAAGCTGTTCACCCAGCCCGCGAAGAAGCAGACCGAGGACTACATCACCGGCCGCTTCGGCTGAGGGCGCCGGGCCGTCGTTCGATCATCAGGAATTCCGTCACATGCTCAAAGAACACACGACCACGGCCTTCGACGCCGACATCGACACGATGCGCAGCGTCATCATCACGATGGGCGGCCTCGTCGAG
Organism: Burkholderiaceae bacterium; assembly: GCA_047605425.1. Taxonomy (GTDB): domain Bacteria; phylum Pseudomonadota; class Gammaproteobacteria; order Burkholderiales; family Burkholderiaceae_E; genus JAKPAM01. The sequence continues at coordinate 34,018 of JASGFT010000024.1, read as the reverse complement.
AAGCAGTTCACGCGATCGGTCGACGCGGTGCGCTACGGCGACCTGCGCCTGATCACGCAGGTGCTGACCGACGAAGAGACGGTCAACCAGCTCCATCTGCAGACCGACATGCTGTGCAACCAGATCCTCGCGCGCCGCCAGCCGTTCGCCGTCGACCTGCGCGCGGTGCTGGCGGCGATCCACACCGTCAACGACCTGGAGCGCGTCGGCGACGAGGCCAAGAAGATCGCGCTGAAGGCGCGCGACATGGAGGCCAGCGCGCAGCGCCTGGGCCTGCCGGTCGAATCGATCTATCCGATCGCCGAGGACGTGCGCAAGATGCTCGCGCAGGCGCTCGATGCGTTCGTGCGCCACGATACGAGCGTCGCCGCCGTGCTGGCCCGCAGCGACGAGGCGGTCGACCTGCAGCGCTCGGAACTGCGCAAGGCGCTGATGGGCTGGATGGCCGGTACGCCGGAGGCGCCGCGCTCGTCCGAGGCGGTCTCGGCGGCGCTTGACCTGATCTTCGTCGTGCAGTCGATCGAGCGCGTCGGCGATCACGCGAAGAACATCGCCGAGTACGTGGTCAAGGTCGTCGAAGGCGTCGACTTGCGGCACGCGAGCAGCCGCGCGGCCGCGCAGATGAGCAGGGCCTGAGCCGGGCGTCGGACGGACGGTCTCGGCAACGATCGTACCGGCAGCGATCGTACCGGCAGCGATTGAACCGGCAGCGATTGAACCGGCCCGCGATCGATCGCCGCGGCGGCGTTCAGCGCGGCGCGATCGCGTCCCGCCCGGCCTGCCGCGCCGGATCGGCCGGCGGCTCGGCGTCGATGGACGCGCCGGGCGGCGCCAGCCGGTCGAGCGGCAGCCGCAGCGAGAACGTGCTGCCCTTGCCGGCCTCGCTCTGGATGTCGAGCCGGCCGCGGTGACGCTGCATGATGTGCTTGACGATCGCCAGGCCCAGGCCCGTGCCGCCGCTCTCGCGCGAGCGGCTGCGCTCGACGCGGTAGAAGCGCTCGGTCAAGCGGGGCAGGTGCTCGGCGGCGATGCCGATGCCGGTATCGCGCACGCTGATCCAGCCTTCCTCGCCGCGAACGGTCCAGATCAGCGTGATCCGGCCGCCGTCGGGCGTGTAGCGGATCGCGTTGGTGATCAGGTTGCGGACCGCGCTCTCGATCTCCAGCGGCGCGGCGCGCACGAACTGCTCGGAATCGATCCAGTGCTCGATCGCGTGGCGGCCCTGCGAGATCGTGCGCGCCTCGATCGTCAGCGTGCGCACCATCGCCGGCATGTCGACGATCTCCTCGGCCGGCGGCGCGCTCGAGTTCTCCAGCGACGACAGCATCAGCAGGTCTTCGACCAGCCGCTGCATCGTCTGGCTCTGCTTGAGGATCGTCGCCAGGTAGTCGCGGTGCTGGTCGGCCGGCAGGTCCAGGTCGAGCAGCGTCTCGGCGAATCCGCCGATGACGGTGACCGGCGTGCGGATCTCGTGCGAGACGTTGGCGACGAAGTCGCGGCGCATCGCGTCGAGCTTCGCGTGGTCGGTGATGTCGCGCGTGATCAGCAGCTTGAGCGCGTCGCCGGTCTGGTGCATCCGCAGCTCGAACACGCGGCCCGGGCGGTTCGGCAGGTTCAGCACGATAGGCTTGGAGAAATCGGACTTCTCGAGGAAGGCGACGAACTCGGGCTGGCGGATGAAGTGGTGGATCGGCCGGTGGCGGCCGAAGATGCCGTGCAGCTCCTGCGCGGCGTTGTTGCTCCATTCGACGTGATCGTAGCGGTCGAGCACGACCAGGCCGTCAGGAAGCTGGTCGACGGCCGAATGGATGCGCTCGAGCTCGGTCAGCAGCTCGGTCTGCGATTCGTTCTCCTGCTTGGCGTGCCGGGACAGCCGGTCGAGGATCGCGCTCCACGGGCCCGAGCCCAGCGGCAGTTGCCGTTGCCGCGGCAGCGCCGCCCAGTGGTGCAGCCGCGCCAGGTACGCGGCGTGATAGAGCGCGTAGACGAAGAACGAGCCCGCCAGCCACCAGGCGGCGACCTGGTCGTCGAACAACCAGGCCAGCAGGGCGCCTATCGTCAGGGCCAGGGCGACGGGAATCAGGGTGCGCAACAGGAGCATGGCGGGAAACCGGGTGTCGGGAGGGCGGGATCCGGGAGCCGGATGCCGGGATCCGATGGCGATGGAGCGAAAGGCAAGGGCGGGGCGGGTCGTCCGGCGGAGGGGAGTGGGGTGGGCGTCGGCGCGTGCCGCGCAACGGACGTTTCAGCCCGCGATCATGCCGGAAGGAAGCGATATCCGCCACCGCGGACCGTGTCGACCAGCCGATCGTGCCCGGTGCGCTGCAGCGCCAGGCGCAGGCGGCGGATGTGCACGTCGACCGTGCGCTCCTCGATGAACACGTGGTCGCCCCAGACGCTGTCGAGCAGCTTGGCGCGCGACAGCACGCGATCCGGGTGCTTCATCAGGTAGTGCAGCAGGCGGAATTCGGTCGGGCTCAGCTCGACCGGCGCGCCTTGCGCGGTGACGCGGAACGTGTCGGGCTCGAGCCGCAGGCCGCCGATCTCGACCGGGTCGTCGGTCGACTCGGGCGCGCTGCGGCGCAGCAGCGCGCGGATGCGGGCCAGCAGCTCGCGCGGCGAGAAGGGCTTGGTCAGGTAGTCGTCGGCGCCGGCATCGAAGCCGTTGAGCTTGTCGGTCTCGTCGGCGCGGGCGGTCAGCATGATGATCGGCAACTCGCGCGTGCGCGCGTCCGCCCGCAGCCGGCGCGCCAGCTCGACGCCCGAGGTGTCGGGCAGCATCCAGTCGAGCAGGATCAGATCGGGCAGCGCGGCGTCGATCTGCACGCGCGCGCTGGCCACGTCAGCGGCCTGCAGCGGCACGTAGCCGGCGTGGCGGAGGTTGACCGCGATCAGCTCCCGGATCGCGGGCTCGTCTTCGACGATCAGAATCTGGGCGGACACGGCAGGCTTCCTGCTGGAACGAAAGGCAGTGCGCAGATTATGACCGGGCTGTTACCGGTTGATGACACGGCCCGCCGCGCGCGGCGGGCCGGATCAGCCGGCGACGCGCCCGTAGACGTCCGAGAAGCGGACGATGTCGTCCTCGCCGAGGTAATCGCCGCACTGCACCTCGATGATCGCCAGGTCGATGACGCCGGGGTTCTCGAGCCGGTGGCGCGTGCCGACCGGGATGTACGTCGATTCGTTGGTGGCGATCAGCATCGTGCTCTCGCCGCAGGTGACGCGCGCGGTCCCCTTCACGACGATCCAGTGCTCGCTGCGGTGGTGGTGCATCTGCAACGACAGGCTCTGGCCGGGTTTGACCTCGATCCGCTTGATCTTGAAGCGCGGTCCTTCGTTGAGCGTCGTGTACGTTCCCCAGGGCCGCGCCACCGTGCGGTGCAGCCGCGCCGCCTCGTGGCCGTCGAGCTTGAGCCGCGACACGATCTCCTTGACCTGCTGGCTGGCCGACTTGGCCGCCACCAGCAGCGCGTCGGGCGTGTCGACGATCAGCAGGTCGTCGACGCCGACCGCGGCCACCAGCCGATCCTCGCTCTGGATGTGCGAGTTGTGGGTGTCGATCAGCATCGTCTCGCCCACCGTGGTGTTGCCCTGGGCGTCGGCCGGCAATTGCTCGGCGACGGCCTTCCAAGAGCCGATGTCCGACCAGCCGAAGGTCGTCGGCAGCATCCGGACGGTCGTCGCATGCTCCATCACCGCGTAGTCGATCGAGATGTCCGGACACAGCATGAACTGGTCGGCCGGCAGCAGGACGCGGGCCCGGTCGTCCTGCTCGGGCGTGGCGGCCCAGGCCGCGCGCGCCGCCTCGATGACCTCGGGCGCGTGCCGGGCCAGCGCGGCGAGCATCGCGTCGGCGCGGAACGCGAACATGCCGCTGTTCCAGTAGAAGTTGCCGGCCTGCAGGAAGTGCAGCGCGCGCTCCATCGGCGGCTTCTCGACGAAGCGGCGCACCGGCAGCGAACCGTCGTCGCCGTCGGCCTCGCCGGCCTCGATGTAGCCGAAGCCGGTCTCGGGCGCCGTCGGCTGGATGCCGAACAGCACGAAGGCGCCGCCGGCCGCGCACTCGGCCGCGCGGGTCGCGGCCTGTCCGAACGCCGCTTCATCGGGGATCAGGTGATCGGCCGGCAGCACCAGCAGCGTGGCGTCCGGGGCGATCCGGTGCGCCCACAGCGAGGCGATCGCGATCGCCGGCGCGGTGTTGCGGCCGCTCGGTTCGAGCAACTGGGTGACGTCGAGCCCCGCCGGCAGCTTGACGCCGTCGATGTCCTCGCGCGTGCGGTACTGGTACTCCTGGTTGGTGACGATGCCGATGCGGCCGGCGTTGGCCAGCGGAGCGGCCCGGCGCAGCGTCCGCTGCAGCAGGCTCGAATCGCCGCCCAGCTTCATGAACGGCTTCGGCGAGGCTTCGCGCGAGACCGGCCACAGGCGCGAGCCGGCGCCACCGGAAAGGATGACGGGGATGATCGTGGTCATGGGCGGATGGGTTCGTGGTTGTCCGACGGACGCCCGGCACGCCGCGTGCCGAGGCGATGGATGGCGGCCATTGGTGAGAAGGAGAGTGAGAAGGAGCGGTTTGTCCGCGTGCGGCGGCGGGGCTTGCGCCGATCCGGATCCGCATGTCTGGACACCGGCCCTCATTGTACCGGCGCCCGCCGTCCGGTCGAGCCCAATTTGCCTCACGATGCGGGCGTCATTGCGGCGGGCGCGGCGACCGCGGAGGGTGGATCGCGGACAGATCGAACACCCGTCCGGCGCGGGCAAGAATTCACATCGCCGAGCCGCTTTTCGGTCTAGCATTCGATCTGACTCGACTACAGGGAACCGATCACGCCCATGTCCGAAACGATCCTGATCACCGGCGGCGCCGGCTACATCGGCTCGCACACCGTCGTCGAGCTGCTGAACGAGGGCAGGCAGGTGCTGGTGCTCGACAACCTGTCCAACGCCAGCGCCGAGTCGCTGCGCCGGGTCGAGCGCATCACCGGACGCGAGGTGCCGTTCGTCGAGGGCGACGTGCGCGACGCGCGGCTGCTGCGGGCGCTGTTCCGGCAGCAGGCGTTCCACTCGGTCGTGCATTTCGCCGGCCTGAAGGCCGTCGGCGAATCGGTCGCCAAGCCGCTCGAGTACTACGACAACAACGTCACCGGCACCAACGTGCTGCTGGCCGAGATGCGCCAGGCCGGCATCAAGCGCTTCGTGTTCAGCTCGTCGGCCACCGTGTACGGCGATCCCGAATACGTGCCGCTGGACGAGAGCGCGCGCACCGGCGCGACCAATCCGTACGGACGCAGCAAGCTGATGGTCGAGGAGATGCTCGGCGACCTGATCCGCGCCGAGCCGGACTGGTCGATCGGCATCCTGCGCTACTTCAATCCGGTCGGCGCGCATCCGAGCGGCCTGATCGGCGAGGATCCGCGCGACGTGCCGAACAACCTGATGCCGTTCGTCGCGCAGGTCGCGGTCGGGCGGCGCGAGCGGCTCAGCGTGTTCGGCGACGACTATCCGACGCCCGACGGGACCGGCGTGCGCGACTACATCCACGTCGTCGACCTGGCCCAGGGCCACCTGGCGGCGCTCGCGCACGCGGCGCGCGCGCAGGGCGCGTTCACCGTCAACCTGGGGACCGGGCGCGGCTATTCGGTGCTCGAGATGATCCGGGCGTTCGAGCGGGCGAGCGGCCGCGAGGTGCCGTACCAGGTCGTCGCGCGGCGGCCCGGCGACATCGCCGAATGCTATGCCGATCCGTCGGCCGCGCAGGCCCTGCTCGGCTGGCGGGCGACGCGCGGCATCGACGAGATGTGCGCCGACGCGTGGCGCTGGCAAAGCGGCAATCCGCAGGGCTTCGCGACCGCGGCCGTGGCTGAAACGGTCTGACGGGGTCGGTTCGGCGCCCCGGCTCCGGCCGCGCGCCGATCACTGCCCCAGGTTGAAGAACGTGCGCTTGCCGCGCAACTCGACGATCTGGCGCACGAGCAACTGGAAATCCCTGTCGTTGCCGGCCGGGTTCAGGTTCTCGGTGTCGACGATCAGCAGCGGCGCGCCGTCGTAGTGATAGAAGAAGCGGCTGTACGCGTCGACCAGCGCGCGCAGGTAGGTTTCGGTGATCGCCGATTCCATCGGAATGCCGCGCTTGTGCACGCGCTCGATCAGCGTGTCGGGCTGCGCCTGCAGGTAGACGACGAGATCGGGCGCCGGCGCCTGCGGCCGCAGGCTGTCGAAGATCTGCTGGTAGAGCTTGAGCTCGTCGTCGTCGAGCGTCAGCCGCGCGAACAGCGGATCCTTCTCGAGCAGGAAATCGCCGACCAGCGTCTGCGAGAACAGGTCGCGCTGCGACAGCTCGCGCAACTGAGTGACGCGCTGGAACAGGAAGAACAACTGCGCCGGCAGCGCCTGGCGCCGGCCTTCGCGATAGAAGCGTTCGAGAAACGGGTTGGCGCCGGCGTCTTCGAGGACCGCCTGCGCGCCATGGCGTTCGGCGAGCTTGCGCGCCAGCGAACTCTTGCCGACGCCGATCGGTCCTTCGATGACGATGTGACGATAACGGTCGAACGGGGAGGCGGAGGAGGAATGATCGCTGAGGGTCGTCATGGTCTCGGCAGCATAGCGTCGATCGGCCCGATCGGTGAAATCGATTGGTCGGCGACGAAGGGCAGCAGCGTATCGATCGCGACGCCGTCCGGCAATCGCATCGCGGGCGCCAGCTCGGCGAGAGGCCGCAGCACGAACGCGCGGCCGCGCAGCCGCGGATGCGGAATCGTCAAGGCGGGGGTCGACAGCACCCGGTCGTCGTACAGCAGCAGGTCCAGGTCGAGCGTGCGCGGCGCGTTGCGATAGGGGCGCCGGCGACCGAAACGCCGCTCGATCGCCTGCAGCGCCGCCAGCAGCGCGGCCGGCGACAGCGTCGTGCGCAGCTCGGCGACGGCGTTGTGATAGTCGGGGCCGGCCGCGTCGACCGGCGCGCTGCGGTACAGCGACGAGACGCGCGGCACGCGGATCCCCGGCAGCGCGGCCAGCGCCCGTACCGCGTCGCGCAAGGTGTCGGGCGCGTCGGCGCGCGTCGCGGACGCGCCGATCGGGCGAGGCAGGTTGGCGCCCAGGCCGATGTACGCGGCCGCCTCGCCGCCGCCGGCGGGCGGCGCGTGCATCGCCGCATCGGCGCCGGCGTCAGTCGGACGCCGTGCCACCGGCGGGCGCGGCGCGCGGCTTGCGGCGCCGGCGCTTGCGCGCGGCGTTGCCGGCGCCGGCCGGCACGCGCGCCATCAGCGCCTCGCGCCGGTCGTGGTCGCCTTCGACGAACGCCGTCCACCACTGGCCGAGCTCGGCCGGCGCCTCGCCGGCCTCGACGCGCAGCAGCAGGAAGTCGTAGCCGGCGCGAAACCGCAGGTGCTCGAGCAGGCGCAGCGGCGAGCGGCCGTTGCGCCGTTCGAAACGCGGTTGCAGGCTCCAGATCTCGCGCATGTCGGCGGCGATCCGCTTCTGGATCGCCAGCTTCTCGCACTGCTCGTCGACGACCGAGTCGATCGCCGACATCAGCGCCGGGATCGTGTGCTCGCCGCGGCCGGTGCGTTCGCGCCAGCGCACCAGCACCTGCTGCCACAGCAGCGTCGCGAACAGGAAGCCCGGCGAGATCGGCTTGCCGGCCTGCACGCGCTCGTCGGTGCGAGTCAGCGCGGCGGTGATGAAGCGTTCGCCGTCCGGTTGCTCGACGATCACGTCGAGCAGCGGCAGCAGCCCATGGTGCAGGCCCTGCGCGCGTAACTGGTGCAGGCTCTGCAGCGCGTGCCCGGTCTGCAGCAGCTTCAGGATCTCGTCGAACAGCCGCGCCGGCGGCACGTTGTGGATCAGGTCGGCCAGCTCGGCGATCGGCGTCTGCGTGGCCGGCTCGATCTGGAAGCCGAGCTTGGCCGCGAAGCGCGCGGTGCGCAGCATCCGCACCGGATCCTCGCGGTAGCGGGTCACCGGATCGCCGATCATCCGCAGCGTCCGGCGCTGGATGTCGGCGACGCCGTCGTGATAGTCGATCAGCGTGTCGCCGATCGGGTCGTAATACAGCGCGTTGATCGTGAAGTCGCGCCGCGCCGAATCGTCCTCGATCGAGCCCCAGACGTTGTCGTGCAGCACGCGGCCGTGCGCGTCGGTCGCCGCGTGCTCCTGCTTGGCGCGGAACGTCGACACCTCGATGACCTCGCGGCCGTACATCACGTGGACGATCTGGAAGCGGCGGCCGATCGCGCGCGATCGGCGGAACAGCTTGATCACCTGCTCGGGCGTCGCGTCGGTGGCCACGTCGAAGTCCTTGGGCTTCATGCCGAGCAGCGAATCGCGCACGCCGCCGCCGACGATGTAGGCCAGGAAGCCGGCCTGCTGCAGCACCTGGCAGGTGCGCATCGCCGAATGCGGGACGGTATCGGGCCGCAGGCCGAGCTCGGACGCGCGGTAGGTGCGGGCGACCGGCAGGGCTGGCGCGGACGACGCGGCCGGCGCGGACGACGCGCGGCCGAACAGCAGTTCGGCGGAACGGGACAACAACCGGGACAGCAACCCGGGCAGCCCGGGGGAAGAAGGCGAATTCATTCGATGTTCAGCGAGGTCTGCAACAGTTCGCGCACGAGCGGGATCGTGATCGCTTTCTGGCGCTGCAGGGCCAGACGGTCGAGCGCGTCGAACAGGCCGATCAACTGGCGCATGTCGCGAGAGGTATGCGTGAGCAGGTAGGGCACGACCTCAGCCGACATCATAACGCCGCGCTCGCCGGCCAGCGCCCGCAGCGCCAGCGCCTTGTCGGCGTCGGCCAACGGCGCCAGCTCGAAGACCAGGCCCCAGCCGAGCCGCGTGCGCAGGTCCTCGCGCAGCGCCAGGCCCAGCGGCGGGGCCGAGCCGGTGGCCAGCAAGCGCGCGCCCGGCGTCGCGCGCACGCGGTTGATCAGCGCGAACAAAGCATGCTGGCGATCGGCGTCGAGCCGGTCGCAATCGTCGACGGCGAACACCCCGGCCTGCCTGCCCGCCGCATCGAACGCCCGCGGCGGGGCGTCGGGGCCCAGCGGCTCGCCGCCGTCCGGCGACGACGCCCGCACCGCCCGCGCCAGATGGGACTTGCCGCCGCCGGGCGGGCCCCACAGGTAGATCTGCCACGCGCCGCCGCCGGCCGGGTCGCCGGGGTCGGCAGCCAGCGCGCGGACCGCCGCCAGGCATTCGCGATTGGGACCGGCCACGAAATTGTCCAGGCTCGGCGATGCGCCGGCCAGCAGGTCCAGCGCCAGTTGGCTCGACGGTTTCATCGTCCGGGCATCGGATCGTGGAGCGGGTTTTGTCATCCGTCGACGTTCGCGTCGACGCACAGGCTCCGGGACGCGCGGTACAAACCGCTACAATCCCGGAATCCCGATTGTACTGGTCCGACCCGAGGCGGCGCAGGCAGCAGTCCGTGCGAGCGTGCCCCGGACGGATCGATGTTGCCGCCCGCCGGCGCCGATACGAAGACGATGAAACCTGACGATAACGCCCGACCGGGTGCTCCTTCGACGGCGAGCGCCGCCGATCCGCTGTCGTACCGGTCGGCCGGCGTCGACATCGATGCCGGCGACGCGCTGGTCGAGCGGATCAAGCCGCTGGCGCGGCGCACGCTGCGCGACGGCGTGCTCGGCGGCATCGGCGGCTTCGGCGCGCTGTTCGAGTGCCAAGGCTATCGCGAGCCGGTGCTGGTGTCGGGCACCGACGGCGTCGGCACCAAGCTGCGGCTGGCGTTCGCGCTGGGCAGGCACGACACGGTCGGCATCGACCTGGTCGCGATGAGCGTCAACGACATCCTGGTGCAGGGCGCCGAGCCGCTGTTCTTCCTCGATTACTTCGCGTGCGGGCGGCTCGACGTCGACACCGCTGCCGCGGTCGTCGGCGGCATCGCGGCCGGCTGCCAGGCCTCGGGCTGCGCGCTGATCGGCGGCGAGACCGCCGAGATGCCCGGCATGTATCCGGACGGCGAGTACGACCTGGCCGGCTTCGCGGTCGGCGTCGTCGAGAAGTCGGCGATCATCGACGGCCGCTCGATCGCGCCCGGCGACGCCGTGCTCGGCCTGGCGTCCAGCGGCGCGCATTCGAACGGCTATTCGCTGATCCGCAAGGTCATCGAGCGCGTGCACGGCGCGATCGACGCGCCGGCGATGCGCGAGGACTTCGACGGCCGCCCGTTCGCCGACGCCGTCATGGCGCCGACGCGGCTCTACGTGAAGCCGGTGCTGTCGCTGTTCGAGCGGGTGACGGTCAAGGGATTGGCCCACATCACCGGCGGCGGCCTGGTCGAGAACCTGCCGCGCGTGCTGCCCGACGCGGTCGCCGCGCGGCTCGATCGCGACGCCTGGCAGCGCCCGGCGCTGTTCGATTGGCTGCAGCGGCACGGCCGGATCGACGACGCCGAGATGCACCGCGTGTTCAACTGCGGGATCGGCATGGCGGTCATCGTCGCCGCGGACCAGGCCGACGCGGCGCTCGCCGCGCTGCGGGCGGCCGGCGAGACCGCCTGGCGCATCGGCAGCATCGTGCCGCGCGATGCCGCCGGACCGATCGTGCGGATCCGCTGACGGGGCGAATTTGCACAGCAGGCATCTGATCATCACGTTGTGCGTCGGCGGCTGCGCGCTGGGCGCCGGGCCGACGCTCGCGCGATCGGCGGGCGACGACGTCGTGCTGCTCGCGCAATCGGCGGTGCCGTCCGGTGACGCCCGCCGCGACGCGACCGGGGTCGAGCGCGATGACGGCCGCGACCCGGAAAGCGCGCCGGCCGCGCCGCGCCGCGGGCCGATCGGGCCCGACGAAGCGGACGTCGAGGCGTCCGGACCGGCGCGGGACGGCGCTTCGAAGGACCGAGCCGATGGCAAGCGCGACGGCGGCAAGGCCGGCGGCCGCGACAGCGCCGGCTTCGAGAAGGTCGAGCCGCACTACGCGTTCGCGATCGACGCGCCCGATCCGCTGCGCAAGCTGATCGAGCGTCAGACCTCGCTAGGCAAGTGGCGCACGCGCCAGGGCTACGATCGCGACCAGTTCGACGTGCTGCTGGCCAATCTGCGAGCCGAGATCGAAACGATCTGCCGCGCCGAAGGCTACTTCGAATGCGTGATCGAGATCGGCGGCGACCCGTCGTCCGGCGCGCGGGTCGAGGTGATGCCGGGCACGAGGACCTCGGTCCGCGGCGTCGACGTCCGCCTCGAAGGCGAGATCGACGGGCAACCCGAGCTGCGCGAGCGCCTGCTGCGCGAATGGGCGATGCCGGTCGGTCGGCATTACGACGCGGCCGGCTGGGAGGACGCCAAGCGCAAGCTGTTGGCCGGCTTGCAGCAGAACGGATTCCTGCGCGCCGAGATCGCCGATTCGAGCGCCACCGTCGACGTGCAGCAGGCCGCGGCCGAGCTGCGCGTCGTCGCGCGCAGCGGCCGCCTGATCCATTTCGGCGAGTTGCAGATCAACGGGCTGCAGCGCTATCCGCGCAAGCTGATCGACGGGCTCAAGCCGTTTCGCGACGGCTCGGCCTACAGCTACGACCAGTTGCAGCAGTTCCAGACCAACCTGCGCGATTCCGGCTATTTCCGCAACGCGTACGTGACGCCCGACCTCGACGCGATGGATCGTGATCCGCAAGCCACGACGGTGCCGCTGCGGCTCGAGCTGACCGAAGAGCAGGTCAAGCGGGCGACCTTCGGCGTCGGCTACGGCACCGATGCCGGCGCGCGGCTGATCCTGGGTCTCGAGCATCGCAACCTGTTCGGGCGTGGCGACCGGATGGACTCGGGCCTGATCCTCGAGGAGCGCCGCCAGCGCGCGTTCGTCGGCGTGCGCACGCCGACCGAACCCAGCGGCCATTACTGGGCCTACGGCGCGCGCTACGACCGGATGGACGTGTCCGGCGAGCGCACCGGCACCAAGACGATCTACGGCGGCCGCGGCAAGCAGGCCGGCCGCATCGATACCTTCGTGTCGCTCGCGCACCAGGACGAATCGCAGGCGATCGACCTGGGCGGCGGCAACACCGCGCACGAAAGCGCCCGCGCGACCGTCGTCGGCTTCAGCTGGAATTACCGGGCGCTCGATTCGCGGATCGATCCTCGCGAGGGGCTCAGCATCACCGCGCAGGCCTCGGGCGCGGTCGCCGGCCTGCTGACCGACACCTCGTTCGCGCGGCTGTACACGCGCACCTACTACTTCCTGCCGCTCGATCGGCAGGCGCCGAACCGGGCCGGCATGCTGGTCGGCAAGCTCGAGCTCGGCCAGGTGTTCGCCAGCACGACGCAGGGCATCCCGTCGACGAACCTGTTCCGCGCCGGCGGCTCGCAGTCGATCCGCGGCTACGACTACAACACCATCGGCGTGTCGCGCGGCGAGGCGACGGTCGGCGGCCGGGTGCTGGGCATCGCCAGCGTCGAGTACCAGCACCCGATCACCGAGGCGGTATGGGGGGCGGTGTTCATGGACGCGGGCGGCGCCGCCTACTCGTGGGGCGACTACCGCCTGCACAAGAGCTACGGCCTGGGCGTGCGGCTGCGGACGCCGGTCGGTCCGATCAATCTCGATGCCGCTTATGCCGACAGCGAAAGGCGCTGGCGGCTGCAGTTCTCGGTCGGTTTCCTTTTCTAGGGCGCTGTAGTCGTGGCCAAGGCTCGAATCGGTAAGTGGGCGATCGTCGTACTCGTGCTGCTGGCGCTGGTGGCCGGCGGCCTGTGGTTCGCCGGGCAGGGGCCGTTCCTCGACTGGGTCGTGCGCCGCGCGGTATCGGCCACCGAAGGGCGGCTGGCCGTCGACAACGCGCGCGGCTCGCTGTACTCGGGCGTGCAGTTCGACCGGTTGGCGTGGCGCGATCCGGCCGGCCCCACGATCGAGGTGCGCGAAGGCGAGCTGAGCTGGCGCCTCGGCGCATTGGTCGAGAAGCGGCTGCACGTGCCGCTGGTCAAGGCGCGCAGCGTGCAGGTCGAGCTGCCGCCGTCGGACGATCAGCCCGGCAAGCCGACCGAATTGCCCGAATCGCTGAAGCTGCCGATCGGCGTGCAGATCGACGACGTCGTCGTCAACACGCTGTCGATCGTGCCGGCGCCCGCCGACGGCAAGGAGGCGACGCCGTTCGACATGCAGGGGGTGCGGCTCGCGCTCGCCTATCGCGACGGCCGCTACAACCTGCAGCGGATGGCGATGACCACGCAATGGGGCACCGTCGAGGCCAACGCGCAGCTCGACGATGCCGAGCCGTTCCTGATCAGCGCCGAGACCCGCGTCGTCGCGCGGCTCGAAGGCCTGGCCGACCCGATTCCGGCGCAGTTGGCGATCGGCGGCTCGATGGACCTGATCCAGGCGCGCGGCAGCGCGCAGTTGGGCAATGCCGAAGTCCACATCGGCGGCCTGATGAGGCCGACCGACGAGCAGCCGTTCGGCCCGATCCGTTTCGAGGCCTCGGGCATCGAGCTGCGCCGTTTCGCCGAAGCGGCGCCCGAGGCGCGCTTCCGGCTCAATGGCGTGATCGAGCCGCGGCTGGCCGAGCCGCCCGCGCCGGGGCAGCCGGCTCCCGGGCAGGCCGCGTCCGGGCAGGCGGCTCCCGGTCAGGCGGCTCCCGGCGGGGGCGCGCAGCGGCCGGCGGCCCGCGGCGCCGCGCCGTCGACGCGGGCCGCGGTGCGCGCGGCCCCGGCCGAGCCCGGCGGATTGACGGTCACCGGCCATGTCGACCTCGTCAACGAGATACCGGGTCGGCTCGACCAGGCGATGCTGCCGGTCAACGGCCTGAGCACGCGCTTCGACCTGCGCGGCGATGTGCTGACGCTGATCGATACCGCGTTGAGCTTCGGCGACGCCGGCGTGATCGGCGGCGGCGGCCGGATCGACCTCGCCCGCGTCGGTTCGGTGCCCGGGGCGCCGTTCACCGGCCTGGATATCGACCTGCGGGTCAGCGACGTCGACGTCGCCCGCCTGCACGACGCGGTGGTGCCGACGCGGCTCGGCGGCAGCGTGAAGGCGACCGACGCCGGCGTCGCCGTCGACATCAACGACCGCAAGGGCGAGCTGCTAGCCGGTGGCCTGAGCCTGCGCGGGGTCTTCAACCTGCAGGACCAGTCGCTGGTGATCCGCAACGGCGAGTTGCGCGCGCGCGACGGCGCGCTGCGCGTCGGCGGCAGCGTCGGTCTGGACGACGGGCATGCGTTCGACCTGAAGGGCAGTGCCGAGCGCTTCGAGCCGCAGCGCTGGATCAAGGTGCCCGACGAATCCGGCGGACGATTCCTGCGCGGACGGATCAACGGCCAGTGGGCGGCCGATGGCCGGATCAAGCCGAAGCTCGATGCCCGCGTGAGCGTGAACCTGCAGGGCAGCCGGCTCAATGACCAGCCACTGTCCGGCCATCTGAAGGCCGAGTTGCTGGGCCCGCCGTCGCAGGCGGCGTCCCGGCCGCCGCCGGGATCGTTCGCCCGGGTGCCGGCGGCGCCGGCCCGCGCCGACGCGGCGTCGAGCGGTGCGGCGGGTGCGGCGGGTGCGACGGGTGCGACGGGTGCGACGGGTGCAGCGGGCCCGGCCGCATCGGCCGCACCAACCGAACCGGCCGCGTCCAGCCAGTCGAACGCCGGCCACGGCCGCTCGGCGCCGGCCGACCTGGCCGAGCGCGGCAAGAAGGCGCCGGCCGTCGTCGCGTCGCCGGATGCGCCGCCGGCGGCCGGCAATGCCCGGCCGGCCGAGGGCACGGCGTCCGCCGGGCCGGCGGCTCCGGCCGAACCGATGCTGCAGCGCGTGCGCAACGTCGATCTGCAACTCGTGCTCGGCGGCACGCGATTGGCGGCCAAGGGCGCGCTCGGCCAGAGCGGCGACCGGCTGTCGTTCAACGGTTCGGCCCGTGCGCTGGCCGAGCTCGATCCGCGCCTGGCCGGCGGCCTGCAGCTCGACGGCGAACTGCGCGGCACGTTCACCGAGCCGGCGGTCCGCGGCCAGTGGCGCGGCAACGGGCTCCGGGTCCACCTGCCGGCCGATGAATCGTCGACGGATCCGGCCGCTTCGGCGGCGCGAACGATCGCGATCGATGCGACGCGCGGCAACCTCGACGTCGCCGGGCTCGGCCGCGAACGGCTGAAGCTGCAGGGCGGCGTCGACGGGCTGGACGCGGCCGGCGTCAAGCTCGATTCGATCAACGTCCAGCTCGACGGCGCGCTGCCCGAGCACACGTTCCGCCTGGCGCTGGCCGGCGCCGGCCAGCGGCTGGCGGCCAACGGCGCCGGCCGGTTCGACGACGGCGCGCGGCCCGACGGACAGCGGGCCGACTGGTCGTGGGCCGGCAGGATCAACGCGCTGGACGTCGGCGGCGCGATGCAGGCGTCGCTGCAGCGGCCGGCGACGGTGCAACTGCGGCCCGGCGCGTACGCGGTCGAGGGGCTCAGCGCGGCGCTGGCCGGCGGGCGGCTGCGGATCGACAACGGCCGCTTCGAGCAGGGGCGCGTCATCGGCAAGGGCGATTTCGACGACATCGTGATCAGCCGGCTGCTGCAGGCGATGGAGCGCTGGAAGCCCGGATCCGTCGATCCGGAGCTGATCCGGACCGTCGACGTGAGCGCGCGCGGCAAGTTCGACGTCAACGGCACCAGCGTCGACGACCTGAGCGGCGCGCTGGGCCTGGACCTGGTCAGCCGCGGCATCGACGGCACCAGCCGCGCCGACCTGACGCTCGACGCCGGCCGCCTCGACGGCAAGCTCGCGCTGCGCGTGCCGTCGCTGGCCTGGACCCGGCAGATGCTCGGCGACGAGTGGCGCCTCGACGGCGAGTTGGCGTTCGATGGCGCCGTGATGGGGCGGGTCACGGCGCCGCGGCTGATCGGCGACCTGAAGGGCGACCGGCTGCAGTTCGCCCAGCGCCTGCTCGGCTGGCGGCTCGGCGACGGCGTGCTGCGCGCGCATTTCGATACCGACCGCCTGCAGCTCGACCGGATGCGGTTCACCAGCGGCGACGGATCGATCGAGCTGAAGGGCCAGCTCGCGCTGCCGGCCGCCGATGCGGGCCGACTGCCCGCGGGGGCGATCGATCTGGGCCGCGGCGATTTCACGCTGGCGCTCGATCATCTGCCGGTGCTGATCGGCCCCGGACAGCGGGTGCTGCTCAGCGGCGCGACGCCGATCCGCATCGACGCGAACGTCGTGCGCTGGACCGGCAAGGTGCGCGTCGACGAGGGCCTGGTCGAGCTGCGCGACATCAACCGGCCGGTCGAACCGGGCGACCTCGTCGTCGTCGACCGGCGCAAGCCGGCCGCGCCGGCCGAAACGCCCGAGCAACGCGGCAAGGCGCGCGACAAGCCGCTGCCGGTGCGGATGATCACCGATCTGGAGTTCGACGTCGGCGACCGGCTGCGGATCGTCGGCAACGGGATCGACGCCTGGCTGCGCGGCGCGATCCGCATCACCGGCGAGCTGCCGCAGGCGCCGCAGGGACACGGCACGATCGTCGTCCGCGAAGGCAAGTACCGCGGCTACGGCCAGGATCTGGCGATCGAGAACGGCCGGATCCTGTTCGACGGCGCGCTCGACAATCCGGTGCTCGACATCACCGCGATCCGGCGCTACCTGCCGGTCGAGGCCGGCGTGGCGATCACCGGCAACGCGCAGGCACCGCGCATCCGTCTGGTGTCGACGCCCGAGGCCTCCGACGCCGAGAAGCTGTCGTGGATGGTGCTGGGCGTGCCGCTGTCCGATGCCGGCGGCGGCACGGTCGCGTTGAAGGCGGCGGCGGCCACCTTGTTCGGCAACGACGACCGGCCGTCGGGCGGCCTGTCCGAGCTGCTCGGGGTCGACGTCATCGGCATCAGCACGGCCGGGCGGACCGGATCGGGATCGGCGCTGCCCAGCGCGTTCACGTCGACGGCGATTCCCGGCGTACCCGGCACCGGCGGCATGACGACCAGTTCGTCGACCGCGCAGCAGAACGTCGTGACCGTCGGCAAGCGGCTGTCGTCGCGGTTGTTCATCAGCTACGAGCAGGGGCTGCAAGGCGTCTGGAACCTGCTGAAGATCCAGTACGACATCAATCGCCGCCTGTCGCTGCGCGCCTCGACCGGGACCGAGAGCGCGATCGACCTGCTGTACTTCTACTTGTTCGATTGAGCCGGGCCGAGCGGTCCGGCGCGGCCGCTTCGCTCACCGTTCCGAGCCGTCGCGGGGGAGCCCGGGCTCCCTGGCGTCGGCCGGCTCGAGCGCCGGCTCCAGCGCGTCGATCGTCGCCGCCAGCGGATCGCGCTCCAGCGGATCGATGGCGCGGCGCGCCGGCATCGCGCGCAGCCACGTCAATTGTCGCTTGGCAAGCTGCCGGGTGGCGGCGATCCCCTGCTCGCGCATCGCCACGCGGTCGATGTCGCCGTCCAGGTACGACCAGACCTGCCGGTAGCCGACGCAGCGGATCGACGGCAGCCCCGGATGCAGATCGGCGCGCCGGCGCAGCGCCCGCACCTCGTCGACCAGTCCGCGCGCGAGCATCGCGTCGAAGCGGGCGGCGATCCGCTCGTGCAGCGTCGCCCGCGCGGCCGGCTCGAGCGAGACGATCCGCGCGTCGGCGAGCGCGGGCGCCGGTGCGTCGTCGCGGTGGCGCGCCAGCAGCGCCGACATCGGCTGCCCGGTCAGCGAGAACACCTCGAGCGCGCGCTGGATCCGCTGCGAGTCGTTCGGCGCGAGCCGCGCGGCCGTCACCGGATCGACGTCGGCGAGCCAGGCGTGCATGCCGGGCCAGCCGATCCGCGCGGCGCGCGCGTCCAGGCGATCGCGGGTCGCCGCGTCGGCCGACGGCAGCGCATCGAATCCGCCGAGCAGCGCCCGCGCGTACAGCATCGTGCCGCCGCACAGCAACGGTACGCGGCCGCGCCGCCGGATGTCGTCGATCGCCGCGCGAGCATCCTCTGCGAAGCGGGCCGCCGAATACGCGTCGGCCGGATCGACCACGTCGATCAGGTGGTGGCGCACCGCCGCGCGCTCGGCCGCGTCGGGCTTGGCCGTGCCGATGTCCAGGCCGCGGTAGACCTGGGCCGAGTCGACGCTGACGATCTCGATCGGAAAGCGTTCGGCCAGCGCCATCGCCAGCGCGCTCTTGCCGGACGCGGTCGGGCCCAGCAGCAGCGCGAGCGGCGGCGTCATTGGCCGCGCAGGAACCAGCGGTCCAGCTCGCCCATCGGCACGGCGACCCAGGTTGGCCGGCCGTGGTTGCACTGGTCGGCGCCGGCCGTGCTCTCCATGTCGCGCAGCAGCGCGTTCATCTCGTCGACGCCGAGCCGGCGGTTGGCGCGCACCGCGCCGTGGCAGGCCATCGTCGCCAGCAGCGCGTCGCGTCGCTCGACCAGCGCGCGCGACGCGCCGTGCTCGACGAGCTCGGCCAGCACCGAGCGGGCCAGCGCGATCGCATCGCCGCCGCCGAGCAGCGTCGGCACCGCGCGCACGACCGCGGCGGTCGGCGACAGCACGCCCAGCTCGAGGCCGAAATCGAGCAGCGAGTCGCGGTGCTCGTCGATCGCCGCCAGCTCGATCGGCTCGGCGCGGAAGCTGGCCGGGATCAGCAACGGCTGCATCGGCACCCGCCGGCCGCCGATCGCGGTCTTGAGCCGCTCGTAGACGATGCGTTCGTGCGCCGCATGCATGTCGACGACGATCAGGCCGTCGGCGTTTTGCGCGAGCACGTACACGCCGTGCAACTGCGCGAGCGCGAAGCCCAGCGGCGGCAGCGCCGGCTCGAGCGTCGCCGGCGCCAGCGCCCGCGGCTCGCCGGGGGCGTAGAACGCCAGCGCCGCGTCGACCTCGGCACGGGTCGGCGGCGCCGCCGCGGCCGGCGTCGCCGTCGATGATCCGCGGGCGATCGACCCGCGATCGACGAGACCCGGGGCGGCGTCCGCGCGCCGAGCGGCACCGCTGGGGCCAAGGCCGGAACTGGGGCCGGCGCCGAATCCGGAAGTGGAACCCAAGCCAGAACCCGAGCCGGAGCCCGGAAGCCGCGATCCATACGCGGCTGGCGGTTGCCCGAGCGCCAGCGCCGCCTGGATGCCGGCGGTGGCGAGGGGCGTGCCGCGCGCCGGGCCGGCAGAGGCGCCGGTGAGCGCACCGGGCGCCGGCACCGCGCGCGCGATCGTCATCGGCGTCGCTTCGCCGGCGGCCGTGCGCAGCAGGTCCTGCACGCCGTGGAACAGGAAGCCGCGCACGCCCTGCGCGTCGCGGAACCGCACTTCGGTCTTGGCCGGATGCACGTTGACGTCGACCTGCGCCGGATCAATCTCGATGAACAGCACGTAGGCCGGCTGGCGGTCGCCATGCAGCACGTCGGCATAGGCCTGCTTGACCGCGAACTGCAGGTTGCGGTCGCGCACGAAGCGGCCGTTGACGTACAGGTACTGCCGGTCGGCGCGGCTGCGGCTGGCCGTCGGATGGCCGAGCAGCCCGAACAGCCGCAACGTGCCGGCCTGCCGGTCGAGGACGCGATGCGCGTCGCGGAATTCCTCGCCCAGGCCTTCGAGCGCGCGCGCGGCCCAGTCGGCGCCCGACCACCGCGTGTGCCGGCGGCCGTCGACGAACGCGACGAACTCGATCTGCGGATGCGCGAGCGCGACGCGCCGGATCGCGTCCAGGCAGTGCGCCGATTCGGTGGCCGCGGTCTTCAGGAACTTGCGGCGCGCGGGCGTCGCGCTGTACAGCTCGAGCACCTCGACCGTGGTACCGACGCCGCCGGCGGCCGGGCGCGGCCGGCCGTCGGCCGAATCCAGGCAGCAGGCGTTCGCGGCGCCGGCGGTCCGG
The DNA here is from genome assembly GCA_047605425.1 of Burkholderiaceae bacterium. Classification (GTDB taxonomy): domain Bacteria; phylum Pseudomonadota; class Gammaproteobacteria; order Burkholderiales; family Burkholderiaceae_E; genus JAKPAM01. The sequence continues at coordinate 14,254 of JASGFT010000024.1, read as the reverse complement.
CTGGTCAGCCGCACCTGCGCGACCGAGGCGATCGACGCCAGCGCCTCGCCGCGGAAGCCCAGCGTGGCCACGCTCTCGAGTTCGCCCAGCGAAGTGATCTTGCTGGTCGCATGGCGCGTCAGCGCCAGCGCCAGCTCGGGTTCGGGGATGCCGCCGCCGTCGTCGATGACGACGATGCGGCGCACGCCGCCTTCCTCGATGCGCAGCTCGATACGGCGGGCGCCGGCGTCGATCGCGTTCTCGAGCAATTCCTTGACGACCGACGCCGGCCGCTCGACGACCTCGCCGGCCGCGATCTGGCTGATCAGCGTATCGGCGAGCGGACGGATCGGCCGGCGGGCCGCGGCGGGATCGACGTGCATCGGCGTGGGGACGGGCGGCGGATCGGCTGGCAGGGGCGGACCGGGAATCGGAGGCTGATCGGGAATTATAAGGTTCGACCAGGGTTCGACGCGGTTCGGACCACGACGTGGGCCTGATGCGGGCTTCATGCGGGCCTGGTGCGGACCTGGTGCGGGCCAGGCGCAGGCCAGGCGCGACGCCGCGGCGTCCGGCCGCCGCGACCGATTGGACGGAGCTTGCACGTCCCCGCCTGTATCATCGGCCCGCTATGGACATCAGCCAATTCATCGATATCTTCCTGCACCTGGACAAGCACCTCGAGGCCGTCGTGGCGACCTACGGGGTCTGGGTCTACGCGTTGCTGTTCGCGATCATCTTCGTCGAGACCGGGCTCGTCGTGATGCCGTTCCTGCCCGGTGATTCGCTGCTGTTCGTCGCCGGCGCGCTGGCCGGCGTCGGCACGCTGGACCTGCCGCTGCTGATCGGCCTGCTGCTGCTCGCGGCGATCCTCGGCGACAACCTGAACTTCACGATCGGCTGGAAGATCGGGCCGAAGGTGTTCCAGTGGGAGGATTCGCGCTTCTTCAACCGCGAGGCCTTCGATCGCACGCACGCGTTCTACGAGAAATACGGGGCGATGACGATCATCATCGCCCGCTTCCTGCCGTTCGTGCGCACGTTCGCGCCGTTCGTCGGCGGCGTCGCGCGGATGTCGCGCGGCAAATTCCTGCTGTACAACGTGATCGGCGCGCTGCTGTGGGTCGGCGGCATCACGCTGCTCGGCTACCTGCTGGGCAACCTGCCCTGGGTCAACGAGCATTTCTCGCTGGTCGCGCTGGCGCTGATCATCGTGCCCGGCCTGCCGGCGGTGTTCGAGGTCGGCCGCCAGTTGCTGCGCAAGCTGCGCGCGCGCCGCTGAGGCGGACGCCGCCCCCGGGTGTCAGGCGTGCGACAGCGCCCCCCCCGTACTCTGGTGCCGACACGACGCGCTGCCTCCGGCGCGAGTCGCCCCCACGCGGGGCCGCCCGAATTCCGGGTTTTCGCGATCCTCGTGACAGCCCATTCTGGTTGCCTGTCGACCGCGTCGAAGCGAAACGTGAAGGCCGCCCCTGCCGGATCGTTTCGCCTCGGCGCGGATCGGCGGCATCCGTGCCGACCCAGCCACACCGCCCATCCCGCCGCTTCGATGTCCGCCTCACCGCCCCCGCAGGCGCCGTCAACCGGTCAGCGCGAGCCGATGGCTGTCGATGCCGGCCGATCGGCGTTACCATCCCCAGCCATGCGAGTATTAGTCGTCGAAGACGATCACCTGTTGTCGGACGTCGTCGTGTCCGGTCTGCGTTCGGCCGGATTCGCGGTCGATCGCGTCGAAAGCGCCGAGCTCGGCGATACGGCGCTGCGCAACGAGCATTTCGACCTGATCGTGCTCGACATCGGGCTGCCCGGCATCACCGGGCTCGAATGGCTGCGCCGGCTGCGCCTGCGCAGCGGCGACGAATCCCGGGTGCCGGTGCTGATGCTGACGGCGCGCGACGGCCTCGAGGACCGGATCGACGGGCTCAACCTGGGCGCCGACGACTACATGGTCAAGCCGTTCGAGCTGCGCGAGTTGATCGCGCGCAGCCGCGCGTTGATCCGGCGCACCGGCACGATCACGTCCGAGGTCGGGCGCTTCGGTTCGCTGGTCATCGATTCGGCGCGGCGCGAACTGAAGTTCAACGATCAGTCGATCGAGTTGACGCCTCGCGAGTGGTCGATCCTCGAGTACCTGATCCTGCACGCCAACAGCGTCGTCAGCAAGGACAAGCTGCTGCAGGCGATCAGCGGCTGGGACGACAACCTGGCGCCGAACGCGATCGAGGTCTACGTGTCGCGGCTGCGCGGTAAGCTCGACCATACCGACGTGCGCATCCGCACGGTCCGCGGTGTCGGTTATCGAATCGAAGAGCCCGCAGCCTGAGAGGCTGAGAGTCTTTCGTCCATGCCCGTCTTGCACGCCCAAACGCCCCGGCTCGTCGTTGCAAATGCTCGCCATAGCCCGAGCTATGGCTGCGCTTTGCGCCTAGATCCGAGGCGTTTGGACGCGCCTTTCGGGCACGGCCGAAAGACTCTCGGCCTCTGAGCCCCGTCGGCTCGCCGGCCCGCGCGCGGCGGCGGGTCGCGACCGCCGCCGGAACGAATCCCCAGCCAACGAGTAACCCGGAGACAGCCGATGCCGCTCGCCGCCTTCCTCGACCGCTTTCGTCGCTTTCGCCGTTCGCGCCGCTTTCGTCCGAGCAGGCCGGCGGCGCGTCTCGTCGCCGGCCTGCTGACGACGATCGTCGCGGCCGTCGGCACGTCGCCGGCCCGGGCCGAGCGCGACGACGCGCTGCTGGCCGCCGCCCGCGACGAGCAGCCGGCCGTGCTGGCGGTGCTGCGCGAGATGGTGCTGATCGAGTCGGGCAGCCAGGACGTCGAGGGCTTGCACCGGATGGCCGACCTGGTCGCCGGCCGGCTGCAGGCGCTCGGTTTCACGATCGAGCGGCGGCCGGCGCGACCCGGCGTCGGCGCCGACATCGTCATCGCGACGCTCAAGGGCCAGGGCCGGCGCAGCCTGATGATGCAGGCCCACATGGATACCATCTATCCGCGCGGAACGCTGGCGAGCCAGCCGTATCGCGTCGACGGCGACCGCGTCTACGGGCCGGGGATCGCCGACGACAAGGGCGGGATCGCCGTGATCCTCGGCGCGCTGCGCGTGCTGCTGGCCAGCGGCTGGCGCGATTTCGACACGCTGACGGTGCTGGTCAACCCGGACGAGGAGACCGGTTCGCGCGGATCGGGCGACCTGATCGCCGAGACCGCCGAACGCCACGACGCGGTGCTGTCGTTCGAGCCGACGGCCGCCCGCAGCGTCGCCAAGGCCGAGGCGGTGCTGCTGGGCACGGCCGGGATCGCCAAGGCGACGCTGACGGTCAAGGGCCGCGCCGCGCACGCCGGCGCGGCACCCCAGCTAGGCCGCAACGCGCTGTACGAGCTGTCATACCAGATGCTGCAGACGCGCGACATCGCGCACGACATCCCGGGCGCGCAGTTGAACTGGACGGTGGCCCACGCCGACGGTCCGCTGAACCAGATTCCGGCGGTGGCGCGCGCCGAGGCGGACATCCGGATCACGGTGCCCGGCGCCGACGAGCGCCTTGCCGGCGCCCTGCGCGAGAAGGTGGCAAGCGGCAAGCTGATCGCCGACACCGAGTCGACGATCGACATCGAGATCGGCCGGCCGCCGTTCGTCGCCGGCGAGCGGGGGCGGGCGCTGGCCGAGCGCGCGCAGGCGATCTACCGCGAGATCGATCGCGAGCTGCTGCTCGTGCCGATGACCGGCGGCGGCACCGACGCCGCGTTCGCCGCGCGATCGGGCAAGCCGGCCGTGCTGGAAAGCTTCGGCCTGGCCGGGTTCGGTTTCCACGCGCGCGACGAGTACATCGAGATCGATTCGATCGTGCCGCGCCTGTATCTGGCGGCCCGGCTGCTGACCGAGCTCGGGCGGCAGTGATGCGATGCGGCCGGCGGCCCGACTGCTTGTCGGCCTGGCTGCGCGGCCTCGGGGCCGGATCAGTGACCGGCGAGCACCAGCACCAGCAGGCACAGCAGCAGTACCGCGATGCCGACGCGATCGGCCAGCACGCGCTCGGGCGAGCGGCGAGGGTCGTTTCGCGCGGCGCGTGGTCGCGACATCGGGATGTCGACGGACGGAACCGTGTGAGATCTCACCAATTGGCTGGGACTGTCGGACATCTGAGGCGGTTGTCGGGGCTGCGGTGGGGAGAGGCGGTGTTGCTGGCGTTCGGAACGGATCCGTACCGGACGGGCGGTATTGAAACATCATTCCCGTCATGATGATGTGCGAGATCGTCAAACGTATGGAGTTTGCAACGATCTGCGAGCGGCCCGCTCCGGCATTCGTATGGTGGAATGGACTTCCGTCCGTCGAAGCGGCGGCCTCGATCAAGTAATATCCAAAGCTCGCATGCCGCTTGCCGCCTGCTGTCACGCCGCGCGATCGCCGTCGTGCCCGGTGCGGGCATCGGCGACCGCCTTCATCCGTTCCAAAGTCCCCGAGAGGTCAATACATGGCGACCGGAAAATCCCAGATCATCTACACCCTGACCGATGAAGCGCCGATGCTCGCGACCGCGTCGCTGCTGCCGGTCGTGCGCGCGTTCGCGAAGGCGGCCGACGTCGACGTGCAGACGAGCGACATCTCGGTGGCGGCCCGCATCCTGGCGCTGTTTCCCGAGCGCCTGACCGAAGCGCAGCGCGTGCCCGACACGCTGGGCGAGTTGGGCAAGCTGACGCTCAAGCCCGAGGCCAACATCATCAAGCTGCCCAACATCAGCGCGTCGGTCGCGCAACTGATGTCGGCGATCAAGGAGCTGCAGCAGAAGGGCTTCGACATCCCGGACTACCCGGAAAGCCCGAAGACCGACGAGGAAAAGGAGATCCGCGCCCGCTACGCGAAGGTGACCGGCAGCGCGGTCAACCCGGTGCTGCGCGAGGGCAACTCCGACCGCCGCGCGCCGAAGGCGGTCAAGGAATACGCGCGCAAGCATCCGCACTCGATGGCCGAGTGGAGCCAGGCCTCGCGTTCGCACGTCTCGCACATGCACCACGGCGACTTCTACCACGGCGAGAAGTCGATGACGCTGGACCGCGCGCGCGACGTCAAGATGGAGCTGATCACCAAGAGCGGCAAGACCATCGTGCTCAAGCCCAAGGTCGCGCTGCAGGACCGCGAGGTGATCGACTCCATGTTCATGAGCAAGAAGGCGCTGCTGGCCTTCTATGAAAAGGAGATCGAGGACGCGCGCAAGACCGGCGTGATGTTCTCGCTGCACGTCAAGGCGACGATGATGAAGGTCTCGCACCCGATCGTGTTCGGGCATTGCGTGAAGATCTTCTACCGCGACGCGTTCGCCAAGCACGGCAAGCTGTTCGACGAGCTGGGCATCAACGTCAACAACGGCATGGTCGACCTGTACACGAAGATCGCGACGCTGCCGCAGAGCAAGCAGGACGAGATCAAGCGCGACCTGCACGCGTGCCACGAGCATCGGCCCGAGCTGGCGATGGTCGACTCGGCCAAGGGCATCACCAACTTCCATTCGCCGAACGACGTGATCGTCGACGCGTCGATGCCGGCGATGATCCGCAACGGCGGCAAGATGTGGGGCGCCGACGGCCGCCTGAAGGACGTCAAGGCCGTGATGCCCGAATCGACGTTCGCGCGGATCTACCAGGAGATGATCAACTTCTGCAAGTGGCACGGCGCGTTCGATCCGAAGACGATGGGCACGGTGCCCAACGTCGGGCTGATGGCGCAGCAGGCCGAGGAATACGGCTCGCACGACAAGACCTTCGAGGTGACGGAGGACGGCGTGGCCAACATCGTCGACCTGACCACCGGCGAAGTGCTGCTGTCGCAGAACGTCGAGCAGGGCGACATCTGGCGGATGTGCCAGGTCAAGGACGCGCCGATCCGCGACTGGGTCAAGCTGGCCGTCACGCGCGCGCGCAACTCGGGCATGCCGGTGGTCTTCTGGCTCGACGCCTACCGCCCGCACGAGAAGGAGCTCATCACCAAGGTGCGCATGTACCTGCACGAGCACGACACCACCGGCCTGGACATCCAGATCATGAGCCAGGTGCGCGCCATGCGCTACACGCTGGAGCGCGTGATCCGCGGCCTGGACACCATCAGCGCCACCGGCAACATCCTGCGCGACTACCTGACCGACCTGTTCCCGATCATGGAGCTGGGCACCTCGGCCAAGATGCTGTCGATCGTGCCGCTGATGGCCGGCGGCGGCATGTACGAGACCGGCGCCGGTGGTTCGGCGCCCAAGCACGTGCAGCAGTTGATCGAGGAGAACCACCTGCGCTGGGATTCGCTGGGCGAGTTCCTCGCGCTCGCGGTCAGCCTCGAGGAGCTGGGCATCAAGACCGGCAACGTCAAGGCCAAGGTGCTGGCCAAGGCGCTGGACGACGCGACCGGCAAGCTGCTGGACAACAACAAGGGGCCGTCGCCGAAGACCGGCGAGCTGGACAACCGCGGCAGCCACTTCTACCTGGCGATGTACTGGGCGCAGGCGCTGGCCACGCAGACCGAGGACGCCGAACTGGCGGCCCGGTTCGCGCCGCTGGCCAAGGCGCTGGCCGAGAGCGAGGCCAAGATCGTCGCCGAGCTCAAGGCGGTGCAGGGCAAGCCGGCCGACATCGGCGGCTACTATCGCCCGGACCCGGCCAAGACCGAGGCCGTCATGCGGCCCAGCGCGACCTTCAACGAGGCGTTGAAGCAGCTCGCCTGATATCGGGCGGGATCATCCGTCGGGGCCGGGTTCCGGCCCGGTGTCCAGCCGCGCGGTGACCCGCATCGCTCGATCGCCGCGCTCGACGTCGAGCCGGCCGCGGCGCGGGCCGCACAGGCTGCGCACCAACTGCAGCCCGAATCCGCTGGTGGCCGCGCCGGCCGGCGATTCGGCGGCCGGCATCCGGGCGCTCGGCTCGGCCGCCGGCAGCGGGTTCTCCACCCCGATGACCAGCGCCCCGTCTTCGGGCCGCACGGCGACGCGCACGTCGCCGGCGCCGTACTTGATCGCGTTGGTCACCAGTTCGTTGACGATCGAGCCGAACGCCATCGCCGTCGCCGCCGCCAGCGTGAATGGCGCCGGATCGACCAGCCGGATCCGGCGCGGATCGCCGTGCGGCACCAGCGCGTGCTGCAGATCGTCGAGCAACTGCGTCAGGTGGCCGAGCCCGTCGGCCTGGCCGCCGACCGGCAGATCCTGCAGGCGGCGATGGATCCGCGCGAAGCCGCCGAGCCGATCGATCGCCTGGCGCAACGCGGCCTTGACCTCGTCGTGCGCCGACTGGCTCGATTGCAACTGCAGCGTCGCGCTGATCATCTGCAGGCTGTTGCGCACGCTGTGATGCAACTGGCGCGCCTGCAACGCGATCATCGATTCGTCGACCGGCGACGGCGGCGGAAAGGGGGTCGAGGATTCGGACATGGTCCGCACACTGTAGCCGTCCGGCGCGCGATCGGACAGATGCGCGAGGATCGGTTGGACTGGTACGGCGATACTAGTCGCCGGTACGACGTCCGGACTGGCGGCTGCCGGTGATGCCGCGATCGCGGGCCCAGACGACCGCCGCGTCGCGGCGGTGCACGCCGATCTTCGCGTACAGCGTCGCCACGTGGTTGCGCACGGTGTTCAGCGAGCGGTGCAGGCGCTCGGCGATCTGCCCGTTGTCCAGCCCTTCGCACAGCAGCTCGAGCACCTCGCGTTCGCGCCGCGTCAGGCGCGCGACCGGGCGGGCGGCGTCGCCGGCCGGCGCGGGCGAGCGCAGTTGCGCGAGCTTTTCGATGACCGAGCGGCCGAACCACGACGCGTCCCGCATCACCGCGTCGATCGCCGCCATCAACTCGGCCTCGCTGCGCTTGCGCTCGGTGATGTCCTGCAGTACGCACAGCAGGCAGCGGTGCGCGCCGATCGTCGCCGATTCGGCCGACAGCAGGCCTTCGAGCCGGTCGCCGCCGCGGTTCAGGAACGCGATCTCGTAGCCCTTGGTCGCGCCGTGCGCGCGCAGCTCGGCCATCGCGCGGCGCATCTGCGCGTCGTCGGCCCAGATGCCCAGCTCGGGCATCGTTCGCGCGAGCGCCTGCTCGGGCGACAGCCCGGTCGACTCGCAGAACGCGTCGTTGACGGCCAGCGTCCGCAGGTCGTCGCACTGGAAGATCATCATCGGTATCGGCGCGAGCCGGAAGGCCTTGGTGAAGCGCTCTTCGGTCTGGCGCTGCGCCTGCTCGGCCTGGCGCCGCGGCTCGAGGTCCATGAACGTGAACAGCATGCACGGCGCGTCGCCGACCTCCAGCGGCTGGCCGGCCACGATCACCAGCCGGTCGGTCCCGTCGGCCACGCGCAGCAGCGTTTCGGTCTGCCTGATCGTGCGGCCCGCATGCAGGTTCTCGATCGCCTGTTCGCGGTCCGCGGCGCCGGCCAGCACGTCGTACTCGTACGCGGACCGCCCGATCAGCGCGTCGCCGGCGAAGCCGCTCAGCTCGACGAAGCCGCGGTTGACCTTCACGTAGCGCAGGTCCGATAGCCGGCAGATCAGCGCCGGCGCGGGATTGGCGGCGAACGTGCGCTCGAAGCGCTCCTCGGCGCTGAAGCGCTCGGTCTGGTCGATCAGCACCAGCACCAGCGATTCGGGGCGGCCGTCGGCATCGACGAGCACCAGGCCGCGCATCTGCAGCACCCGCTTGAACTCGGCATCGTCGTGCCGGCCGAGCCGCACGACGACGTCGTCGAAGGTCTCGCCGGCAAGCAGCCGGGCGAGCGGGTATTGCCGCGCCGCCAGCGCGCGGTGATTGCGATAGCGCAGCACGAAACGCTTCGCGTAGCCGCGCACCGAGCCGCCTAGCTTATCGAGCGACTCGGCGTCGTGCATCGACAGCGCGTGGGCATTGGCCCAGACGATCTGGCCGTCGGTGTCGAGCAGCACGATGCCCTCGGACAGTCCGGCGACGAGTTGCTGGAGCTGGCTGCGATCGACCTCGGGCCGAGCGGGAGGGACGGGCATGGTTTCGGCGCGATGGAGCGGCCGGTCGGCCGCGGATGCGCATCGGGTCCGCGCGAGACGCTGGTCCGCGAAATACGGGTCGGCGCTCGGCGGAAGCACGCGCTCGGATGCGACGCGCCGATCGACCCGCCGCTTACAACAGTCGCGATTGGGGTTGTCCCTGGCGGGTGCGCATGCCGACGCCGGATCGTCATGCGCGTGATGCACAATGGGCGTCGACCGAAACCCGGAGGACAAAGCGATGTCCGTCGATCTGCATTGCCTCGCCGAAGGACCCGCGGACGCGCCGATCGTCGTGCTCAGCCACGCGCTCGGTTGCGACCTGCACATGTGGGACTGGCTCGTGCCGCGGCTGACGCCGCATCTGCGCGTGCTGCGCTACGACCATCGCGGCCACGGTCGATCGTCGCCGGCCGAAGGCCCTTACCCGATCGAGGCGCTGGCCGAGGACGCCGCCGCGCTGATCGAGCGGCGGGCCGGCGGGCGGCCCGTGCACTTCGTCGGACTGTCGATGGGCGGGATGACCGCGCAGGCGCTCGCCGCGTCGCGCCCCGAGCTGCTGGCCAGCGTGACGATCGCCAATTCCGCCGCCCATTATCCTGACACGTCGACCTGGGCGGCGCGGATCGAGACCGTGCGCCGCGAAGGCGTCGCCGCCGTCGCCGACGGCGCGATCGAGCGCTGGTTGACGCCGTCGTTCCGCGCGACGCCTGAAGGCGCCGACGCGGCCGCGCGCCTGCACCGCACGCTGTGCGCGAACGACGCGACCCAGTACGAGTGGGCCAGCGGCGCGGTCGCCGGCATCGACCTGCGCGCCGGCAATCGCGCGATCGGCGTGCCGGCGCTGGTGATCGCCGGCAAGTTCGACGAAGGCACGCCGGTGGCGATGTCCGAGCAGATCGCCGAGGCGATCCCCGGCGCGAGGATGGAAACGCTGGCCGCCGCGCACCTGAGCGCGGTCGAATGCCCGGACGCGTTTTCGCGGCTCGTGCTCGCGATGGCCGGATGAGGCGGCGAGCGATGCGGCGCTCGCCGACAAGACCGTCGCCTGCCGACGGACAGTCTCGCGTTCGCGGATCGACTATCGTGGTCATCGCCGCGTCGAGCATCGGCCCGGCGCCATGAGAAGCAGAAGCAGAAGGAAGAGGAGAAAACCGTGATCGCCGTCATCGTCCCCGCGCACAACGAGGCGCAACGGATCGGTCGTTGCCTGGCATCCGTTCAGCGCGCGGCTCGCCACCCGTCGCTGGCCGGCGAAACCGTGATGATCATCGTCGTCGCCGACGATTGCTCGGACGCCACCGAAGCCGTCGCGCGCGAAGCCGGCGCCGTCACGACCTGCACGTCGGGGCGCGGCGCGTCGGTGGCCCGCACGGCGGGCGCCGACATGGCGGTGTGGGCCGGCGCGCGCTGGCTGGCGTTCGTCAACGCGCACGCGATCGTCGCCGAAGACTGGCTCGCCGCCCAACTCGCGGCGCAGGCCGACGTCGTCTGCGGGCGCACCGCGTTGCACGACGCGACGACGCCGTCGGTCGGCGGCGGCATCCGCGTGCATGCCGGCAATTTCGGCGTGCGCGCCGCCACCTATTGCAAGAGCACCGGGTTCGCGTCCTGCGTCGACGACGACGATCTGGCGCTGGGCCGCGCGCTGGCGGCGACCGGCGCGCTGATCGTGCGCTGCGACACGGTCTCGGCGACCGCCGGCGGCCTGGACGCTTACCGGGCTCGCGCCGACCGCTCGGCCAACGACGGGTTCGGCGACCCGGCGCCGCAGGCGCGGGCGGCCTGAGCGACGGCCGTTCTCCAGTGGCGTGCCGCCGATCCCGTTCGTCGACGCGCTTAGGGTCGGCCGCCTCGATCTTCGAGTCGACTGCCCTCCGGGAACTCAGCGCTGACGCTCGTCCTTGCGGCCGGCGCGGTGGGCGGTCGCCGCGGTGTCATCCGCTTCGTCCGACTCCGCCGGCTCGTCCCGCCTGCCGTTCGCGATCGCCTCGCGTTCGGCGATCACCGCGCGGCCGACGGCCGCGTCGGTCTGCGACGGCGCCAGTTGCGCCTGCTCGATCCGCGAGATGCCCCAGCAGGCGATGAACATCGCGGCGATCAGCGGGCCGATGACGAAGCCGTTGATGCCGAACACCGACATGCCGCCGACCGTCGACAGCAGCACGACCCAGTCGGGCAGCCGCGTGTCCTTGCCGACCAGCACCGGGCGCAGCACGTTGTCGACCATGCCGATGACCAGCGATCCGAACAGGATCAGCACGATGCCTTTCCACATCGGTCCGGCGATGATCAGGTAGGCGGCGGCCGGCCCCCAGACCAGCGCCGCGCCGACGGCCGGCAGCAGCGACAAGGCCGCCATCACCGTGCCCCACAGCAGCGCGCCCGGGATCCCCAGCGCGAAGAAGATCACGCCGCCCAGCGCGCCTTGCGCGAGCGCCACGACCACGTTGCCCTTGACCGTCGCGCGGATGACGATCGACATCCGCTCCAGGAGCTGCCGCTTTTCCTCGGGATCGAGCGGGATCGCCTCGCGAACGAGCCGCGTGATCGCGCCGCCGTCGCGCAGCAGGAAGAACACCAGGTACAGCATGATGCCGAAGCCGACCGCGAACTGCAGCGTGTTCTGTCCGATCGAGACGGCCTGCGAGGCCATGAACTGGCTGATCTGGCCGGCGCCCTGGACCAGCTTGTTCTGCAGCTCGCCGATGTCGGTGAGCCCGAAGCGTCCGAGCAGCGACGTCAGCGAATCCGGCAGGTATTCGAGCACCTTCTGCAGCAGCAGCGTCGGCTTGAAGCGGCCGCCGCGCAACTGCTCGTAGGCCAGCGCGATCTCCTGGACCAGCGCGCTGGCCAGCAGCAGCACCGGCAGCACGGCGACCAGCGTGGCCAGCAGCAGCGTCGTCAGCGCCGCCAGGTTGCGGCGGTTGCGGAACCGTACGTTCAGCGTGCGGAACAGCGGATGGAACAGCACCGCGAGGATCGTTCCCCAGAACACCGCCGAGAAGAACGGCAGCAGGATGTAGACCAGGCCGAACGAGACGGCCGCGAGCAGCAGGTAGAAGGGGACGCGGCTGCGAGACCCATTGGTGTTCATGAACGCACGTTTCCGATCGGGCACGAGACGCGTATCGTCGCATGCCCGTCGAGCCGGCGGTGATCCGATCGCCCGCCGCCGGTCACGCCGAGGTCGTCGTCGTCCGGTGCCCGCGCAGCCCCAGCCTGGCGAGCAGCCGAGTGTCGGCTTCGACGTCGGGATTGCCGGTCACCAGCAGCTTGTCGCCGTAGAAGATCGAATTGGCGCCGGCCATGAAGCACAGCGCCTGCATCGCCTCGCCGAGCTGTTGGCGGCCGGCCGACAGCCGCACGCGCGCCTTCGGCATCGTGATGCGCGCCACGGCGATGACCCGCACGAAGTCGAACGGATCGACCGGATCGCTGTCGGCCAGCGGCGTGCCCGGCACGCGCACGAGGCTGTTGATCGGCACCGACTCCGGATACGGATCGAGGTTGGCGAGTTGGGCGATCAGACCCGCGCGATGCACCGGTTCCTCGCCCATGCCGATGATTCCGCCGCAGCACACGCTGATGCCCGCGTCGCGCACGTGCTGCAGCGTGTCCAGCCGGTCCTGGTACGTCCGCGTGCTGACCACGTCGGTGTAGTACTCGGGCGCCGTGTCCAGGTTGTGGTTGTAGTAGTCGAGCCCCGCGTCCTTCAGCGCCCGGGCCTGGTGCGCCCGCAGCATCCCCAGCGTCGCGCAGGTCTGCATGCCCAGCGCCTTGACGGCCGAGACCAGCTCGCCGACTTTCTCGATGTCGCGGTCCTTCGGCTCGCGCCATGCGGCTCCCATGCAGAAGCGGGTGGCGCCCGCGTCGCGGGCCGCCCGGGCCGCCGTCGTGACCTCGTCGACGCTCATCAGCTTCTGCGCCTGCACACCGGTGTCGAACTCGGCCGACTGCGGACAGTAGCCGCAGTTCTCGGGGCAGCCGCCGGTCTTGACCGACAGCAGCGTCGCCAGCTCGATGTCGCCGGCCGGCCAGTGCTGGCGGTGCACGGTCTGCGCGTCGAACAGCAGGTCCATCAGCGGCCGCTCGAGCAGCGCCTGGATCGCGTCGACCGTCCATCGGCCGGCCGTCGGCCGGGCGGGCGGCGCGCGATGCACGCGGATCGGTTGCGGGGCGGTGGCGGTGTTCGTCATCGAATTCAACGGGGATCTCCTGCTTCGTCTCATGAGAACCGACCGTTATATCAAAACCCGCGTGACTCCCGTGTGTCGTTACCGCCGGTACCAGATGATCACGACGCAGGTGAGCAGGCACATCATGGCGTTGCCGATGTTGACGACCACCGTCCTGTCCACGCGTTGACCGTTGCTCTCGTAGAGCCAGGCCGCCATCGTCGCATTGGCGCCGAGCCAGATGCCCCAGGTCCACAGCGAATGCTGCGAGGAGTCGCCGCTTTGGACGAGGGCGATGATCGTCGGCAGATAGGCGACCAGGCGCACCGTGCTGAACAGCGTGAAGCTCCAGGTCAGCAGTTGCAGATAGCGCCTGCGCACCGGTCCGGCGCGATCATCGCCGACACGTTGCGGGGATGCGCGCCGCTCCGTGATCACCGGATCACGGGAAACGGGCGCGGAGAGGCGGAGATTCATGGCGGTTCCTAGGAGAGGCAGGGCTTCGCTGCCGGCCATCCGAGCCTGGCCTGGTCGAGCCGGCATGGCGCGAAGCGTTGGACACCCCAGGACGATAGACCTGTCGAGGCCCGCCGAACACTGTCCGCCGATGCGTGCGTCCGTTGCTCGAAAAACGCCTAACGAGTTGTATTGATTGATTTTATTTTCGGATGCGGTCGAACATCCGCGCCCGGGGCACGGCCGGTACTCAGCGATTTTGGGTAAGCGGATCGATGCCGGGCCGGCTCGTGCCCGCGGGACTTCACTGCTCCGGGCCGTCGACTCGCATGGCCGCGCCCGCGCGCCACCAGCGGCTGCCCTCGTGCGGCGCGTTCATGTCCACCCGTTCGCCCATCATCGGCGTGGCGACCCGCACGTCGCGCTCGGCGGCCACGCGCAGCACTTGCTCGAACGGATCGTCCCACGCGTGCATCGCCAGGTCGAAGGTGCCGTTGTGGACCGGCAGCAGCCAGCGGCCGTGCAGGTCCAGGTGGGCCCGCAAGGTCTGCGGCGGATGCGTGAGTGTTCTGGTGGTGATGGGTGGACTTGAACCACCGACCCCGGCATTATGAGTGCCGTGCTCTAACCGGCTGAGCTACATCACCGAAGCTTTC
>JASGFT010000023.1:0-36327 GCA_047605425.1 Burkholderiaceae bacterium | reverse complement strand
CCACCGTGCCGGTGAAGCAAGATTGTTAAAGAGCAGAGCCAAAGACTATAGCACAACGAATTTTGGAAGCGCAAGCCGGACGCCGCACGGACGTTGGAGGAGAACGCATGCACACGTGCCATAGGCCCGCGCAGCAGCGCGTGCACGGCGGACAGGGCGCGATCGACGAAGCGCTGCCGGCCGAACTGAACCGCCTCGGCTGGCAGCGGGTGCTGCTGGTCACGACGCGATCGCTGCGCGGCGGCCCGCTGTTCTCCCGGGCCGAACGGGCGATCGGCGGGCGGCTCCAGCCCCGCGCGCCGGGTCGGCACCAGCATCAAGCCTCTCAGGCGGTGGTTTCGGCGTCCGGGCCGATCCCGACGAAGCGATCGGCGGGGCGCGCCCCGTCCAGACGGTTGCGCAACCGCCGCGCCCCCTGCACGGACAGGACGCTGCGCATCGCGCCGCGCGCCAGCTCCCAGGCGACCGCATCGACGTCGTCGTCGGTCTGACCTGGCTTCGGGCGATACCAGATGGTCGCCCAGTTGAGCACGCCGAAGAACGGCTTGGTCGACAGCCGGCGCGACACCGGCACGAAATCGCCGGCCTCGATCCCCGCGGCAATCACGTTGGCGAACATCTGCTCGTACGTGTCGCGCATCGCGATGATCGTGCGCAGCACCGTCGCGTGGCGGGTGGTCGCGGTGCCGAACAGGTGGCGTTCGAGCCCCTGCACCGCGACCTTCTGCATGGTCATGTCGTGCAGCAGGACGCGGGCATGGCGGAAAGCCATCGCCAGCAGCCGGTGCGCGGGATCGGCATCGCCGTCGGCCAGCGGACAGACCTGGTCGGCGATCAGCCGCATCGCGGCGATCTGCACATCGAAGAACAGGTCGGCCTTGCTTCGGTAATAGTGGTAGATCCGGCCCTTGGTCGCGCCCAGGCGGTCCGCGACCGCATCGATCGAGGTCGCCGCGTAGCCGAATTCGGTGAACAGCTCCGCGGCCGCTTGCAGGACGTCCTCGCGCCCCTCGAGTCCGGTACCGGGCCGCAGGGGCGACGAGCGTTCGACGGCGAACTTCATGGAATCGGGCGCGAGACGGCGGAGGCGAACGAGGTGGACGAAGACCGGCGGACCGGGCGCGAAGCGGACGGGAGCGGACGCCTGCCGCCGCGAGCCGTCCGGAAGCGGACGCGGTCGGGAGGACAGGGGAAACGCCGGCGCGAAGCGTCGCGCAAGCGGCGGAAAACGATGGCGACTGCGACGCCAGGCAGGACAACGAATGCAACGACACGTGCGCCCAAAGCGCAATAGCCAGCCAGGCGTGGGATCGCCCACGAGCGCCCGACACGAAACCGCCCTCGACGAAGGCGGCTTGCCGGGCGCCGCAACCGACCACCGCGCGAGGCGTGGCTTTGCAGCATTTTTTTGTCTCCTCCAGCCCGTGGTAGGGCGGCGATCGAGCATCGACAGGACCGGGCGCTTGACCCTTTTCCATCCACCGGGCGTTTGACCCGGCGGCGATCGTCTCGACCATCAACCTCCTGAACCGTTGGACGGCATACTACCGGGTAGGTTGGCCGAGAATCAACCCCGGGGAATCACCTATCAGGTCGAGCCGATGAACGCCGATCCGCCGCTGCCGGCGCGATGGCGCTTGGCCTTGTCGGGCGGCTCGACGTGGATCGTGACGCGGACGCCGTCGATCGCTTCGCGCAGCGCGGCTTCGATGCGGTCGCAGATCGCGTGCGCGTCGCCGACGCGCATGCCGGCATCGACGACCAGGTGCAACTGGATGAACGTGGCGTGGCCGGCGATGCGCACGCGCACGTCGTGATACTCGATCGCCCCGCTCGACGACGCGTCGAGCACCTGGCCGATCGCGTCGAGCACCTCGGGCGGCGGCGCCGCGTCCATCAGCGCGTCGGCCGACGAGCGGACCAGCTTCCAGCCGGCCCACAGGATGTTGACCGCCACGGCCGCCGCCAGCAGCGGATCCAGCACCCACCAGCCGGTCAGCCGGACCAGCACGATGCCGACCACCACGCCGGCCGAGGTCCACACGTCGGTGAGCAGGTGCCGGGCATCGGCGACGAGCGCCGGCGATCGCAGGCGGGCACCGGCTCGCAGCAGCACGATCGCCCACCCGGCGTTCAGCACCGATGCCGCGACGCTGACCGCCATGCCCAAGCCGATGTCGTCGTAGGCGCGCGGCCGCATCAGTCCGTGCCAGGCCTCGGTGAGGATGCTGAACGCGGCAACGATGATCAGCGCGCCTTCGAAGCCGGCGGACAGGTATTCGGCCTTCGAATGGCCGAACGGATGGTTGGCGTCGGCGGGCATGGCGCCGACGCGGATCGCGATGGCGGCGCCGACCGCCGCGACGATGTTGACGATCGATTCGAGCGCGTCCGAATACAGCGCGACGCTGCCGCTGACGCGCCAGGCGCCCCACTTCATCGCGAACACCAGCACGCCGACGGCCGCGGTCGCCCAGGCCAGGCAGGCGGCGCTCCAGCCGGACGCGCGGGCCGCCGCTGGCGCCTGCGGGTCCGATCCGGCCGAATCGGGGCGCGCGCCGCTCATCGCAACGGCGCGCGGGTCACGAAGCGGCCGCGCCGCGCCCGAACAGCTCGCGCAGGTCGACGAGGCCGGGCGCCTCGAGCGCGCCGCCGCGCTTGAAGATGCCGTTGATCCGCGCGACCAGCACCTCGTCGGCTTCGACGACGCCCTGCACGAATACCATGTTGCGCGTCACCTTCATCACGTCCGCGCGCCCCTGCACCCAGCTTCCGAGCGGCGCCGGCGCGAGGAAGTCGGTGGTCAGGCTGATCGTCGGGAAGAAGCTGTCGTCCAGGTCGGCCTGCACGCGGGCGGCCAGCGGCAGCAGCATGTCGGCGAACAGCATCAGCATGCCGCCGTGGCAGACGTCGCGCGGATTGACGTGGCGCGGCTCGACGCGAAAGCCGAGCACCATGCGCTCGCCGTCGCGCCGGCCGTACAGCGGGCCGTTGGGGCCCATGAAACCGCTGCGCATCGGCAGTTCGACGAAGCCGGCGGGGACGAGGGTCGTCAGGGTGTCGTTCATCGTGCGTTCTTCATCCGTTCAGCCACATGACCGCTCGGCGCCGGGCGCCTGCTGCGCGCGGCCGCGGGCGCGCACGGCCTCGCGCCGCCGCTCGATGTCGGCGCGGTCGAGCCGGCTCGCCCACTCGCGCGACGCCTCGCGCTCGGTGCGCATCGCCTGGCCGAAGTCCTGCGCGAACCCGTCGTCGATCAGGCGTTTGTAGCGGACCAGCATCTCTGGCACCACCGACAGCATCGCGTCGGCGCAGGCCAGCGCTTCGGGCAGCAGGCGGTCCGGCTCGACGACGCGGTTGACGAGCCCCCAGTCGGCGGCCGTGCGGGCATCGAGGAAGTTGCCGGTCAGCGCCAGTTCCTTCGCGCGATACAGGCCGATGACGCGGCTGAGCTTCTGCGACAGGCCCCAGCCCGGGATCACGCCGACCCGCGCGTGCGTATCGGCGAAGCGCGCGCTCGACGACGCGATCAGCACGTCGCAGCACAGCGCCAGCTCGAAGCCGCCGGTGATCGCGACGCCGTTGATCGCGCCGATCACCGGGCCAGGAAACGCGGCGATCGCGGCGACGATGTCGAGCGAGCCGTCGTCGGACCCCAGCGGCGACGCGCCTTCGCCGGAACCGAGCTCCTTCAGGTCCAGGCCCGCGCAGAACGCGGCGCCGGCTCCGGTCAGGATGACGACGCGAGCGTGCGGGTCGGCGGCGAGCTGCCAGAACGCGTCGACCAGCGCCGAGCGCAGCGCCCGCGACAGCGCGTTCATCGCGCGCGGCCGGTTCAGCGTCACCTGGACGCAGCCGGGCAGCGGCCGGTCGATCCGCAGCAGCGGCTCGCCGGTCGCCGGGTCAAGGGGTGGGCTCGTGCTCATCGTGGCTCCTGGTCGGGGTTCGTGGGTCCGTCGGCCGGCCCGCAGGCGGATCGTCGGGCGTCGGGCGTCGGGCGTCGGGCGTCGGGCGTCGGGCGTCGGGTCGAGATTATCGCGTGAGCGGCCGCGATCCGACGCGAGTTCGCCCCGCGAACCACCGGCGCGCCACCGGCCAGTCGTGCGGATGCCACGCCGGCGCCGACTCACGGCTATCATCGCCACCACCCCGGCGCCCCTGCAGCCCCAGCCGGGCGGAGACCCATCGTGCTGATCAACTGCGTCGTCTACTCGCACGGCCTGCGCGTCCGTGACATCCCCATCGAAAGCATCCCCGAGGCGCTCGCCGACCCGGACAACTTCCTGTGGGTCGCGCTGCGCGACCCGCCGCCCGACGAGGTGCTGCGAATGCAGGCCGTGCTCGAGCTACCGGCGCTGGCCGTCGAGGACGTGCTACACGGCGGCCAGCGGCCGAAGATCGAGGAATACGACGATCTGCTGTTCGTGATCCTGCGCCTGATCGAGCCCCACGACCACGCGCTGCGCGAAGGCGAGCTGTACGTGTTCGTCGGCCCGCGCTTCACGCTGTCGATCCGCACCCGCTGCGAGCAGAACATGCTCGACGTGCGCGCGCGCGCCGAGCGCGAGCCCGAGCTGCTGAACCTGGGGCCGGGCTACGTCCTGTATGCGTTGACCGATGCCGTCGTGGACCGCTACTTTCCGGTCATCGACGAGCTCGAGACCGAGCTCGAGGTGCTCGAGGAACGGATCTTCAGCGGCACGGCGGGCTCGCGGATCGTCCAGGACCTGTATTCGCTCAAGCAGCGGGTCACGCAGTTGCGGCACGCGATCTCGCCGCTGATCGAGGCGATGAACCGGCTCAACGGCGGGCGCGTGCCGGCGATCACCAGCGGGCTGCAGGAGTACTTCCGCGACGTGCACGACCACCTGTACCGGATCCTCGAATCGCTGGACGCGGTGCGCGACAGCATCGCGATGGCGATGCAGGTGAACCTGTCGCTGATCACCACCGAGCAGAGCGAGATCAACAAGCGGCTGGCCGCTTATGCGGCGATCTTCGCGGTGATGACGACGCTGGCCGGCATCTGGGGCATGAACTTCGAGCACATGCCCGAGCTGCGCTGGACCTACGGCTATCCGGTCGCGCTGGTGCTGATGATCGGCATCGCGATCGTGCTGTGGTGGCGCTTCCGCAAGGCCGGCTGGCTGGGCAAGCCGCGCTGAGCGAGACCGCGCCGAGCGGGATTCAGCCCGGTTTGCCGCCGCGCTGGAAAGCCGCCATGAAGCGCTGCGGTTCGCCGGTCGTGAACGCGCGGCCGAACTGCGGCACGGTGGCGTCGATCGCGGCGTCGAGCGTCGTGTCCTCCCAGTGCCGGATCAGCGCCTTCTGCTGGCGCAGCGCCGCGGGCCCGAGCGCGGCCAACGCATCGGCGGTCGCGGCGACGACCGCGTCGAGCTGGCCGATGGCGGCCAGCGGATGGACGAGCCCCCACTGCTCGGCCGTCGCCGCGTCGATCAGTTCGCCGGTCAGCAGCATCCAGGTCGCGCGCGCCTGACCGATCAGCCGAGGCATCATCGCGGCGTGGATCACCGACGGAATGCCGACCTTGACCTCGGGCATGCCGAAGCGGGCGTTGCGATCGGCGATGCGCAGGTCGCAGGCCAGCGCGACCTCCAGGCCGCCGCCGAGCGCATAGCCGGCCAGCCGCGCGATCGTCGGCATCGGCATGTCGCGAACCGCGTCGCACAAGCCGCGCAGCCGGCTGATGAACTGCTCGGCGCCGGGTGGATCGAGCGCCGCCATCTCGTTGATGTCGGCGCCGCCGATGAACGCCTTGTCGCCGCTGCCGCGCAGCACGAGCACGCGCAGTGCCGGATCACCGGCCAGGCGCCGCAGCGCCTCGGTCAGGTCGAGGATGACCGGCGACGAGAGGATGTTGAGCGCCCGGGCATTGACGATCGTCAAGGTTCCGACGCCTCGATCGTCGATGAAGGTGCGGGAATAAGGGGTTTCGAGCATAAGTTGGCACCAGGGTGGCAAGGATCGCGTGGCACAGTATCGTACTCGACCGCCAAAAGGAGATACCGATGCCATTCCTCGCCAGCACGACCCTTACCGACCGGCAACGGCGGCCGGTGCGGCGGGCGGCCCTGCGCGGGCTGCTGGCCGGCGCCGCCGCGTCGATGCTGAGCCTGACCACTAGCGTCGCGCACGCGCAGGCGTTCCCCGAGAAGCCGATTACCCTGGTCGTGCCGTTCGCCGCCGGCGGCCCCACCGACGTGGTCGCGCGCACATTGGCCGTGTCGATGTCGCGCACGCTCGGACAGAGCGTGATGGTCGAGAACAAGACCGGCGCCGGCGGCACGATCGCCGCGACCCACGTGGCCCGGTCCGCCCCCAACGGCTACACGCTGCTGATCCACCACAACGGCATGGCGACCGCGCCGACGCTGTACCGCAAGCTCGCTTACGACCCGTTGGCCGATTTCGAGTACGTCGGCCAGGTCGTCGACGTGCCGATGACGATGCTGGGCCGCAAGGACCTGCCGCCGCAGAACCTCACCGAGTTGGTCGCCTACGTCAAGTCCAACAAGGACAAGATCAACCTGGCCAATGCCGGCCTCGGCGCGGTGTCGCACCTGTGCGGCATGCTGTTCCAGCAGGCAGTCGGCGCCGAGCTGACGACGGTGCCGTTCCAGGGGACCGCGCCGGCGATGACGGCGCTGATGGGCGGCCAGGTCGACATCCTGTGCGACCAGACGACGCAGACGCTGCCGCAGATCAAGGCCGGCCGCGTCAAGCTCTACGGCGTAACGACGACCGAGCGGATCGCGGCGCTGCCCGACACGCCGACGCTGGACGAGAACGGGCTCAAGGGTTTCCAGATGGTCGTCTGGCACGGCATCTACGCGCCCAAGGGCACGCCGCCGGACGCGCTCGCCAAGCTGACCGCCGCGCTGCGGACGGCGCTGAAGGACCCGGCCGTCACGCAGCGCATCGCCGACCTGGGCGCCGTCATCGTGCCCGAGGCCAAGCAGACGCCGGCGGGCCTGCGCGACTGGCTCAAGGCCGAGATCGACCGCCTCGGTCCGCTGATCCGCAAGGCCGGCGTCTACGCCGACTAGGAGTTCGCGGGGAACAAGGCGTGCCCCGCAGACTCCGAGGGCCGGGACCGGCGACGGGTAAGCGCCGCAGACGCCCGTCGCCACCGATCGGCGGCCGCGCGGGCGCACGGCGCCGCGCGCCGGTCAGTGGTTGTCGCGCGGCACGCCGAACGTCGCGTCCAGCTTCCGGAAGCGCACCGCGAAGTCCAGGCAGGCGCCGTCCTGCAACTGCCCGACATAGCGCCGGTGCAGCGTCTGCCACGGCGTCTGGTCGACCAGCTCCGGCGGCCGCCAGGCGGCGCGGCGCGCGGCCAGCTCGTCGGCCGCGATCAGCATGTCGGCGGTGCGCCGCTTCAGGTCGATGCGCACGCGGTCGCCGCTGCGCAGCAGCGCCAGGCCGCCGCCGACCACCGCCTCGGGCGAGGCGTTGAGGATCGACGGGCTGCCCGAGGTGCCCGACTGGCGGCCGTCGCCGACGCAGGGCAGCAAGGTGATGCCCTGCCTGACCAGATCATCGGGCGGCAGCATGTTGACGACCTCGGCGCCTCCCGGGTAACCGACCGGTCCGACGCCGCGAATGAACAGGATCGACTCGGCGTCGATGCCCAGCGACGGATCGTTGATCCGCTGGTGATAGTCCTCGGGCCCTTCGAACACGATCGCCCTGCCCTCGAACGCCAGCGGATCGGCCGGGTTCTCGAGATAGCGGCGGCGAAACTCGGGCGTGATCACCGAGGTCTTCATCACCGCCGACTCGAACAGGTTGCCCGACAGCACCGCGAAACCGGCCTCGGGCAGCAGCGGCGCTTCATAAGCGCGGATGACGTCGCGGTTGCCGGTCACCGTGTCGCGATAGCATTCGCCGACCGTCCTGCCCGATACGTTGAGCGCGTCGGCGCGCAGGCGGCCGGCGCGCAGCAGCTCGTGCATGACCGCCGGCACGCCGCCGGCGCGGTGGAATTCCTCGCCCAGGTACTGGCCGGCGGGCATGCAGTTGACCAGCAGCGGCACGTCGTAGCCGATGCGGTCCCAATCGCCGATCGACAGGTCGACGCCGACGTGGCGGGCGATCGCCGTCACGTGCGGCGGGCAGTTGGTCGAGGCGCCGAGCGCGCTGGCCGCGACGATCGCGTTCTCGAAGGCCTCGCGCGTCATGATTCGCGACGGCCGCAGGTCCTCGCGCACCATCTCGACGATGCGCCGGCCCGTGCGATACGCGATCTGCGCGCGCTCGCGGTACGGGCCCGGGATCGCCGCGCAGCCGGGCAGCGACATGCCCAGCGCCTCGGCCATGCTGTTCATCGACAGCGCCGTGCCCATCGTGTTGCAGTGACCGACCGACGGCGCCGACGAGGCCACCATCTCGAGGAAGTCGTCGTAGTCGATGCGACCGGCGGCCAGCTCCTGGCGCGCGAACCAGACGACGGTGCCCGAGCCGGCCAGGCCGTTGTTGTAGTAGCCGTTGAGCATCGGCCCGCCGGACAGCACGATCGCCGGCAGGTCGACGGTGGCCGCCCCCATCAGCATCGCCGGCGTCGTCTTGTCGCAGCCGGTGGTCAGCACGACGCCGTCGATCGGGTAACCGTACAGCAGCTCGACCAGCCCCAGATAGGCGAGGTTGCGATCCAGCGCCGCGGTGGGCCGCTTGCCGGTCTCCTGGATCGGGTGGACCGGGAACTCGAACGGGATCCCGCCCGCGTCGCGGATGCCGTCGCGCACGCGCTGCGCGAGCTCGATGTGGTGGCGGTTGCACGGCGACAGGTCGCTGCCGGTCTGGGCGATGCCGATGATCGGCTTGCCGCTGTGCTTGAGCTCGTCGAGCGTCAGGCCGAAGTTCAGGTACCGCTCGAGGTACAGCGCGGTCATGCCCGGATTGCCGGGGTTGTCGAACCACTGCCGCGAACGCAGGCCCGGCCGCGCCGCCGCTTCGTCGCCGCCCGGCGGCCGCGGCTTCGGCGCCGCGCGGCGACGCGGCATCGGCATCGGCCGCCGCCGCCGCGGGGCGCATCGACGGGACGGGCGGACCGGAACGGGAATCGGATGACATGTGAGCAGGCCAGGCGTGGGAAAAATCGACGGCCGAGTGTAGCAATCGCCACCGGGCGAATCAGGTACGCTACGGCGATCATGGACTGAGCGATCGGACTCGGCTCAATTGGACAGTCTACCGTTGTGGGTGCAGGCGCTGGCCCTGATCTGCCTGCTGGCGCTGTCGGCGTTCTTCTCGATCGCCGAGACCAGCATGATGGCGCTGAACCGCTACCGGCTCGGCCACCTGGTTCGCCAGGGCGTGCGCGGCGCGCGCCTGGCCGCCAAGCTGCTGGGCCGCACCGAGAAACTGCTCGGCGCCGTCCTGCTGGGCAACAACCTGGTCAACACCGCGCTGACGGCGATCGTCACGTCGCTGGCGATCCGCCAGTTCGGCAACGACGACACCGTGCTGCTGGTCGCGACCGCGGTCGTGGCCTTCCTGATCATCGTGTTCTGCGAGATCACGCCGAAGGTCATCGGCGCGACCTATCCGGAGCGCATCGCGCTGCCGTCCAGCTTCGTGCTCGACCTGGTGACCCGGGTCGCGTCGCCGGCGATCTGGTTCGTCAACCTGATCAGCGGCCGCCTGCTGAAGCTGATGGGCGTGCGCACCAACGACCCCGACGCCGGCGCGCTGTCGCTCGATGAGCTGCGCACGATCGTGCTCGAGTCCGGCGCGTTCATGCCGGACAAGCACCGCTCGATCCTGCTGAACCTGTTCGACCTGAACCATATCACCGTCGACGACGTGATGACGCCGCGCCACCGGATCGAGGCGCTGGACGTCGGCACCGACGAACGCGGCGTCCGCGAGCAGCTCACCACCTGCTTCCACAACAAGCTGCCGGTATGCGAGGGCGAGATCAACCAGGTGATCGGGATCCTGCACGTGCGACGCGCGCTGAGCCTGCTGCAGCGCGACAGCTTCACCGCCGAGGACCTGCGCGAGTTGCTGGCCGAGCCGTACTTCCTGCCCAGCGGCACCCCGGTGTTCACGCAGTTGCAGTTCTTCCAGGAGAACCGCCAGCGGCTGGGCCTGGTCGTCGACGAATACGGCGAGGTGCTGGGCCTGGTCACGCTCGAGGACATCATCGAGGAGATCATCGGCGAGTTCACGACCTCGACGCCGGGCGGCGCCACGCTGCGCGGCTGGGGCGACGACGGCGAGGTCGTCGTCGAAGGGACGACGACGCTGCGCGAGCTGAACCGCCGCTTCGACGCCCGGCTGCCGCTGGACGGCCCGCGCACGATCGGCGGGCTGATCATCGAGCGCCTGCAGGACCTGCCCGACGGCAACGTCAGCATGCGCTTCGGCCACGTGGCCGCCGAGGTCACGCAGATGAAGGGGCCGACGATCCGCAGCGTACGGCTGCGCCGGCTGGGTCCGCCGCCGGGCGGCGACGGCCGGTTCGACAGCCGGGGCGGCTGAGCGAGCCCCGGGGGCCGCCGTCCCCGGACGGATCCCCCGGACGGATCCCCCGGACGAATCCCCGGACAGTCCCCGGGCAGCCCCCCAGCCCTTCCCTGGCCGTCGCGCCGATCGCACGAATCGCTCGCCGTTCGGTGACGCGGATCGACCATCGATCCCACCAGGGCGGATGCCGCTGCGACGCCTTCGCCGGACGGGCCCATGATGGCGCGACCATCCGAGGGAATCCCGCCCGTCGACGCCCGCGCCATGTCCTCCGTTCCGCCTCCGAACAGTGCGCCCGCCGGTGATCAGGTCACGATCGCCGGGCTGGGGCGCGCGCTGGTCCAGCATCGTCTGCTGCGCCTGGACGAGGTGCTGGCGATCCAGCGCAAGGCCAACAAGGACGGCACGCTGTTCATCGACGAGCTGATCGGCGGCTCGAGCGGGCTGGACGCGCCGGCCGTGGCCAAGTTCGCCGCCGAGGCGTTCGGCCACCCGTTGATGGACCTGAACGCGATCGATCCGGCGATGCTGCCGGCGGACCTGATCGACCGCAAGCTGGCGATGCAGTCGCGGGTCGTCGCGCTCGCGCGCCGCGGCAACCGGCTGTCGCTGGCCGTCTCCGACCCGGCCGACCTGCAGGCGCTGGACCGGATCAAGTTCCAGGCCGAAGCCTCGATCGACCCGATCGTCGTCGAGCACGACAAGCTGGTGCGCCTGGTCGAGAAGCTCGGCAAGTCGGCCGGCGACCAGATGCAGGACATGCTCGGCGACGACGTGCTGGACGTCGAGGTCGCCAGCGACGAGCCTGCCGCGGCGCTGCAGGAGCAGGCGGACGTCGACGACGCGCCGATCGTCAAGTTCCTGCAGAAGGTGCTGATGGACGCGATCAACGCCGGCGCGTCGGACATCCACTTCGAACCGTACGAGAAGTACTACCGGATCCGGCTGCGGATCGACGGCGAGCTGCGCGAGTTCGTCCAGCCGCCGCTGGCGATCAAGGAGAAGCTGGCCTCGCGGATCAAGGTGATCTCGCGGCTGGACATCTCCGAGAAGCGGGTACCGCAGGACGGCCGGATGAAGCTCGTGCTGTCGGCGGCGCGCGCGATCGATTTCCGGGTCTCGACGCTGCCGACGCTGTTCGGCGAGAAGATCGTGATGCGGATCCTGGATCCGTCGTCGGCCAGGCTGGGGATCGACGCACTGGGCTACGACCCGGACCAGAAGGAAGCGCTGATGTCGGCGATCAGCCGCCCGTACGGCATGGTGCTGGTCACCGGCCCGACCGGCTCGGGCAAGACCGTGTCGCTGTACACCTGCCTGAACATCCTGAACAAGCCGGGCGTGAACATCGCCACCGCCGAGGACCCGGCCGAGATCAACCTGCCCGGCATCAACCAGGTCAACGTCAACGACAAGGCCGGGCTGACGTTCGCGGCCGCGCTCAAGGCCTTCCTGCGCCAGGATCCGGACGTGATCATGGTCGGCGAGATCCGCGACCTGGAGACCGCCGACATCGCGATCAAGGCCGCGCAGACCGGCCACATGGTGATGTCCACGCTGCACACCAACGACGCGCCGACGACGCTGACGCGGATGATGAACATGGGCGTGGCGCCGTTCAACATCGCCTCGTCGGTGATCATGATCACCGCCCAGCGGCTGGCCCGCCGGCTGTGCAGTTGCAAGCTACCGATGGACATCGACGAGGACGGCCTGCGCACCGCCGGCTTCACCGACGCGCAGCTCGACGGCTCGTGGCAACCGTTCCGCCCGGTCGGCTGCGAACGCTGCGGCGGTTCGGGTTACAAGGGGCGGGTCGGCATCTATCAGGTCATGCCGATCACCGAAGAGATGCAGCGGATCATCCTGTCCAACGGCAACGCGATGCAGATCGCCGCGCAGGCCAAGTTCGAAGGCGTCAAGGATCTGCGCACCTCCGGGCTGCTGAAGGTCATCCAGGGGCACACCTCGATCGAGGAAGTGCTGGGCGTGACCAACGAATAGCCAACCGAAGAGGTCATAGATGGCAGGCAAAGCGGCGGCGGCGGCCGACAAGGTCAAGGAATTCACCTACCACTGGGTCGGTCGCGACAAGGCGGGCCGCAAGATCAGCGGCGAGATGCGCGCGGCCGGCGAGGCGATCGTCAACGCGACGCTGCGCCGCCAGGGCATCGCGGTGATGACGATCAAGAAGCGGCGCGCTTCGCGCGGCAAGAAGATCACCGACAAGGACATCACGATGTTCACGCGGCAGTTGTCGACGATGATGCGCGCCGGCGTGCCGCTGCTGCAGTCGTTCGACATCGTCGCCAAGGGCTCGACCAACGCGTCGGTGGCCAAGCTGTTCACCGACATCCGCCAGGACGTCGAGACCGGCACCGCGCTGTCGCAGGCGTTCCGCAAGTATCCGCTGTACTTCGACGCGCTGTTCTGCAATCTCGTGGGCGCCGGCGAGCAGGCCGGTATCCTCGACGACCTGCTGGACCGGCTGGCGACGTACAAGGAAAAGATCATGGCCATCAAGGGCAAGATCAAATCCGCGCTGTTCTATCCGGCCGCGGTGCTGGTCGTCGCCTTCGTCGTCGTCGCGATCATCATGCTGTTCGTCGTGCCGGCATTCAAGAGCGTGTTCTCGAGCTTCGGCGCCAACCTGCCGGCGCCGACCGAGATGGTCATCGCGATGTCCGACTTCATGGTCGATAACTGGTACATCGTGTTCGGCGCCCTGTTCGGCTCGATCTACTTCTTCATGCACGCGTGGCGACGATCGCCGAAGATGCAGATCGTGATGGACCGGCTGCTGCTGAAGGTCCCGGTGTTCGGCCCGGTCGTCGAGAAAGGCACGATCGCCCGCTGGCTGCGCACGCTGTCGACGATGTTCGCGGCCGGCGTGCCGCTGGTCGAGGCGCTCGATTCGGTCGGCGGCGCCGCCGGCAACCACGTGTTCCTGCTGGCCACGCGCAAGATCCAGCAGGAGGTGTCGACCGGCACCAGCCTGACGACCTCGATGCAGAACCAGAACCTGTTCCCGAACATGGTGATCCAGATGTCGATGATCGGCGAGGAATCGGGCGCGCTCGATTCGATGCTGTCGAAGGCCGCCGACATCTACGAGCGCGAGGTCGACGAGGCGGTCGAGGCGTTGTCGAGCCTGCTCGAACCGCTGATCATGGTCATCCTGGGCACGCTGATCGGCGGCCTGGTGGTCGCCATGTACCTGCCGATCTTCAAGCTCGGCCAGGTCGTCTGACGGCGCCGTAGCGGCTATCCTTGTCCGATCGATGACTGCCGCCGCGCCGATGCACGATCTCGCCGTCCTGCTGAGCACGAGCCCGCCGCTGGCGATCGGGCTCGCGCTGCTGGTCGGCCTGGCGATCGGCAGCTTCCTGAACGTGGTCATCCACCGCGTGCCGAAGATGCTCGAGCGCGCGTGGGCGGCCGAGGCCGCCGAAGCCGCCGCCGCAGCGAGCACCGGCGCGACCGGAGCCGCGGGCGCGGTCGCCGGCGAGCGCTACAACCTGCTGGTGCCGGGTTCGGCCTGTCCCCACTGCGGTCACCGGATCCGCGCGTGGGAGAATGTGCCGATGCTGGGCTGGCTGATGCTGGGCGGCCGTTGCTCGTCGTGCCGCGCGCCGATCTCGCCGCGCTATCCGATCGTCGAGCTGGCGACCGGCGTGCTCAGCGCGCTGGCGATCGCGCACTACGGCGCGAGCTTCGCCGGACTGTGCGCGATGGTGCTGCTGTGGTTCCTGATCGCGCTGGCGTTCATCGACGCCGACACGCAGCTCCTGCCCGATTCGATGACGCTGCCGCTGCTGTGGCTGGGCCTGCTGTCGAACCTGTTCGGGACGTTCACCGACCTGCACTCGGCCGTCATCGGCGCGATGGCCGGCTACCTGCTGCTGTGGTCGATCTACTGGGCATTCAAGGCGGCCACGGGCAAGGAAGGCATGGGCTACGGCGATTTCAAGCTGCTGGCCGCGCTGGGCGCCTGGTTCGGCTGGCAGGCGATCCCGTCGATCATCCTGATGTCGTCGCTGGTCGGCGCGATCGTCGGCATCGTATTGATCGTGCTGGCGCGGCACGGACGCGAGGTGCCGATGCCGTTCGGCCCGTACCTGGCCGGCGCCGGCGTGCTCGTGCTGTTCTTCCGCGCGCCGCTGGCGGCGTGGTTCGGGCTGGGCTGAACCCGCGCGACGGATCGATCGGTGGCCGCCGGCTGCGGCCGCCCGCCGCGGGACGCGCGCGTATTTGCTACCTTAGCGCTTTCGACGCTTCGCGCCCGCCCCGCCCATGTCCCGCGATCCGCTCTCCCCGACCGCCGCCGAACTGGCGACCGCCCCCTACATCGTCGGCCTGACCGGCGGCATCGGCAGCGGCAAGACCACCGTGGCCGACCGCTTCGGCGAGCTCGGCGCGACGCTGGTCGACGCCGACGCGATCGCGCACGAGCTGACCGGCCCCGGCGGCGACGCGATGCCGGCGCTGGTCGCGCACTTCGGCCCGGGGATCGCCGCGGCCGACGGACGCCTGGACCGCGCGGCGATGCGCGAGCGCGTGTTCGGCGATGAACGCGCCCGCCACGAGCTCGAAGCGATCCTGCACCCGCGGATCCGCGACCTGACCGAGGCGCGCATCCGCGCGGCCAGCGGCCCCTACGTCGTGATGGTCGTCCCGCTGCTGATCGAATCGGGCCGCTGGAAGGAGCGCTGCGACCGCGTGCTCGTCATCGACTGCGCCGAATCGGTCCAGGTCCGGCGCGTGATGCAGCGCAATGGCCTGTCGCGCGAACAGGTACTGGCGATCATGGCCGCGCAGGCCTCGCGCGCGCAACGGCTGGCCGCCGCCGACGACGTCATCGACAACAGCGCCGATCATGCGAGCCTGGGCGAGCCGATCGCGCGGCTGCATCGCGATTACCTGGCCGCGGCCGACAACAAGGCCGCGCGGCACCGATAAAGGACGCGCGCGAAGCACGCGCGCTCGCCCCCGCCGGGTTTGTCATCGGCTGCGTATTGCTTCACAATCGCGCGGCGTGGCATGTCTTCAACGTCGCCTGGCCAGCCGTCTTGATTCTGTACGAATATCCGCTCAACGAGCGCGTGCGCACCTTGCTGAGGCTCGAGGACCTGTTCGAGCGTCTCGACTTCTTTGCCCGCCACGATCACCCGCTCCATCACCACGCCGCGCTGTCGACGCTGTTCGACATCGTCGACGTGACGGCGCGCGCCGACCTGAAGTCCGACCTGATCCAGGAACTCGAACGCCAGCGCCAGACGCTGCAGGCCTTTCGCAACAGCCCGCAGGTCGAGGCCGAGGCGCTCGAGCAGGTGCTGTCGCGCATCGACCAGGCGATCAACGCGCAGTCTTCCGCCACCGGCAAGGCCGGCCAGCATCTGCGCGAGAACGAATGGCTGATGAGCATCCGCAGCCGCACGATCATCGCCGGCGGCGCCTGCGAATTCGACCTGCCCTCGTACCACGCGTGGCAGAACCGCCCGCCCGCCGCGCGGCACGCGGACCTGGCCGGCTGGATCGCGCCGTTCCGCCCGCTGGTCGACAGCCTGTCGATCGTGCTGGGCCTGCTGCGCGAAAGCGCGCAGCGCTCGACGCTGGTCGCGCAGTCGGGCAGCTTCCAGCAGCCGCTGGGCGGCAAGTTCTTCCAGATGGTGCAGGTGCGGCTCGACGAGAACCTCGGCGCGATCCCCGAGATCAGCGCCAACAAGTACCTGCTGTGGATCCGCTTCATGACGCAGGACGGCGACCTTCGCCCGCGCCCGTACGAGGGCGACGTCGAATTCGAGCTGTCGGTCTGCAACCTGTGACGGCGGCCCGGCGTACGACGATCGAGCCCTGGCGATGAACCGGCCGCCCCCCGTCGTCGATTGCCCGCGCTGCGGACGCAAGACCGAGTTCTCGCCGAGCAACCGCTGGCGACCATTCTGTTCGGAGCGCTGCAAGGCGATGGACCTGGGCGACTGGGCGTCGGACCGCTACGTGATCGGCGGCGACTCGCAGGAACTGCCGATCGACCCGGACGACGATGGGCGGCAGGGCGGGCCGCGGCGGCAGTGATTGCCGGTACCCCCTCGGGTTACTGAAGCATTACCCCAGGGTCGGTAGCGATCGAAGCTGCGCCGAGGCAGGCCGCGACTCACTTCCTGCCGTAAGCCGCATCGTGGTCGGACGGGATGGATAGCAGACGGATGAACTCGCCATCACGGTAGGCAACCGCCCGCCGGGACTGGGTGACGCGCAGGCTGTAGAGCGCATCGATGCCCGGCGACGGCTTGACGCTGGCGATCTTCTCCCAGCGCAGACCTTTGTCCCGGTACACCTGCTGCCAGGTGAGCTGGCGCAGCTTCGCCAGCGTATCCAACGCGGCATGGCGCTCGGCCTTTTGCAGGCCGAGCAGGTCGCGCTGAAAGACCGGGTTGTTCAGATCCAGCCGAACGACCGCGACGTCACTCATGGTGCGTCACGGCGCAGGCTTTGCAACATCTCGTCGGCTTGCGTATCGCTGGCCGGATGAGACTGCGCCCAGTCCAGCGCCTCCTTCAGCGCCACCGCCGTCCGCGGCTCGTGCAGCCAGCGCTCGTTGTCGGGAATCACCGTGGCGGTGCGCACCAGCCATACGCCTGGCTCCTGCTCTTCCAGCAGCACTTGGCGCCCTGCGTACTGCTTGCCCAGGGAAATCTGCCCGTTCGCGCCAACGACCTTCACGACAGGAGGAGAAACGGAAGTTGGCATAGTGCTTTCCTCTCAGACCAAATTCGGAAGGCACGATAGCACGAATTTTCATCAGGGGTACCCGACGGAATCCGCCCCCATGGCACCCGACGCTTCGACGCGAACTACGCCTTCCACGCCCCTCGCAGCAACGCGATGCCGTGCGCGCCGGACTCGCGGGCCCGCGCCAGCGAACCATCGTCCATCCCGCCCAACGCATAGACCGGCAGTTGCGTCGAGGCGGCGATCCGCGCGAACCCGTCCCAGCCCAGCGTCGGCGCGCCCGGATGGCTGCGCGTCAGCAGCACCGGCCCCAGCACCGCGAAGTCCAGCCCCAGCGCGCCGGCGCGATCGAGATCCGCGGCATCGTGGCACGAGGCGGCGACATGGCGCAGCCGCGGCCGTTCGGCGATCGCCGCCAACGCGCGCCCGGTCAGGTGCACGCCGTCGGCCGCCTGCCAGTACGACGCCGGGTGATCGCTGTTGACCAGCAGCCGCGCGCCGGCCGCCGCGCAGCGTTCGCGCACCTGACGGAACAGCGCATCGAATCGATCGGGCGGCAGCGACTTCTCGCGCAACTGCAGCAGCCGCAAGCCGCGCGACAATGCCCGGTCCAGCGCGGACAGGAACGCGGGCTCGCCCATCCCGGCGGCGTTCGAGATCGCATAGCGCTCGGGCCAGCGCAGCCAGCCGAGCACCGGCACCGTGGCCGGCAGCATCGGCGCGACGTCGATCCGGTCCGGATGCAGCCACGCGAACGCCTGGCCCTCGCGCGAGCGCGCCTGGCCGTCGAACTCGCGCACCAGCCGGAAATGCAACTGCACGGTCGCATGCGGATAGACGAAGCGGCGCGTCACCCACGGCGTCGACCGGTGCACGCGCAGCCCCAGCTCCTCGTCGATCTCGCGGATCAGCGCCTGCTCGACGGTCTCGCCCGGCTCGAGCTTGCCGCCGGGAAACTCCCACCAACCGGCATACGGTTTGCCCGCCGGGCGCTGGCCGAGCAGCACCGCGCCGTCGGCGCGCTGGATCACGGCGACGGCCACCGGTGTGACCGCGACCGTCCCGTCCAAGCCCGCCGATGGCCCCGGCGCAGCGGCCCCCGCAGCACTCATCGCGCCGGTCCGCCCGCGTCCGGCGCGCTCGTCTCGGCCCCCGAGGCACCCGCCCCTCGACCCGCTTGCGGCGACGTCATCGCCTGGCTGCCGACCCAGTCCTTGGCGAACTGCCAGGCCACGCGGCCCGAGCGCGAGCCGCGCTCGAGCGCGAAGCGCAGCGCATCGGCGCGCGCCGCGGCGACCTGCGCGGCATCGGCGCCGAAATGCCCGAGCCAGTGCGCGACCGCGGCCAGGTAGTCGTCCTGGCGGAACGGATAGAACGCGACCCACAGGCCGAAGCGTTCGGACAGCGAGATCTTCTCCTCGACGGTCTCGCCCGGATGGATCTCGCCGTCGGCCTGGTGCTTGGCGCTGAGGTTCTCGCTCATGTACTCGGGCATCAGGTGCCGGCGGTTCGACGTCGCGTAGATCAGCACGTTGGCCGACTGCGCGGCGATCGAGCCGTCGAGCGCGGTCTTCAGCGCCTTGTAGCCGGGCTCGCCCTCCTCGAACGACAGGTCGTCGCAGAAGATGATGAAGCGTTCGGGCCGCGTCGACACCAGCTCGACGATCTCGGGCAGGTCGACCAGGTCGTCCTTGTCGACCTCGATCAGCCGCAGGCCCTCGGCGTGATAAGCGTTCAGGCAGGCCTTGATCAGCGAGGACTTGCCGGTGCCGCGCGAGCCGGTCAGCAGCACGTTGTTGGCCGGCCGCCCTTCGACGAACTGGCGGGTGTTGCGCACGACGTCCTGCTTCTGCTGCGCGATGTTCTGCAGGTCGTCGAAGGTGATCAGGGCCAGGTGGCGCACCGGTTGCAGCACGCCCTGCACGCCCAGCGCGTTGCGGCGGCGGCGCCAGCGGAACGCGATGGCCGCGTCCCAGTCCGGCTCGGCGGCGCCGGGCAGCAGCGCTTCGAGCTTGGCGAGCAGGGATTCGGCGCGATCGAGCACGCGCCGCAGGTCTTTCGGGTCGGTCATCGGCTCAGGAACGGTAATCGGCGTTGATGCTGACGTAGTCGTGCGACAGGTCGCAGGTCCAGACGGTGGTCGCGGCCTGGCCGCGGTGCAGATGCACGCGCACGCGGATCTCGGCCTGCGCCATCACGCGCTGGCCGTCGGCTTCGCGGTAGTCCGGATGACGGCCGCCGCGCGTGGCCACGTGCACGTCGTCGAGGAACAGCTCGACCCGGTCGACGTCCAGGTCGTCGATGCCCGCGTAGCCGATCGCGCACAGGATGCGGCCGAGGTTGGGGTCGGACGCGAAGAACGCGGTCTTGACCAGCGGCGAATGCGCGATCGCGTAGGCGACGGCCGCCGCCTCGTCGTCGTCGCGCGCCTGCGAGACCTCGATCGTCATGAACTTGGTCGCGCCCTCGCCGTCGCGCACGATCGCCTGCGCGAGCTGCCGCGACACCTCGACGAGCAGCGCCCTGAGCTCGGCCGCGCCGTCGCTGGCCGCGTCGCCGATCGCCAGCTCGCCGGCGCCGGTGGCGATCAGCATGAACGAATCGTTGGTCGAGGTGTCGCCGTCGATCGTGATGCGGTTGAAGCTGCGGTCGGCCGCTTCGCGCACCCACTGCTGCAGCAGCGCCCGCGGCACGGCCGCGTCGGTCGCGACGAAGCCGAGCATCGTCGCCATGTTCGGGCGAATCATGCCGGCGCCCTTGCAGATGCCGGTGACGGTCACCGGTTTGCCGGCGATCGTCGCGCGTCGCGACACGGCCTTCGGCACGGTGTCGGTCGTCATGATCGCCTGCGCGGCCAGCGCCCAGTTGCCGGGCCCGAGCGCCGCGTGCGCGCGCGGCAGGCCGTCGAGCAGCCGCGCCATCGGCAGGTGCTCGAGGATCACGCCGGTCGAGAACGGCAGCACCTGCGACGGATGGACATCGAGCAGCCGCGCGACGCCCTCGCAGGTGGCCAGCGCATCGACCAGGCCCTGCTCGCCGGTGCCGGCGTTGGCGTTGCCGGTGTTGACGACCAGCGCGCGGATCGGCCCGCCGGCCGCCAGGTGCGTGCGGCAGACCTGGACCGGCGCCGCGCAGAAGCGGTTGCGCGTGAACACGCCGGCCACGGTGGCCGTGGGCGCGAACTGCATCAGCAGCAGGTCGTAGCGGTCGCTCTTGCGGATGCCCGCCTGCGCGGCGCCCAGCGCCAGGCCGGCGACGGGGTGCAGCTCGGCGGGATCCGGCGCTTGCAGATTGACGGGCATCGGGAGGCCTTCGCGTGGATCGACGAAGGCACGATTCTATATGCCCGGTCGTCGTCGCAGCGCGTTGAACAGCGCCGCGCGCAGCTCGCCGGGGCCGCGCCCCTCGTGCGGCAGGCCCAGCGTCTCGCACTCGTCGTGCAGCGCCGGCGGTTCGGCCCGCATCAGGCGGGCGATCAGGCGCGACTCGCGGCACAGCCTCGCCTTGACGGCGGCCGCCTCGTGCTGGTCATCGATCCGGAGTTCGGGCAGATCCATCTTCGTCCTCTCGCGACGGTGTCGTGCGTCGGGTCGGTGCGATGATCGAGTCTGGACCGCCGAGGCCTCGCTTCGGCGGAACAAAATCACGACACGCGGTGCAGCATCGGGTCTTCCCGGACGACGCTGCCGCTCGAGCCGCCTGGAGACATCGATGACGAATCCCTCGACAGATACCCCGACCGGCCCGCATGCCGCCAGTCCCGACTGGCCGAAAGCGGCGCTGCCGCCGACGATCGCGCTGAACGCGCGGGTGCTCGGCAGCGACGGGCTGTTCGCGCGGGCCGGCCACCGCGCGGCGCTGACCGGCCCGCTGCTAGAAGGCGCGCGGCTCGAGCAGGCGATCGCCGACGGGCGGATCATGATGGCCGGCGATCGCGCCGCCGTCGATCGCCGGCTCGCGTCGCTCGACGATTTCGATCCGAACTTCGACATCGTCGAACCGTGACGCACGAGCCTCGTCGAACCGCGCTGATCCTGATGGGCGGCGGCGCTCGCGCCGCCTACCAGATCGGCGTGCTCGACGGCATCCGGCAAACGCTGGTCGAGGCCGGCTGGCCGGCCGAACGCAACCCGTTCGGCATCCTGTGCGGGACCTCGGCCGGCGCGATCAACGCGGCGGCGCTGGCCAGCCACGCGCATCACTTCGACCGGGGCGTGCGCGAGTTGTACCGGATGTGGTCGACGATCAGCGCCGACCGCGTCTACCGCAACGACGCCGCCGGCTCGCTGCTGCACGCGGCGCGCTGGCTCGGCTCGCTGATGTTCGGCTGGCTGGCGCGGCACGCGCCGCGCTCGATGTTCGACAACACGCCGCTGGCCGAGCTGCTGACGCGAAGCATCGATTTCGCCGCGCTGCACGAGGCGATCCGCGACGGCTCGGTCACCGCGCTGTCGGTGACCGCGTCCAGCTACACGTCGGGCCAGCACGTCACGTTCTACGAGACCCAGCAGCCGGTCGCGCCGTGGTACCGCTCGCAGCGGCTGGCCACGCCGAGCCGCCTCGAGCCGCGGCACCTGCTGGCCTCGGCGGCGATCCCGTTCCTGTTTCCGGCGGTGCCGTTGCCGCTCGGCGATCACCAGGAGTTCTTCGGCGACGGCTCGATGCGGCAGACCGCGCCGCTGGCGCCGGCGATCCATCTGGGCGCGCACCGGCTGCTGGTGATCGGCGCCGGCCAGATCGAGACCGCCAGCGCGAACGAAGCGCCGCGCGGCTCGCAGTTCCTGTATCCGTCGCTGGGCCAGATCGCCGGCCACGCGATGTCGGGCATCTTCCTGGACGCGCTGGCCAACGACATCGAGCGAACCGAGCGCATCAACCGCACGCTGGCGCTGCTGACGCCCGAGCAGCGCGCGCTGACCAGCCTGTATCCGCTGGACGTGCTGGCGATCTCGCCGAGCCAGCGCCTGGACCTGCTGGCGCCGCCGCACCTGCACGAGCTGGCGCGGCCGATCCGCGCGCTGCTGCACATCCTGGGCGCGACCGACCGGCGCAGCGCCAGCCTGATGTCGTACCTGCTGTTCGAGGCCGGCTACGTGCGGAAGCTGCTCGACCTCGGCCGCCGCGACGCGCTCGCGCAGCGCGAGCGGGTGTTGGCGTTCTTCAGGATGACCGAGGCCCGGACCAGCCCCGACGCTTCGCTGCCGGCCTGACTGCGCAGCGAGTCAGCCGCTGTCCGGCGTCGAGGACGATGACGCCACGAAGGGATTCATGACCTTCGCGCCGGTGCCCGCGAAATCCGCGGCATTGCGCGTGACAACCGTCAGGTCGTGGACCCGCGCGATGGCCGCGATCTGCTTGTTGCGGCCGTGCGCGCGCCGGCGCGCGCCTTGACGAGCGCTTCATCGACACCACGAACGAGCCAGTCGGGCATGCCGGCATCTTCCCGAATAGTGTGCTATCGATGATAGCGTTACCAACCGAAACCGGCTCGATGCCGTGCATCGCCTCGCGGTGACGGCCCTCATCGCTCGAAATTCCACACCAGCTTGAGCATGGCCCGGGTCTTGTGCGGCTCCAGCGTCCTGCGCTCGCCCGTATGACCGAGCCGGTCCAGCGCGAACAGCGCCTCCCGCCCCGGCGCCCACTGCCAGCGCCAGCGGATGCTGATGCCCAGCGAGCGCGACACGTTGTCCCACTGCAGCAGCAGGTTCTGCGCCTGCCGCGTACTCGATGCGTGGTCCAGCCGCAGCGTGGCCAGCTTCACCGTGAAATGCCCCGAAGGCAGGGTAATGTCGTTGCGGCCCAGACCGACGCGCGCCTCCCAGCGCGCGGTCGGCTTCCAGCCCACCGTCGCCACCTGGTCGTTACGGCGGCCGTCGTAGTAGCCGCCGGCGCGCCATTCGCCTCCGATCCACAGCGGTCGCGAGTGCGCGGTCTCGACGATGCCGTACAGGTAGTGCCAGCGGTAGTTGCCCGGTGCGATCGCGACGCCCGGCACGAGCTCATGGGCGACGGTCAGGCGGTCCTCGTCGAAAAACACCTCGGCCATCACCGTGTCGCCGGCCGGCGTGGTCCAGGCGACTTCGGGGTTCAGGCTCAACGTGCGCTCGCGGCCGTCCAGCGTGCGGCGCCAGTTCCAGTCGATCGCCGGGATGATGTCGGTTCCGGCCGCCGTTCTGTGCCACCAGCCGACCGTGCCCTGGCCGCGCATCACGTTGTCCTCGGCCAGGTAGCCGAGCGCCGGCTCGAAGCCGGAACCGATGCGCTGGACCCGAACCTCGGCCATCGGGCCGAGGTTCAGGAAGCTCAGGCTCGCGCCCCAGGCCTGGCCGGTAAGGGCTCCCGGGTTGCGCGAGCGCATCGCCCAGGCATGGGCCTCCAGCGTCCGGTTGCCGGCCCAGCCAGGATCGCGGAATTGGTAGTCGAGCCCCCACAGGCCGCTGCCGGCGCTGCCCCGCGGGTTGCCGTGGGTGGCGATCAACCCGAGGCGCTGGCGGGCGTCGAGCGGCCGCGCCAGCCGCAGCACCGCCACGTCGGCAGGGGCCTGATCGGGCTCGCCGGGTGAGGTCGGGCCACCGGCCACCCGCGCCCCGAAGACGCCGAAGTCGACGCCGGCGACGTTACCGGTCAGCTTCAGACCGGCATCCAGGCTGCGCGCCCAGCCGCCGGCATCCAGACCGATGCGGCGCGAGTAGTACGGAATCACGGCGGTCTCGACCAGCCCGCCGAAGCTGAAGCGGCCGGCATCGCGCAGGAAGAACTCGCGCTTTTCCAGCCGGAACAGCTCGAAGCGGCTCAGGTTCACGGTGCGCTCGTCGGCCTCGGCTTCGCCGAAGTCCAGGTTCAGCGCCAGCGCGCTGCGCAGGCCGCGGGCGCTCTCGTGAAAGAGTTCCAGACCGGGCTCCAGGCCGGTGCTGGCGCGGCCGGTGCCGGACGCGGCCGACGATTCGCTGACCAGCCGCAACGACGGCTTGATGCGCAGGCCCCAGGACCCGCGCTCGCCGCCGGCACCGCCGTCAGCCCCGGCATCGCCCGAAGATCCGGGTCCGGGTCCGGATCCGGGCCGGACGGCCGGAACGGCGAGGCCGGTGCCGAGGCTGTGGACGGGCCGATCCGGCCAGGCACCGGCCAGCCGGACCCGCTCGCTGCCGCGCGGCATCCAGCGTTCGGCGTTCAGACGCCAATGGGCCGCCTCGGTCTGACCGAAGACCGCCAGCGGGATCGCCAGCCGGGCATGCCAGCCTTCGGCATCGATGCTGGCCTCGCTAAGCCATTGCGCATCCCAGTCGAAGCGCATCTGGCCGCCATCGTAGACCAGCGCGTCGAACTGGGCGCCGAGGGCGTTGACGGCGAACAGGTAGCCGTTGCGGCCGGCGCCCTCCACGTCGATGACCAACGTGACCTGATCCTCGGCGAGCATGCCCTCGACATCGCGACGCATCTGGCGGGCGAAGATGGCATCGGGCTCGGGGTCGAAGGCGCGGATCTCGACGAACAGCGTGCGCGCGTCGTGCCGGAACCGGACCTCGGTGCGGCGGGTCGGCGTGGCGCCGGCCGACGGGGAGACCTGCACGAAGGCGTCCAGCACCAGGGCCGAAGACGCCGTAGCCTCCTCGCCCAGCGCGGCCGCGTGCGCGAAAGACGCCAGCGCGGCGGCGATCCGAAACGATACGGACAGACGGCTCCGGTTCGACACGGCCGCGACGTCAGAACTGGTACTTCAGCGTGGCGTACAGGTTGCGGGGGGCGCCGTACTGGTGATCCCTAGTCGCGGTACGGTAGTGCTTGTCGAACACGTTGTTCAGGTTCAAAGCCAGGCTCCAGTGGCGATCGATCGCGTAGCGAGCCATCAGGTTGGCCACGGCATAGGACTTCTGCGTGTTGATCGACTGCAGCGATTCATCCATCCAGAACGCGTAGACCTTGCTTTGCCAGACGACGCCGCCCCCCAGCGTCAAGCCGGGCACGCTCGGCATGCGGTAGCTGCTGAAGAGCTTGAACATATGGGCCGGCATGTGTCCGTTGAGGCGAGCGCCATCGCTGTCGCGGGTGACGACGCGAGTATAGCCGGCCTGCATCTGCCAGCCGCGCGCCAACTGACCGGACACTTCCAGTTCCCAGCCACGGCCTTTGGTGCTGTCCTGGGCCACGTAGGCCAGATCGCCAGTTGGTGTGCGCTTGTCGCCGTCGAGCACCGCCAGGTTGTCCTTGCGCACCTCGAACACCGCCGCGCTGGCATTCAGCCTGCCGTCCAGCCAGGAACCCTTTAGTCCCAACTCGGTGTTCTTACCCTGTTCGGGATCGAGCACCTTGCCGCTCGCATCCCTGCTGGATTGGGGATTGAAGATTTCGGTATAGCTGGCATAAGCGGAGAGATTCTCTCGGAGGTCGTACACGACGCCGGCATAAGGCGTGAAGACACCGCTTTCTTTGCGCTCGTCGGAAATGGGGTTGTTCGGGTCATAGGACGATGAATTCGGAAACTGCTCCGTGCGGGTCTTCCAGTAGCTCCAGCGGCCGCCCAGGATCACCGACAGCCCATCCGCCGGGCGCAGGCGGGTGACCGCGAACAGGCCCGCCTGTTCGATCTTGGTCGAGTAGTCCTCCACGAAGTCGGTATTGACGCCGGGATCCGCCGGGTCCACCGGCGGCACATGACCGTTCCATTGCGACCATGGCACCGTCGGCGTGGTCCAGCCCCCACCGTCGGACACGTCGGTGAAATCCCGTGCGTTGAAGCCGACGACCAGATCGTTCTTGCGGCCGAAGAGCTCGTACCGCCCTTCGAGCTTGCCAACCAGATCGTTCACGCGGACGGGTTTCCTGGTGCTCCAGTTCCTCAGGAACAGGCTCATGTCCGCGTTAGCATCGGCACCGACGTATGCCACGCCACGGCTTCCGAACACGTCGGTCCGTCCATGGCCGTAGCTCAATTGCCCGCGCCAGTTTTCATTGAACCGGTGTTCGATCTTCGCGTCGAGCATGGTGCGCTCCGTGGTGAAGCGGCTCCAATCCGCCAGCGCGCTGTCGGACCGGGATGACGGCACGGCGCTGCCGTCGCCGAAGGTCAACGAAAAGCCGTTCTCGCTTCCCGCACCACGACCGGAAGTCCGGCCATGCTCCAGCGCCAGGGTCAGCAGCGTCCTGTCGCCGAGGTCGGCTTCGAGCACGCCATAGACCACGCTCTTGTTGTTCCGGTAGCGGTCCACCCAGGACTTGCCTTCGTCATACGCGACCACGAGGCGCCCGCGCAGCGTGCCCGCCCGGTTCAAGGGACCGGCAACGTCAGCCACCGTGCGGCGCTGGTTCCACCGCCCCAGCCCCTGGGACAGTGATGCCTGGAAATCGCTGGTGGGTCGCTTGCGAGTCAAGTGGACGCTTGCCCCGGGATCGCCGCTGCCGGTCAGCAGGCCCGTGGCACCTCGCACGACGGTGATGGAATCGTAGACCGCCGTGTCGAAGGAATGGACGTTGTATCCATCCGCATAGATGTTCAAGCCATCGACCAGATAACTGTTGATCGTGTATCCGCGCGCGGAGATCCCTATGTAGCCGCCAACCTGAGTGCCCGCAGCCTCGCCATGAACACCCGTTACTTCGCTCAAGGCTTCTCTCAATGAGTTCAAGCCCTGCTCGTCCATCCGCTCGCGGGTGATGACCGAAACCGATTGAGGCGTCTCGCGCAGCGAGAGGTTCACGCCCGTGGCCGCGCTGGTGCCGCGCGTGGTGTACGAGCCGGTGCCTTCGGTCAGATCGCTGCGCTCGGCGCGCGCCATCACCGCTACCGCGGGCAACGTCGGTGCCTCCTGCTGCGCAGCCGAACCAGCCGCCGCCCGGGCCGACTTGCGTAACGAATACCCGCCCGCCGGCTGTGCCACCATTTCGAGCCCGCTGCCCTGCAGAATCCGTTGCAGGCCCTGCTCGTCCGTGTAGCTGCCGTTCAGGCCTACGCTGCGCAGGCCGGCGACCAGCGCCGGATCGAAGGAAAGCGCGATGCCGGCCGTCGCCGTAAAGCGGGTAAGCACCTCTTCCAGCGGCCCCGCCGAAATGGCGTAGTGGCGTGCCGTCTGCGGCAACGCCGCCTGCGCGTGGAGCTGCGGGGTCGGCAGGGCAAGAGCGAGCAGAACGGCAAGCGAGATGGCCGTCGGCTGGATACGCGAAGCGGTGTG
This sequence comes from Burkholderiaceae bacterium, assembly GCA_047605425.1. Classification (GTDB taxonomy): domain Bacteria; phylum Pseudomonadota; class Gammaproteobacteria; order Burkholderiales; family Burkholderiaceae_E; genus JAKPAM01. The sequence continues at coordinate 8,935 of JASGFT010000023.1, read as the reverse complement.
CGGCACGGTGGTTTTTCCTTTCGTTGCGTGTTTTCCTGATTCACGGGAAACACGACGAACGAAACGGAAAAAGGTATCAGGCGGCCTCCACCGTGACCCAGTACCGGGTGCGATACCGCAGCTTCAGCGGGAAGCTGGCGGCCAGCAGTTGCAGGCTGCGTTCGGAGTCCAGCGCCGGAAAGGTGCCGGATACATGCATCCGGGCAACGTCGGGATGGCAGCTCAGCCGGCCGGGGCGGTAGCGGTCGAGTTCGGCAACCAGGTCGGCCAACCGCATCCGGCGTGCGACGATCATGCCGTTGGCCCAGGCTTCGTCGGCGACGTCGTCGGCCGTCTCGGGCAGGCCGGGGCCGGTGGCGTCGAAGGCGATGCGCTGGCCGCGCGCCACCTGCCGCCGCTGGCCGGCCGCTTCGACCTCCACCCGGCCTTCGAATACGGCCACGCGGCTGTCGGCGTCGCCGTCGCTGCGCCGTACCGAGAAACGGGTGCCGATCGGACGCACGCTGCCGTCGGCGGTGGCGACGATCAGCGGTCGCGGCGACGGGGACGGATCGGGCGCGCTGGTCACGAGGATTTCGCCCGACAGCAAACGGATCAGCCGGGTCCGCGCATCGAACTGCACGGCGATCCCGGTATCGGTGTTGAGCAGCAGTCGCGTGCCGTCGGCCAGCCTCATCCCGCGCTGCTCGCCGGTGGCGGTCTGCCAGCGTTCGCCCGCGATCGAGAAATGCCGCCAGGCCAGCCAACCAGCCGGCAGCGCGGGCAACCACAGCAGGCGCAGCAGTCGGCGGCGACGGGCATCCGGTCGTTCGAGCGCGGCGCGGACGGGCCCGCCGGGGATCCGGCGCAGGTCGCCGAGCAATCCCTCGGCGCGTTTCCATGCCAGGCCATGCGCCGGGCTGGTGGTCCGCCAGCGCTCGACCGCGGCCCACTCGGCCGGCCCGGCGTCGCCCGCATGCAAGCGCATCAGCCAGTCGGCGGCTTCGCGCAGGATGGCGGGATCGATATCGGCGCTGGCGCTGGTCGCGCGGCTCATCAGGCCATGCTCAGGCAGGCCAGGAAGGCCGTGCTCATGTGGCGTTTGACGGTGACGAGCGAAACGCCCGTTTCCCGGGCGATATCGGCATAGACGAGACCGTCGACCTGAGAGCGGAGGAAGATGCGCCGCGTCAGCGGCGGCAACGCGGCCAGGCAATGATCGATGCGGACCAGGGTCTCGATGACGAGCATTCGCGTCTCGGGCGAGAACGTCCCCGCTTCGGGCCGCAGGGCGAGCGCTTCGAGATACGCGCGTTCCAGCTCCTGCCGGCGCCAGTGGTCGTTGACGAGATTGCGCGCGATGGTGGTCAGGTAGGCGCGCGGCTCGCGCCAGCTCGCCACCTCCGTCCGCTGGCTGCTGATGACGCGCACGAAAGTGTCGTGCGCCAGGTCGGCGGCCTGGTCCACGCAATCCAGCTTGCGACGCAGCCAGCCATGCAGCCACGCATGGTGCTCGACGTAGAGATCGGCGATCGCTGAGGGCTCGGACACGGGCGCTCTGACCAGGACAGGAAGCCAAGGGCTCGCGTCCGGGCGGGAGATTTGCAAACGATAAGGATTCCTATTCTCTACAATCGAGCGGCCCGGGTCAATCTCGACCCGGGCCGATCGAGCGCACGCTGGACGACTACTCGAGCGTGACGCCCGACTGCTTGACCACGTTCTCCCAGACCGGGAGCTCGGCCTTGTAGGCAGCGGTGAACTCGTCCGGTCCGAGGAATGCCGGATTCACGCCGCTGGCCGCGAGGCGCTCGCTTACCGCCGGCAGCGCGATGGCGGCCTGCGTCTCTTCGGCGAGCCGCCGAACGACCTCCTTGGGCGTGGCTGCCGGCGCCGCCAAGGCCAGCCACCCGGTCGAGCGGAACACCGCGTCCCGGACACCCTGCTCGCCGAAAGTGGGTACCTGCGGCAAGGTCGGGAAACGCTGGTCGCCGCAGACAGCGATGCATTTGAGCTTGCCGGCCTCGCCGTGCACCTTCGCCGACTGGGGGGCGCAGAAAGTCAGCTTGATCTGCCCGCCGAGCAGGTCCTGGACCATCGGCTGCTCGCCCTTGTACGGCACATGGACCAGCTCCGCATCGTAGAGCCGGCTCAAGTGCGAGCCGTACAGGTGCGGCCCCGTACCCGGCCCGTACGAACCATAGGAGGTCTTGCCCTTGTTCGCCTGCAGGTATCGCACCAGATCGCCCAGATTGTCGGCGGGAACGCTGGGGTGAACGACCAGCACCGATGCGATCGTCGCGATCCTCGCCACCAGCGCCACGTCCTTGTCCGGATCATAAGGAAGCTTCTTGAACAGGAACCGGTTGAACATCAGCGAACTGTTGATGCCGATCGCCAGCGTATGGCCATCCGCCGGCGCCTTGGTCATCGCGCTGATGCCGATGACGCCGGACGCGCCGGCTCTGTTGTCGACGATCATCGTCTGCCCGAGCGTCTTGCCCAGGTTCTCGGCGAGCGTCCGCCCCACCACGTCCGCCACGCCGCCGGCCGGGTAAGGGACGATCAGCGTGATCGTCTTGCTCGGGTACGACTGCGCGCCGGCGCCCCCGCCGATACCCAGCGCGCCGGCCCCAACGATCAGACGCAGGCAATCGCGACGGTCGAGCGAAGGGCTCGTGCGAACCAGTTTCATGAATTGACTCCTTCATATGTACGGACAAACGGACCGCGCGCGGCGATCGAGCCGGCGCGAGCATAGGACACCGGTGCTTGCCGACCGGTTCATCGTCGGCTTTTATACCCCAGTCCGCCGCGCCGCGAGGGCGCCCGCTGGCGCTCCGGGCGAGCGGGCCGAGCGGGCCGAGCGGCTACACTGGACGAAGCATCGATGCGCCGGAGCCCGCGGGCCGTCGCATCGCTCGTCCGCCGGCCTGCGTCCGGCATGAGCAACAGGAGGAGACCGATGACGAACCCCGAACCCGCCCGACGCTGGCGACTCAAACGCCGCCCGCAGGGCGCGCTCGCTCCCGACGACCTGGAACTGGTGCCGTTCGAGCGGGCACCTCTGCGCGAAGGACACATCCGGGTGCGCAACATCCACCTGTCGCTGGACCCGACGCATCGCATCTGGATGAGCGACCGCGAGCAGTACCTGCCACCGGTCGAGGTCGGCAGCAAGATGCTGGGCACGACCGTCGGCGAGGTCGTCGACAGCCGCAGCGAGCGCTTCGCGGCCGGCGATCTGGTGGTCGTCGGCCTGGCCGGCTGGGAGACCGAGACCGACGTCGCCGCCTCGGCCGTCGGCCGCGTGCGCCGCCTGCCCGGCGTGCCGTTGACCGCGTCGCTGAGCGTGCTGGGCAGCACCGGACTGACGGCCTGGTTCGGCATGACGCGCGTCGGCCAGGTCAAGGCCGGCGACACCGTCGTCGTCTCGGCCGCGGCCGGCGCCGTCGGCTCGATCGCCGGCCAGATCGCCAAGCTGCGCGGCGCGCGCGTCGTCGGCATCGCCGGCGGCGCCGCCAAGTGCGAATGGCTGACGCGGGAGCTCGGCTTCGACGCGGCGATCGACTACAAGCGCGAGGACGTCGGCGAGGCGCTCGACCGCCACTGCCCCGAAGGCATCGACCTGGATTTCGAGAACGTCGGCGGAGCGATCATGGAAGCGGTCTACCAGCGGCTGAACACCTTCGGGCGGATGGCGCTGTGCGGCATGATTTCGACGTACGACAACGACGGCCCGGTGGCCGGCCCGTCGGATTTCTCGCGGATCCTGATGCGGCGCCTGCGCGTCGAGGGCTTCATCGTCGTCGATCACCTGCCTCACGCCAAGGACGCGCTGGCCGAGCTCGTGCCCTGGGTCGAGCAGCGCAAGCTGCGCTGGAAGGATCATGTCGTGCCCGGCCTGGAGAACGCGCGCGACGCGCTGCAGATGCTGTTCACCGGCCGCAACGACGGCAAGCTGATCATCGGCGTGTCGCCGGAACCGGCGGTGTAAGGGTAGAGTCTACAATTTACTTGATATATTGAGTAAAATTACTCAGTATGCCGAGTAAAAAAGAAACCTCCTATCAGCGCCCTCAAACAGCTGTCCTGGCGGCCCGGCTGAGCGAGCCGCGCCATTTCATCCAGGTGGTGGCCGGTCCACGCCAGGTGGGCAAATCGACGCTGGCACGGCAGGCGACGCGGACGCTGGCCGTGCCCGTACGCTTCGTCAGCGCGGACGAACCGACACTGCGCGGCGTGGGCTGGATCGCCCAGCAGTGGGAAGCGGCGCGCCTGTCCATCGACGGCGAGAACGGCGCTGTTCTGGTGCTGGACGAAATCCAGAAAATCCCTGGCTGGTCGGAAACGGTCAAGCGCCTGTGGGACGAGGACACGCACGCCGAACGCCCGCTCAAAGTCGTGCTGCTCGGCTCGGCACCGCTGCTGATCACCCAAGGCCTGACCGAGAGTCTCGCCGGACGCTTCGAGACGATCACGCTTTCACACTGGTCACTGGCGGAAATGCGGCAGGCGTTCGGCTGGTCGGTCGACGAGTATGTATTCCACGGCGGCTATCCGGGGGCCGCGCCGTTGATCGGCGAGCCGGAACGCTGGTCGCGCTATATCCTCGACAGCCTGATCGAAACCTCGATTTCACGCGACGTGCTGTTGCTGGCGCGCGTCGACAAGCCCGCCCTGCTTCGCCGCCTGTTCGAGATGGCCTGCCGCTACTCGGGACAGGTGCTGTCGTACACCAAGATGCTGGGCCAGTTGCAGGACGCGGGCAACACCACCACGCTGGCGCACTACCTGGAACTGCTCGCGGGTGCCGGCATGGTGCGCGGTTTGCCGAAGTACGCCGGCGACGCGGCGCGCAGCCGGGGATCCAGTCCCAAGCTGCAAGTCCTCAACACCGCCCTGATGACGGCAGGCAGCGGATACACGCTGGAGACGGCCCGCGCCGACCATGAATTCTGGGGACGGCTGGTGGAATCCGCTGTCGGCGCGCACCTGGCCAATGCGGCGATGCGCGGTGAATGCTTGCTGCACTACTGGCGCGAGCGCAACCACGAGGTGGATTTCGTCGTGCAGGCCGGACGCACGCTGACCGCCATCGAGGTCAAGAGCAGCCGCGCCCCCCAGGCGCACGCGGGCACCGCGGCTTTCGTTCGAGCCTTCGCGCCGCAACGGACGCTGCTGGTCGGTGGTGACGGCATCACGTTGGAGGACTTTCTGATGCGGCCGGTCACCCATTGGACGCAAGCCGTCACTGCGGCGTGATGCCGGCATCCTGCGCGATCTTCAGCCACTGCGCGGATTCGGTCTTCAACTGCGCGGCGAACTCGGCCGGCAGGTTGCCGACCGGCACCAGCGTCTGCTCGTTGAGCCGCGCCTGCACGTCGGGCATCTTCATCACCTGCTGGATCGCGTTCGAGATCGCGTCGACGATCGGCTTCGGCGTGCCGCTGGCGACCATCACGCCGACCCAGCCCAGCGGTTCGAAGCCGCTGTAGCCCTTCTCGGCGAGCGTCGGGACGTCGGCCAGCATCGGCGCGCGCCGCGGGCCGGTGACCGCCAGCGCGCGCAGCTTGCCGGCCTGCAGGTGGGCGGTCGCGGTGCTGACGTCGATCCACGCCGAATCGACCTGGCCGCCGAGCAGGTCGGTGGCCAGCGGCGACGCGCCCTTGTACGGCACGTGCGTCAGGCCCAGGCCGGCGACGCGGCTGAAGCGCTCGCCGACGATGTGCGAGCTGGACCCGTTGCCGAACGAGCCGAACGCCGACTTGGCGCCCTGCTTCTTGCCATAAGCGACGAAATCATCGAGCGTCTTGATCGGCGATTCGGCGCGCACGCACAGCGCCAGGTACGAATCGGCGATCTTGGAGATCGGCTCGAAGTCCTTGAACGGCTCGTACGACAGCTTCGCGTAGACGGCCGCGTTCTGGATGTGCGTGGTGATCGGCACCAGGATCGTGTAGCCGTCGGCCGGCGCCTTGGCGACCAGTTCGGTGCCGATCATGCCGCTGGCGCCGGGCCGGTTCTCGACGATCACCGACTGCTTCCATACCTCGGCCAGCTTGCCGGCCAGCAGGCGCCCGGTCAGGTCGGTGGCGCCGCCGGGCGGAAACGGCACGACGAGCCGGACTGGCTTGTTGGGGTAAGTGCCGGCGCCCTGCGCGAGAGTCGTCGACGGCAATCCGGCCAGGCCGGCGCCGGCCGTCAACGCGGACAGCGCGGTCAGCAGCTCCCGGCGCGAGGGCGCCGGGCACGAAGGCATGCGTTTCATCGATGGTGTCTCCGTCGGTTGCTCGCCCGGCGGGGCGATATCGGCGGCGGCGCGCGGGTGACGGCCGCCGCTTCCGGCTCCGGCCGCCCGGCGGCCGGAACGTCCGTGTCTCAGACGCGCTCGAACACCGCGGCCAGGCCCTGGCCGCCGCCGATGCACATCGTCTCGAGCGCGTAGCGTGCCTTGCGCCGATCCAGCTCGCGCAGCATCGTCGCGACGATCCGCACGCCGGTGCAACCGACCGGATGACCGAGCGAGATGCCCGAGCCGTTGACGTTCAGGCGCTCGAAGTCGGCCTTCTGCAGGCCCCAGGCGGTCGTGCAGGCCAGCACCTGGGCGGCGAACGCTTCGTTCAGCTCGATCAGGTCGATGTCCTTGAACCCCAGGCCCGCGCGCGACAGCGCCTTCTCGACGGCCGGTACCGGACCGAAGCCCATGCGCTCGGGCTCGACGCCGGCCACGGCCCAGGTGACGAGCTTGCCCAGCGGCCGCAGGCCCAGTTTCTCGGCCTTTTCGCGGGTCGTGACGATGCACGCGGCCGCGCCGTCGTTCTGGCCGCTGGCGTTGCCGGCCGTCACCGTCGACTCGGGATCGATCTTGATCCGCACCGGCCTGAGCGCCGCGAGGCTTTCCATCGTCACGTCGGCGCGCGGATGCTCGTCGGTGTCGATCCGCTTCGGGCCGCCCTTGCCCTTGACCTCGACCGGCACGATCTCGTCCTGGAAGCGGCCGGCCTTCTGCGCGGCGACCGCGCGGGCGTGCGAGTTCATCGCCAGCTCGTCCTGCGCCTGGCGCGAGATCTTGAACTCGCGGCGCAGGTTCTCGGCGGTCTCGAGCATGCCGCCCTCGACCGGATGATGCCGGCCGCCCGACGTGATGCGACCGCGCGCGATGCGGTCCCACAACGGCGCCGAATCACCGCGCAGTCCGCCCCAGCGCGTGCCCAGCACGTAGTGCTCGGCCTGGCTCATGCTCTCGGCGCCGCCGGCGATCACCAGGTCGCAGATGCCGGTCTGCACGCGCATCGCGGCGTCGATGATCGCCTGCAGGCCCGAGCCGCAGCGTCGGTCGAGCTGCAGGCCGGGTACCTTGATGCCCAGGCCGGCGTCGAGGCTGGCCACGCGGCCGATCGCCGGCGCCTCGCCGTTCGGGTAGCACTGGCCGAAGATCACGTCGTCGATCTGCGCCGGATCCAGGCCGGTACGGCGGATCAGCTCGCGCAGCACGGTCTCGGCCAGCTCGGCGGTCGGCACGTCGCGAAACTGGCCGCCATAGCGGCCGACGGGCGTGCGCAACGGTTCGCAGATCACAGCTTCTTTCATCGTGGTCTCCTCGAATGGATGGGGGCCGCGCCCCCGGCGTGACGGATGGGTGGAACGCTAGGGTCGCGCGGGCGGCAGCCGGCGGCTCAGGACAGCTTGCCGTGGCACTGCTTGTATTTCTTGCCCGAGCCGCACGGACACGGATCGTTGCGGCCGATCTTGCCATCGTAGCGCCGGAACGGCTGCGCGTCGGCCCTCGGCGCGGCCGGCGCCTGCTGCAGCGCCAGCGCGATGGCCTCGGGGTCGCTCGCTTCGCCTCCGGCGGCGGCGGACTGGTCGAAATCCGCATGCGTGTAGCTGACGTTGCGCAGGTCCGGGCCGTTGTCGATCGCCTGCTCGGCCTGCTCGATCTGCTCGGCCGACTGGATCCGCACCGTCATCAGGATCCGCGTGACGTCGCTGCGGATGCGGTCCTGCATCAGGCCGAACAGCTCGAACGCCTCGCGCTTGTACTCCTGCTTGGGGTTCTTCTGCGCGAAGCCGCGCAAGTGGATCCCCTGGCGCAGGTAATCGAGCGCCGACAGGTGCTCGCGCCAGTGCTGGTCGATCGCCTGCAGCAGGATCGAGCGCTCGAAACCGGCGAACGCCTCGCGGCCGACCAGCGCGACCTTGGCGTCATAAGCGTCGTCGACGGCCTTCAACAGCTTCTCTTCGAGCTCTTCGTCGCCGGCGTCCGGATGGCCGGTCAGTTGGACCGGCGTCTGCCATTCGGACTCCATCGCCTTCTCGAGGCCGGGCAGGTCCCATTGCTCCTCGACCGAATCGGCCGGCACGAACTGGCGGAACAGCTCGCCGAACACGTCGTGGCGCAGGTCCTTGATCCGGTCGCCGAGGTCCGTCGATTCGAGGATCTCGTTGCGGTCGGCGTAGACCATCTTGCGCTGGTCGTTGGCGACGTCGTCGTATTCGAGAAGCTGCTTGCGGATATCGAAGTTGCGCGCCTCGACCTTGCGCTGCGCCGATTCGATCGAGCGCGTGACCATGCCGGCCTCGATCGCCTCGCCGTCGGGCAGCTTCAGCCGATCCATGATCGCCTTGAGCCGGTCGCCGGCGAAGATCTTCAGCAGCGGATCGTCCATCGACAGGTAAAAGCGCGACGAGCCCGGATCGCCCTGGCGGCCGGCGCGGCCGCGCAACTGGTTGTCGATCCGGCGCGACTCGTGGCGCTCGGTGCCGATGATGTGCAGGCCGCCGGCGGCCAGCACCTGGTCGTGCAGCGACTGCCATTCGCCGCGCAGCGTCGCGGCGCGCGCGGCCTTGTCGGCGTCGGCCAGCGACGGGTCTGCGTCGATCAGGTCGATCTGCTTGTCGACGTTGCCGCCGAGCACGATGTCGGTGCCGCGGCCGGCCATGTTGGTCGCGA
>JASGFT010000022.1:0-36522 GCA_047605425.1 Burkholderiaceae bacterium | reverse complement strand
CATCATTTTTTTTGTCCGGGCACTGGTTGCGGTGCTGCGCGCGGACCTGGCCCGCTGCACCAGTCCGGCAGATCGTCGAGATCCCCGCTCCCGACGGATCGGCAGCCTATGCCGTCATCGGGCAGCGCAACGAGCGCCGTCATGGTTTCGTCAGGAGCCGTCAGTTGTTGCTGAACGAATCCGGAGATCCGGGATTCGATGAGACCTTCATCGAACTCAACGGCTTCTATGGCGGGCGGCCCGAATTCTTCAGGGCTCAGTTGGACCATCTGGTCAAATACCTTTCCATGCAGGCGCATTGGGACGAGTTGCGGCTCGGAGGGCTACTGCCGGCGCAGGCCGAAGACGCATATCATGTTGCTCGCAAGCATGGGTTAGGCTTGCATCTTCTCAGTGAGCGGCCCTCATTCAGGGTCGACCTCAGCCGGATCCGCGCGAAGGGCCAGGGGGACTATATCGCCAGCCGGACAGCCAACATGCGCCAGCAGATCAAACGGGCACGTCGTGCCGTGGAGCAAACCTTCGGCGCCGCCAGGATCGAGTCGGCTCGAGATGTCGCGCAAGGGCTCGAATGGTTCGAGCGCTGTGGCGACCTCCATCGTCTGAGATGGGCGGCCTTGCGGACAAACCAGGTGTACGGGGGGTTCGATAATCCATCTTTCGTCGCCTTTCATCGCGCGCTTATCGAGGCGAACCTGGATCACGGGCGAATCGAGATGCTGAGGCTGTCCGCGGGTGATCGCGTGCTCGCTTATCTGTACAACTTCGTGCTCGATGGGCATGTCCACTTCTACCTCAGTGGTATCGACTATGCCGGCGATGCCGCGCGATTCAAGCCTGGGATTCTCTGCCATGTACTGGCGATCGAGCGAGCCCTGCAAGTCGGACATGCCTGCTACGATCTTCTGGCGGGGGATGCCCGATACAAGGCCAGCCTGGCAACTGACGTTACGACACAGTCTTGGCTGATTCTCCAGCGTCCCCGGCTGTCGTTGATCGCCGAACGAACCGGCCGCCGCATGAAGAACTGGTTCATCGATCGCAGGAACGCCAGTGCGTCGGACTCGCTCACCAGCGGCCCCGGACAAACTTCAGGATACGTCGGCTCAGCGATGTCGATCAACGAAATCTCGCGGTCGATCCCATGCCATTGACCAAGCCACACGAATCAAGCGGGGACGCATCTTGGCTTCCCACAGGCGCGGCGATCCTGGTTGCCTTGGCCACGCTCGCGGTGTGCTACCGCACCACGCTCGGCCAGATGGTCGAAGTCTGGGAGAACTCCGAGAGTTTTCGCCATGGCTTCGTCGTTGCGCCGATCAGCTTATGGCTCATCTGGAGGCAGCGTTCGGTCCTAAGAGGTCTATCGCCAACCCCGAATCTCATCGGTATCTTGCTGCTGACCGTTCTGACTGCCTGCTGGGCGCTGTTCGATCTGTCAGGCGTCAATTCGCTGGCACAGATCTCGGTCGTTGCGATGATTCCGGCCGTTGTGCTCACTTTCGCGGGCTGGCCGGTCGCAAGACGAATCCGGTTTCCGCTGTTGTTCCTGTTTTTCATGGTGCCGGCTGGCGATGGTTTGATTCCGATTCTGATGGACGGCACGGCCCGCGCGACGATCTGGGCCTTGCGGGCGTCCGGAATCCCCGTGTATCAGGAGGGTCTCAACTTCACGTTACCCACGGGCCAATGGTCGGTGATCGAAGCCTGCAGCGGCTTGAACTACGTGATCGCTGCCTTGGTTCTCTCCGTCCTGTTCGCGTACCTGAATTTCAGGAATCTGAAACGTCAGATCACCTTCGTAGTGATAGCCTTGCTGGTGGCGATCTTCGCGAACTGGATGCGCGCTTATCTGATCGTGATGATCGGGCATCTCAGCCAGATGAGATTCGGCGTGGGCCATGATCATGTCGTCTATGGTTGGGTGTTCTTCGGGCTGGTGATGTTCATCGTGTTCCAGATGGGGTATCGATGGAGCGATCCGCTAGATGACTCGGACACGAACGCCGTCGCTTCGTCCGTCGTGCGATCCAGTGAATCAACAGGACGGCCTACCTGGCTCGTCACCATGACGATGCTGGCTTTGGCCGTGGCAGTCGGTGTTGGCGGTCAATACGGACTGACTGCGGCCCGCGCCGTCACGCCGCGTACGGCAATGCCGGATGCGATCGGCGAACTGCCCGCCGCATCGGCTGAAGAACTCGCCGTGATGCCGCATTTCGACAATGCGCTATTGCGCAGATTCGGCACCTTTGATCGGCGGAGTGCAACCGAGTTCTACGTCGCCTACTTTGCCAGACAATGGGAGCGCGCTGAGATGATCTCGCATACCCAATGGATCGTCTCCTTGAGCGACCCCCGATGGCGCATCGCCCAACGGACCCGGCGCGAAGTGTCCGATGACGGCGTTCGCTGGCACGTCGAGGAATTGCATCTGAACGCGGGCGGACGGTCCAGGCTCCTGTGGCATTGGTACACCATCGGTGGCATCGAAACAGTCAGCGACTACGCGGCCAAGGCGTTGACTGCCTGGTCGATGTTGCGCGGGCATGGCGATCATTCGACGGTCAACGTGGTAATGACCGATCCGGATGTCGATCCACGAAATGCCGAGAACCGGCTGCTCTCGGCGGCCAGGGTCGTCCGACGGGTCAGCACGCGGATCACTAGCGAATAGCTTCGACAAGGTCTGGGTTGATTCGACGAACGCTACGGAACCGATCGAACAATGCCGTATGCGATCTCCATCTCGAGTTTTAATGACCGATATCTGAACAAGAATTGACGACAGATGCCTTTTCCTTCCGTTCCTACGCGGTGGTTTCACTCGATCATCATCGTTCTTGCCGGATATGCCTGGGCTTCCACACCTCTCAGGATGGGGCGGAGCGCCGGGGTTGGCCACGCGAACATGGAATGGGGGCTGGCTTTTGGGGGTCTGTTGATGCTTGGTCTGATAGCTTATTTACTCAGGCAGAGTACGAAATATAGAAATTGGTTGCAAACCGGTGGGGGGCGATACCTGCCCGCCCTTGGCTGGATCATCGCAAGCGGGTTGCTTTTGCGTGTCATATGGATCCTTGCTTTCCCGGCGATGCCCGCTTCCGATGGGGCGTCCTATATAAAACTAGCGCAAGGCCTTCTCAGCGACGGGCAATACATAACCGCCGGAACGAGGGCTTATTGGCCGCCCGGCTATCCGATCTTTCTTATGCCTTGGCTGGCGATTTTCCCTGTTAAATGGGCAATTCCAATCAGCCAGCTCGCGCTGAGCGCCATAGGTGCATGGGGTTGCTATCGCCTAGCCTCTCGATTGTCTGGAGAGACCGCCGGGCGGTTGGCAGCCTTGCTCTTCTGTTTTTGGCCCAATTTGGTGATGTTATCCGGAGTGCCTGAAAAAGAGTATGTAATTCTAGCCATCCTGCCATGGGTGACACTAGGCCTCCTCGGCCAGTCGATTCTTCGGCAACTAATTGCCGGTCTTGGTCTGGGGTGCTGTATCTTGGTGCAACCCTCTCTTCAATTGTTATTGCCGGTTGTTCTGATCGGTCTATTGCTGTTTCGTCAAAATCGCGCTCTGTTACGCGGCATTTGTGTCGTGTTGGCCGCGGCATGCGTCATTGCTCCGTGGACCCTGCGAAACATGGAAATATTTGACCAGTTCGTGTTGATCAGCACTAATGGTGGATCCAATCTTTACCGTGCCAACAATCCTTTGGCCGATGGAGGTTACACGGAGCGAGGTGAAGTCGATGTCTCTCATCTTGATGAGCTCGCCCAGGATCGGGTCTCCAGAAAACTGGCTATGGAATGGATTTCCACCCATCCTCTGTCTTTTCTCCGGCTAGCCGTCGAAAAGCAGATCCGTTTCATGGGGGATGATGCATATGGCACCTATGCTACGCTAAGAACAGGAAGAGCTTCTGAAAGCACTGCTGTCTATATTGTATTCAAGTCGATTTCCAATTCTTTCTGGTTGTTGTTTTGGTTGGTTTCCGCTGCGCTTTCATTCAAGAAGAGCGGTATGGCGCAAGGTTTTCAATATCTCATCGTTGGCTGGCTTTATTTATTCGGGCTGCACAGTATTTTCGAAGCAGAAGGGCGCTATCATGTCCCGATGCTATGGATATTGTGCGTTTGGCTGGCCTGCGCGCTACAGCCGGTCCGATTGCATTCTTGAGCGGCGTAGTTCGGATTTCGAACTTTCGAGAGCAAACGCCGTCAGCGTCCTCTGAATGTCCAGAGCGAATGTCCGACGAAATTCCACAGCGTTACCATACCCGTGGTCATGACCTGCGAAAGCACGTAATTCCAACCAAAATACCCGTTGAAAAGCGTCATGAGCAGGACATTGGCTGCAAGCCCGAGTGCGACGACTATAAGAAAACGTGCCACGCTACTTGCATGCGAAGCCTTGCTGCGGAAAGTGTATCTTCTATTCAGTAGATAGTTGAGGATAGCGCCGAGCGCGAAACCAAGCGCCGAGGCGTATGCCGCTTGCAATTTTCCCCATTCGACTCCCGCGATGAGTACCGCATATTGCAGCACCGTCGCAGCAAGACCAACCCCGAGGAAGCGGCCGAAGAGTCTGCTCAGCGCTTTGAGGTCCCAGCGGCGCGTAATCATGGATGGTATGGGCGGCGTAACTGATCGTTTGTTCGGGGTCCGTTCGTAAGCACGTCCGATCTCGGGTTTTCAAGCGCGCGTGCGGCGAGTGGCTCAACTGATTGGTTGTTTGGCGGCCAACTTGGCGCGTGCGGTGGTTCGCGTATCGACAGCGATCAAGTAGCGTGGCCGATGTTTCGTTTCCGTATAGATCTTTCCCATATATTCTCCTAGTATTCCGATGCAGAGCAATTGAATTCCGCCAATCAGGTAGATTGGTACGACTGTCGAGGCCCAGCCTGGCAACGCCTGCTCCGTGAACAGTCGAAGGGCGATTGCCCACAGGGTCAGGGCGAAGCTACCAGCCGAAATGATAAATCCAAGCGCTGTGATCATGTGCAGCGGGGTGATGGAGAAGGAGGTGACGCCTTGCCAGGCAAGTGCGAGCATCTTTTTTAGTGGGTACTTTGATTCGCCCGCGAAGCGTTCGTGCCGATCGTAATGGACAACGGCGGTCGAGTAGCCGAGTTGGGGAACGATGCCACGCAGAAATAAGTTGACTTCGTCATGCGCTCGTAGTGTTTCGATTGCTTGTCGTCCCATCAAACGATAGTCGGCGTGGTTGAAGATGATTTCCACGCCAAACAAGGCTAACACCTTGTAGTAGCTCTCTGCGGTGAAACGTTTGAACCAGGTATCGGTTTTTCGTGATTGGCGCACGCCGTACACGATTTCGGCGCCGTCGTGATAGGCAGCAACCATCTGTTCCATCGCATTGGGATCGTCTTGCAGATCAGCGTCGATCGTAATGACGATGTCTCCTTCTGCCTCCAGTATACCGGCTAAAACGGCGTTTTGGTGTCCGCGGTTTCGGGATAGCTTGAGGCCTTGAACGCGCGGATTTTCATTGGATGCCGTCTCGATGATCTGCCAAGTCTTATCTTTGCTGCCGTCATCAACAAAGATGATATGGCTCAGTGGCGTGATGGCCCGTTGATTCTCCATGCTATCGAGGATGGCCGTCAGGCGAGAAATGGTTTCCGGGAGAACGGCTTCTTCGTTATAGCAAGGAACGACGATGCTAAGGGTTGGCGTTGTTTTCATTTGAAGATTATTGAAGATTCAAGCAGGGCTAGAAAAAAATTCGCAAGAGAATTATGGCGGTGATCACCTGATCTGCCGGTTGGTGCAAGTGAAATACTTTCGTACCATGATCGAATGTTGCACTGTAGGCAGATGGCGATCGATCGAGCCCGAAGCGGTCATCAGCAACGCCACAAGAAGCTCACTCGGGGGGCCGATATCTTCAACGTACAAATGAGCATCGATCCGCTGGTGGTGTTCGAGACGCTCGACCCGGCGCTTCGGGAGCGCCCGTACCCACCGGTGGTGACATTCGTGATATTCGTTCGAGCGACGCATCGATGCGATGGGCTATGCCACAAGGTTCGGTCTTGCTCTCAGTGCTTGATACCAATTGCTTGTGCTCGCGCGTACGGCTCAGGGCCCGAGCCTGCGGGCTTCTGGACAGTAGGGTTGAGTCGCCGATGTGCGTTGACCCACTTGAGCAATCGGTCAGCGGTCGTTGCGCTCTCGGTCTGTCGTATTCGCATGACCGTGGTCGCGTCGGCCGCCTGCTTTTTTTCAACTGCTCCTCCGTGCGGTACGGCGGTTGGATCATCTCCAGGCCTAATTGCGTGATCCTAGGATCGGGTGGCTAGGGCTTGATCAATGTTCGCCGAGTGTGGGCATGGCACGTACATGCGTACAGCTTCGCTCAGCAGCATGCCGCGCATACGCATCGTAGCCGTTGGTTCGCAGTGTACCTGCAGCGAAGACGCCATGCCTTCGACAATTGCTCGGTTCAGTGCCATCGCAGGAGAAGGGAATCCAACAGTTGCGCCGCAAGCGATAGATTTCAGGAATCGTTGATAACAAAGGTTAAATGGGTCTTCAGCTTCGTCGACGCCCGCATGGCCGGCTTCCTGGCCGGCCATGCGGGCGCGTTCCGCGCTTTTGGCGGTTGTAGCGGGGCTGACCTCTACGATAACCTTAACGGCGAGGAGTTCGAACGCCACGGCGATGCCATCCGCTTGAACCCCTGAACGCTCAAGCCACGGCCTGGTGGCACGATGTTCCAAGGCAATGCCCTGGGCGGCAGCTCATCGCGGTGCACGCGCGGCGTGTCGATGGCGTCCAGCGGCTTCGTGCACTGGTACAACGTCGAGCACAACGTCGAGCATCGTCACAGTGGCATCAAGTACGTCAGCCCCGAGGCGCGCCACCGCGGCGACGACAAGGTGATCCTCGCGGCACGCCACGACGTCTACCTGCAAGCCCGTGAGCGCAACCCGCTGCGCTGGGCGGGGCAGACACGCGACTGGTCGCCGGTGAACGCCGTCACCTTGAACCCCGAGTGTGAATCGATCGTGAAGGACACTTCCCATACTCGGCTGTTAGCCGCATGACCGAGGCGACAAGCAGCTTGACACGCGCCGCAACCTCCGTTCGTCACCTCATCGCTCCTACCCCTTCGTCATGCGACCTCGGTTCTACCCATGGCGGCAAATAGTCGCGGTTTTGACACTCCCGCCCGGCTTTCACAACATTACCGCAAGTCGTTCTGAATCCGGCTCGAGGCGGCAGTTTTCGGATCGGCAGCGCCAGAGCGTCGAAGGTTTCGCAACGAACCCTGAAGGGCCTGAATCAGAGGGTTTTCGAGCAGGATCTGTCTTTCGTCTTTTGTTCGCGAACTCGCCGATCGAGTGCGTTTCGCCAATTGATGTCGTTGTGCAAAAGCAAAGGCTGTCTTACACTGAGCTGGCAGCAGGGGCGCCCCTGACAGCCTATGGTGAGAACCATCTTGCCGAAGCAGATTCGCGCTTTTCCGACAGTGCATGTGCTGGTGCGGTGATGTTGGAATGGCGAAATAAAAATTATCTTATGCGGAGAAATGCATGCTGAGACGTGCCAAGCAGTCGGTCAGAAATCTTCTGAATAAATATCCGGAATGGATGTGTCGACAAGAATTCGAATCCCAGCGCTTTGTCCGGTTTAATGAAAGGCCTGTAGAATTCAGTTTCGTCTTCAGGAAGCTTGGAGAAATCTATCCGCGTGATGTGCTTGATGTGGGCACGGGTACCACAGCATTACCGCATTTGTTGCGCAACAGCGGCTGCCTGGTAACGGCGACGGACAATGTCCGAGACTACTGGCGTTCTGGAATGTTCAATCGGCACTATCATGTCGTCGATGACGATATCACAGAAACGCGACTGTCAGATACTTTTGATTTCATCACCTGCATAAGTGTTCTGGAGCATATTCAAAAACCAGATGACGCCATCAGAAATATGTTCTCACTGTTACGGCCCAATGGTCATCTCGTGCTAACGTTTCCCTACAGCGAAGGGAAGTACGTCAAAAACGTGTACGAACTACCCGGATCGAGTTACGGCCGGGAAGCGGCGTACATTACCCAATCGTATTCACGAAACGAACTGAACCGGTGGGTCGAAGACAACCGAGCCACTGTTGTCGATCAAGAGTACTGGCAATTCTGGACGGGTGACTACTGGACGCTGGGCGAGCAGCTTATACCTCCGAATAAGGTCACATTCGAAGACAAACACCAGCTCACCTGTGTTCTTGTCAAGAAAGGCTAAGGACGAACTGATTTATTCCTCGCCCGCCGGCGCACCCTGGCAATCGAGATCGGATAGGCGACGATAACGACCAGACTCAGTTCCAGTTCAGGTCCAGGCTCGGCAATTTGTTGATCGCCGAGCGACGATTGATGGGGGCGCCCGAGTTGCGTCCGCGCTGGAACCCCGCTGCTCGAACGTCGGCGGCGCGGCGGATCGGCAATCTTGGGGTCGGTGCCGGCATCAGCGATCGGCGGATCGTCGCTTCGACGGCGAGTCGGGACGAGGCGGGGGGTGATCCGTCGGTACATCCGGGCCCAGGAGAAGAGGGAGGGACGAAAGCTTGGATCAGCTCGGATTGTGGAGATGAGCGGCCACCGGTAGGTGGCTGACGGAATACGGGGTCGCGTTTGCGACCCCGTCCAGCCGCGTTGAGCGGCTCGCAAAACCAAAGCCTCCGTCTTTGCCGGAGGCTATTGATTTCAAGCGTCTTTGTTTTTCGCGGCGCGCCGGCGGAACACACCGAGCCCGACGCTGGCAATGCCAATCAGCGCAAGCGTGCCCGGCTCCGGAACGGCGGCCACATTCAACGTGCCCGACCAGGAGGCGGGCGCATACGCATAGCCGTTAACGACTAGAGAGAGCGGACCAGTGACCGCAGTCAAAGGGAGTATGGCAGTATCGTAGTAAGCGCCGTTGACGAGAGTGTTATTCGTAACATCGTACGAAACTCCATTTAACACGACACTGGTGAAATCGATATCTCCTGCCTGGCCAGTCCCGGCGAAAGCGATGCTAATGGTCGAACCGGTCGCTGAGCCGCTCAGCACCGGAGAAAAATTGACCGTATCAGAGAATGCGCCGGTAACAAGAACCGAGTTGCCGAAGTTAGCGGTCCAGAGTCCACTTCCGTCAGTGGTCAGCGTGCCGGAGATGACCGCCGCCGAAGCTGTCGCCGAGGCGAAGGCCAGCGCCGTAGCGGCGATGAGTGATTTGAGTTTCATGTCGGTTCCTCCCTATTTTTGCCTTATGGCACGACCAATTAAGCAATCACCGTGCCAATTTATTTTATTCATAAAAATCAGTGAGTTAGGTTTATTCGCTCTTCGCTGCAACCCCTCAACGTAAAGGCCGTCGACACGGAGGGCGCGCCGGCGCGGCGTTTGGCAGACAGCCGGTGGGGGGCGGCAGCGATCAGGCTACCGCTTCCTGCGCGGCCTCGTCTCCAGCCGATAAGCCAGCCCGATGAACAGCGCCTGGGCGACGCAGAGCGCCGCGGTCAGCGAGCGAAAGCCGTAGGTTTCGCCGTCCTGGGCGACCAGCGTCGCCGCGGCGTTCCTGGCCAGCGGGCTGAACCGGCTGTCGGTGATCGCGATGATCCGCGCGCCGCGGGCGCGGGCCGATTCGACGACCTCGAGGGTTTCGCTGGCATAGGGCTCGAACGAGGTCGCGATCATCACGTCGTGCCGGCCGATGGCCCGTAGCTCGCCCTGCTGCATGTGCCCCAATCCATTGAGCCAGTGGACGGGCTTGGCCGTGTGTTGCAGCGCATAGGCGAGATAGGCGCCGACCGGAAAGGCACGTCGGTTCGCGACCAGCCACAGCGAATGCGCGTTGGCCATCAGCTTGACGGCCGCTTCCAGCTCGCCGTCGGCGAGTCCGGATTCGAGAGCCCGCAGGCTCTGCACGCTGCCGCGGATCACCTCCTGGGCGATGCTCTCGGATTGCAGCGGCGGGGCGCCGCTGTCGACCAGCGAGCGGATGCGGTCCTGGTAGTCGGGGCGGGGCGACAGCCGTCGGGCCGCCTCGTCGCGGAACAGCGCCTGCATCTCCGAAAAGCCGGACAGGTTGAACTGCTGGGCGAAGCGGATGATCGCCGACGGTTGGACGCCGCATCGGGCCGCCGTTTCCTGCACGCCTTCGAGGCCGATGTGCTCTCGATTTTCTATTCAACCGTACACTGCGCACCGACCAGAGACACAGAGGGCAGACCCGGACATCATGCATACGCTCGCCTTCCCGGACGGCCGCCCGTTCGACATCGCCTGCCTTGGCCGGCTCGCCGTCGATCTGTACGCGGACCAGGTCGGTTGCAGCCTGGAAGCGGCCAGCAGCTTTTCCAAGTATCTGGGCGGTTCGTCGGCGAACATCGCGTTCGGAACGGCTCGCCTGGGCATGAAGTCGGCGATGATCTCGCGCGTCGGCGACGAGCAGAACGGTCGGTTCCTGCTCGAGACGCTGCGCCGGGAAGGCTGCGACGTCAGCCAGGTCCAGGTCGACCGGCAGCGCTTGACCGGGATGGTGCTGCTGGGCATCAAGGACCAGCATACGTTTCCGCTGCTGTTCGCCAGGGAGAACTGCGCGGACATGGCGCTCGACGCGGCGCTGATCGACGAGGACTTGCTCGCGCGCTGCCGGTGCCTGCTGATCACCGGCACGCACCTGAGCACGCCGACCGTGCTGGCGGCCAGCCGCCGCGCGCTCGATCTGGCCGGCCGCCACGGTGCGGTCCGGGTGCTGGACATCGACTACCGGCCGGTGCTGTGGGGCCTGACCGGTCGCGGCGACGGCGAGACCCGCTATATCCGCGACGCTGAGGTCAGCGCGCATCTGCAGGCGCAGCTTGGCCAGTTCGAGCTGATCATCGGCACCGAAGAGGAATGGATGATCGCCGGCGGCGTCGAAGGCGACCTGATCGCCTGCCTGAGGCGCGCGCGCGAGCGCACGGCGGCGGCATTCGTCGTCAAGCGCGGCGCGCTGGGTTGCAGCATCATCACCGGCGACATCCCGGCCCGGATCGACGATGCGGTGACGGTGCTGGGCGAACGGATCGAGGTGCTGAACGTGCTCGGCGCCGGCGATGCGTTCGCGTCGGGCCTGCTGGCCGGTCTGCTGCGCGGCAAGAGCTGGGAGCAGTCGGCCCGGATCGCCAACGCCTGCGGGGCCATCGTCGTGTCGCGGCACGGCTGCGCGCCGGCGATGCCGACGCCGGCCGAACTGGCACATTGGTTTTCCGGCAATCGTCATCCGAAGCCGGATCGCGATCCGCGGCTGGCGCACCTGCACCGCGTCAGCGCGCGCCGCGCGCAGTGGCCCGAGCTGTACGCGCTGGCCTACGACCATCGCTCGCAGTTCGAGGCGATCGCCAGCGAGCTGGCGGTGCCGGCCGAGCGCCTGGCGACGGTCAAGCGACTGATGAACGAGGCGGTCGCCGAGCTCGAGGCGAGCGAGCCCGCTTATCGGGGGCGTCTGGGCGTGCTGATCGACGGGCGGGCCGGCCTGGGCGAGGCGGCCCTGCACGAGGCCAGCGGGCGCGGCTGGTGGGTCGGGCGGCCGGTCGAGCTGCCCGGCTCGCGTCCGCTGCGTTTCGACGGCACCGATTCGATCGGCACGCACCTGAGGAGCTGGCCGCTCGAGCAGGTGGTCAAGTGCCTGGTGGCCTACCATCCCGACGATCCGCCGGCGCTGCGGCAGGAGCAGGAGACGTGGCTGGCCGGATTGTGGGAGGCGACGCGGGCCACCGGCCACGAGCTGCTGCTCGAAGTCATTCCTCCCGATCCGGCGGGTGGGTCCGCCGCGCCGGACCGCGGCGAGACCGTGATCCGGGCGATCCGTCGTTTCTACGAGATCGGCCTGAAGCCCGAGTGGTGGAAGCTGGCCGCGATGCGCGCCGAGGGCTGGGCCGAGCTCGATCGGCTCGTGCGGGAGAACGACCCGTATTGCCGCGGCGCGGTGATCCTCGGCCTGTCGCAGCCGCTCGATCGGCTGATCGCCGATTTCGGGCAGGCGACCGCGCCGATCGTCAAGGGGTTCATGGTCGGCCGGTCCGTCTGGATGGCGCCGACCCGGGCCTGGCTGCGAGGCGAGCTCGACGACGCGGGTTTCCGCCGAAGCGTCCGCGACGGCTTCGAGCGCCTGATCCATGGCTGGCGCGACGCCCGCGCGAACGCCGCGATCGCGCCCCGCGCCGAGCCCTCGGTTTCGATCGATTCCCTGCTGCCCTGACCGACGGGCAGTCCCTTTGTGGAGATCCTGATGACTACAATCCGAGACGGCCGGATGGCCGACAAGGTCGTTCTGATCACCGGCGGCGCGAGCGGCCTGGGTCTGGCCAGCGCCAGGCGGCTGGTGCGCGACGGCGCGTCCGTCGCGCTGGCCGACGTCGACGAGGCGCGGCTGCGCGATGCGCGGGCCGAGCTGGGCATCGACGCCGCGCGTGCGCGCACTTATCGGCTGGACGTCTGCGATGCCGCGAACGTCGAGCAGGTCGTCGACGCGGTCGTCGCCGACTTCGGCCGCATCGACGCCCTGGTCAACAGCGCCGGGGTCAGCTACCAGGGATCGGTGCTGGACAACCCGCTGGACGTATGGAACCGGGTGATCGCGATCAACCTGACCGGCAGCTACCTGTGCACGCAGTTCGTCGGCCGCCACATGGCCGCGCGCCGATCGGGCCGCATCGTGTTCATCGCGTCGATCTCGGGCCAGCAGGTCTGGTCCGGTCGCGCCGCTTATTGCGCGTCGAAGGGCGGCGTGCTGGCGCTGGCCAAGTCCTGCGCGATCGATCTGGCGCCGTTCGGCGTCACGGTCAACTCGGTCTCGCCCGGGCCGATCGAGACGCCGCAAACGGCGACGCTGCACAACCAGGTCATCCGCGACGCGATCGTCGCGGCGACGCCGATGGCGCGCTACGGCCGGCCCGACGAGGTGGCCGATGCGATCGCGTTCCTCGTCAGCGACGACGCGCGATTCGTCTCCGCCCACGATCTGGTCGTCGACGGCGGCCTGACCAGCGCGGCGATCCTCTACGATCTGAAGCAGAATCCGCAAACGGCCTGACGCGCGCCGATCGGCGCGGCGATGAACGGCCTTTACTACTACCAGGAGACACACTTCCATGCATGACGCTGGCTTCGAGTTCAAAGCAAGCCGCCGCGCCGCCCTGCGCGCGCTGGGGGCCGTCGGCGGATCGATGATGATCGCGCCGTCCGGTTTCGCGCAGAGCGACTGGCCGACCAAGACCGTGACGGTAGTGGTCGGCTATCCGCCGGGCGGGCAGACCGACTTCGTCGCACGCGCGTTGACGCCGGGCATGCAGGCGGCGCTGGGCAAGTCGGTGATCATCGAGAACCGCGGCGGGGTCAACGGCAACATCGGCGCGGACCAGGTGCTGCATGCCCCGCCGGACGGCTATCGGCTGCTGGCGGGCAACGGCGTGCTGACGATCAATCCGCATACGTACCGGACGACGCCGATGGTCGATCCGCTGAAGTTCACGCCGATCGGTACGATGCTGACGTCGGGCCTGGTCCTGGTCGTGCCGAGCACGTCGCCGTACAAGGACTACCGGCAGTTCGCGCAGTTCGTCCAGGAGCAGGGCAAGAAGGACGGCATCAACTACGGCAGTTCGGGCGCGGGCGGCCTCACGCACGTGACGATGGAGCTGCTGCGCGAGCGCTTGGGCAAGCCGGCGATGAACCACGTGCCGTACAAGGGCACGGCCGGGGTGTCGGTCGACCTGATCGCGGGTCGGGTCGAGGCGATGTTCGACGCGGCCTCGGTCGTGTCGCCGTTCATCAAGACCGGCCAGATGCGGCCGCTGATGGTCACCAGCAAGCAGCGCATTCCGGTGCTGCCCGACGTGCCGACCGCGGCCGAATGCGGGCTCGAGAACTTCGAGATCATTTCGTTCATCGGCCTGTACGGGCCTCCGGGGCTGCCGCAGGACATCGTCAAGAAGGCCAACGCCGCGATGAACGCCGCGCTGGCCGACGCGGCGGTGCGCAAGGTAATCGTCGACCGCGGCGATGAACCCGGCGGCGGGACGGCCGAGGAGCTGGCGACGCTGACGCGCGAGCAGTTCGAGCTGTGGGGGCGCGTGGTCAAGTCCAACGACATTCGCGCCGACTGACATGGCCGGCTCCAGCGAATCGCCGGGCATCGCCGGCATCATCGGCGCCGGCATGATCGGGCGCGCCTGGGCGATCGTGTTCGCTCGCGCCGGCTGGACGGTCAGGCTGCACGGGACGACGGCGCCGAGGCTGGACGAGGCCGTCCGGCAGATCGCGCGGACGCTCGGCGACATGCGGGCCGCCGGCCTGCTCGACGAGACGCCGGACGCGATCGTCGCCCGGATCGGGCCGACCGATTCGCTGCGGGACGCCTGCGACGGCGCGGCGCTGGTCCAGGAGAACATTCCGGAGACCGTCGAGGCCAAGCGCGCGATCTTCGCGGCGATGGACGCCGCGGCGCCGCCGGACGCGATCCTGGCCAGCTCCACGTCCTGGCTGCCGGCGTCGCGGTTCACCGAGGAACTGGCCGGCCGCCATCGCTGCCTGGTCGCGCATCCGACCAATCCGCCCAACCTCGTCCCGCTCGTCGAGGTCTGTCCGGCGCCGTGGACGGCGGCCGATACCGTGGACCGGGCGATCGCGCTCTATCGGGCGGTCGGGCAGGAGCCGGTGCGGATCAGCCGCGAGATCGACGGCTTTCTGCTCAACCGGATCCAGGGCGCGGTGCTCAACGAGGTGATGAACCTGTTCGAGCAGGGCTATGCGAGCACCGAGGACCTGGACAAGGTGATGAAGTTCGGCCTCGGGCTGCGCTGGTCGTTCATCGGGCCGTTCGAGACGATCGACCTGAACGCGCCGGGCGGCGTCGAGGATTACGCGGCCCGGTACGGCCACACGTACGCCGCGGTCGGCCGCGAGCAGGGGCCGAACGACTGGTCGGCCGACGTGGTCGCCAGGGTCACGGCCGAACGCCGGCAGCGGCTCGACCACAGCCGCCTGTCCGAGCGAGGGCGCTGGCGCGACCGGCATCTGATGGCCTTGCGCCGGCACCTGACGACGCAGCCGGACGCGCTGGACGAGTCGCCGGCGGGGGCAAGCCACTGAGAGGCTGAGAGTGTTTCGTCCATGCCCGCCTTGCACGTCCAAACGCCCGGCTCGTCGTTGCAAATGCTCGCCATAGCCCGAGCCATGGCTGCGCTTTGCGCCTAGATCCGAGGCGCTTGGACGCGCCTTTCGGGCACGGCCGACAAACTCTCAGCCTCTGAGCCGCCGGCTCAGCGGTTCTTCCATTGCGGCTTGCGCTTCTCGGCGAAGGCCTTAGGGCCTTCGAGGTAGTCCTCGGTCGTCGCCAGGTCGTCGGTGAACGCGTTCGGCGCGTTGGCGGCGGCCGCTTCGGACGCCTGCTCGTCGGCGGCGTTCATCCCCATCATCGAGATCCGCACCGAGGTCGGCGAGACGGCCAGGATCTCCTCGGCGATCGCCAGCGCGCCGTCGAGCGCCTGGCCGGCCGGCATGATCCGGTTGACGAGCCCCAGTTCGTACGCGCGCTGCGCGGTCATCGCGCGGCCGGTCAGGATATGCTCGGTGGCGACCTTCTTCGGGATCTGCCGGGGCAGCCGCGCCAGGCCGCCGGCGCCGGCGATCAGGCCGACCCGCACTTCGCTCAGCGCGAACGAGGCCTTCTCGTCGGCGACGACGATGTCGCAGGCCAGCGCCATCTCGGTGCCGCCGCCCATCGCGAAGCCGTTGACCGCCGCGATGATCGGTTTGACGCGCGTCCGGTTGGTCAGGCCGCCGAAACCGGTCAGCGGCATCCACATCGGCTTGCCGCTGGCCGTGTACTTCAGGTCGTTGCCCGACGAGAACGCCTCGGCGCCCTCGCCGGTGAACACCGCGACCCACAGCTCGGGGTCGGCCTCGTACGCGTCCCAGATCTGCGCGAGCTCTTCGTTGGCCATCGGATGCAGGCTGTTGCGCACCTCGGGGCGGTTGATCGTCACGATCAGCAGACGCCCGCGCCGCTCGACCTTGGCGAACTCGTAGCCGTCGCGCAGCACGGCGGGCACCGGCGGCAGCAGCGTGTTCATCCGTTCCTCGCTGAACGTGAAGCGGTTGGCCTGGCCGGTCGTGCGCACGTAGATGCGGCGACCCAGCGCATCGCCGGCCAGCGCGTCGGCGACGGTCTCCTTGTCCTGCGGCAGCGTGTTGGCCAGGAAGCGCTCGCCGTCGGCGGTGCGGCCGACGACGACCACGTAGTCGGGCACGCCTTTCGTGTAGACGACCGTATAGGTTTCGATCGTCGCCCAGCCGTCGGGCCGCTCGGCGCGCGCCGGCGCGGGCATCGCGTCGATCTGCGCCTGCAGTGGCGACGAGTCGAAGGGCACGAACGGCGCCGGCCGGGTCGAGTAGACGCCGGCCGCGTACTTGGACAGGTAGCCGCCGTTGGCGCCGATGAAGCCATAGCTGCCGGGCTGCGCGCGCAGGCGCTCGACCATGCTGCACAGCGCGTGCATCGTGTAGTTGTTGCCCGGGCCGCCGAAGTACGGCAGGCCGCCGGTGACGGTCAGTCCGCGCGGATCGTCGCCGGCGACGCCGAGGCCGTCGGTGGCCACCGCCGAGACGGCGATCGGATAGCAGCTATAGAAGTCGAAGAAGTCGATGTCCTTGGCGGTGATGCCGGTCTGTTCGAGCGCCGATCGCGAGGCCAGCACGGCCGCCGGGTAAGTGCCCAGGTCCTGGCGCTGCATCACTTCGCGCTCGACGACCATCGCATGGCCGTGCAGGTACACCCACCGGCTTTCGGGGATGCCCAGCTCGCGCGCCGCGCCGGTCGTCGTCAAGACCAGCGCGGCGCCCTGGTTGACCTGGTCGCGGGCGACGAGCCGTTGCGGGTAGGGCAGCGAGATCATCCGGTTGCGCTCGCCGACGGTGATCAGCTCCTCGGCGCTCATCGCCTGTACGTCCGACGACGAGTACGGATTCTCGGCCGCGACGCGCGTCAGCGGCTCGAACAGCCGGCCCATGTCCCGGGTATAGGCCTCGATCGTCTGGCCCAGGCGGCCGCGTCGCGCGGTTTCGCACAGCGCGTAGGTCGGCATCGTGCCGAGCAGGCCGTGGCGGATGTTGTAGCGCATGGCCAGGCCCTTGAGCCCCATGCCGCGGTTCTCGACGCTGCCTTCGACGGTCTCGGACCAGTCGGCGGTCTTGCCTTGCTTCTGCAGCCAGCGGGCCGTCGAGATGTTCTCGGCGCCGGCGATCAGCACCGCGCGAAACTCGCCGGCGGCCAGCCGCGCGCAGAATTCGGCGACGAGCTGCTGCGGCGAGTTGCCGCCCCCTTTTTCCCATACCGCGGTACGCGGCGTCAGGTCCAGACGCTGGGCGATCGAGCGCGGAAAGTTGTTGGATTTGCCGAACGGCTGCGCGCGGCGGGGCGTCGAATCCTCGAACGTGCGGGTCGTGGCGATCGCGTCGATCAAAGGCCTGAGCGCCTCCAGCGACAGCGCGTCGTCGAATGCGCGGCGCGCCGCTTCGGCGGCGATGTCCACGGACGACAGGGCCTTGAATTCGGGCGTGCCGATGCGCTCGGTGAACTGGCCGACGCCGACGAGGATCGGGGTGGTGGCGGGTAGGGTCATGTCAGAAGCTTCCGGAAAAAAACGGGAGAACGGATCGTGGAACCTGGGGCCGTCGCCGGACGCGCGCGGCGGA
The DNA here is from genome assembly GCA_047605425.1 of Burkholderiaceae bacterium. Taxonomy (GTDB): domain Bacteria; phylum Pseudomonadota; class Gammaproteobacteria; order Burkholderiales; family Burkholderiaceae_E; genus JAKPAM01. The sequence continues at coordinate 18,773 of JASGFT010000022.1, read as the reverse complement.
CGGCGGCGGCGTCGGACGGCGATCGGCGCGCGCGTTCAGCGCGACGGGCCTGGCGGATCGATGCCCAGCTCGCGATTGATCTCTTCGGTGTGCTGGCCGGGCGCGGGCGCGTGCAGGGTCTCCGGGTAGTCGAATCCGCCGAAGCGGACCGGCGGCCCGACCTCGATGTACGCGCCTTCGGTCGGATGCTCGCGTTCGCGGAACAGGCCGCTCTGGCGCAGATGCGGATCGTCGAGCATGTCGCTGATGTTGTTGACGCGGCACGCGGGCACCTGGGCTTCCTTCAGCGTCGTCAGCCATTCCTCGGTGGTCCGCTCGGGAAGGATCTTGCGCGCCTCTTCGTACATCAGCGACATGTTGGCGCGACGGATCGCCTTGTCGTTGAAGCGCGGATCCTCGAGGATCTCGGGATGGCCGGCCGCCTGGAAGAAGCGGACCCAGCGCTCGTCGACGTACGGCGCGATCGAGATGTAGCCGTCCTTGGTCGGCATCGGCTGGCGGACCGGGTCGAGCTGGCGCGGATAGCCCCATTCGCCGGTCGCCGGCACGAAGGTCGCGTCGCACAGATGCTCGAGCATGTTGAAGCTGGCGATCGCCTCGAACATCGGCACCTCGACGTACTGGCCCTCGCTGGTGCGCGTGCGCTGGATGACGGCGGCCAGCGTCGCGTACGCGGCATGCAGGCCTGAGACCTTGTCGGCGAACAGCATCGGCACGTAGCGCGGATTCGGATTGCCGTCGACGCGCGGCAGCAGGCTCGCCGCCCCCGAGGCCGCCTGGATCACGTCGTCGTAGGCCTGCAGGCCGGCATACGGGCCGCCGAGCCCGAAGCCCGTGCAGTGCACGTAGATGATGTCGGGCTTGATCTGCTTGACCGTTTCGTAGTCGAGTCCGGCGCGCTCGATCGCGTCGGGGCGGATGTTGTGGATGAAGACGTCGCAGGTGGCGAGCAGGCGGCGCATCGCCTCGCGGCCGCTGTCGCTCTTCATGTCCCAGACGACCGATCGCTTGCCGCGGTTCAGGCGCAGGAACACCGGTCCCATGCCTTCGGTCTTCGGGGGTTTGCCGATCAAGCGGGCCGTGTCGCCGCTGCCGGGCTCCACCTTGATGACGTCGGCGCCGAGGTCGGCGAGGATCTGCGTGCAGTACGGACCGAACACGACCGTGCTCATGTCGGCGATACGGATACCGGTCAGCGGCGCTGGTTTGCTCATACGAGTGTCTCCCACAATGTGTGCGTACCCCGCGCTTCGACGCCTCTCTTCACGGACGAGCCGTAACCGGGAGCAGGCGTTGCGGGCGAGCCCGAGGATACGACGAAACGTCGCGTTTGGCATGCGGGCCCCGCCGGTGTCTGGCGCGCACTGGCGTCGCGTGCGCCGAGCCGCGAGAATGTCGGCTCGGTACGGACCGGAGGAGAGAATGGACAAGGAGCGCGCCCAGGCGTTCATGAAGAAAGCCGTCGGCGACGTCGGCACCGCGATGTCGGCGATATTGGTGATGGTCGGTGACCGCGCCGGCCTGTTCGCGGCGATGGCCGGCGCCGGTCCGACGACGGCCGAGTCGCTGGCCGGGCGGGTCGGCATGCACCCGCGCTACGTGCGGGAATGGCTGTCGGTGATGACCTGCGCCGGCTACGTCGTGCATGACGAGGCGAGCGACGCGTTCGTGCTGCCGGACGAGCACGCGCTGTATTTCGCCGATCCGTCGGCCGAAACGTATCTGGGCGGCCTGTTCTACGGCCTGCCCAGCCTGGCTCGCGCGGCGCCCGATCTGGTCGACGATTTCCGCCAGGGCAGCGGCATCCCGTTCGCGGCCTTCGGCGAGGCGTTGCCGGTGGCGTTCGAGCAGATGAACCGTTCCGTCTACGAGAAGCGGCTGGTGTCGAGCTGGCTGCCCGAACTGCCGGGGATCGTCGAGCGGCTGGCGGCCGGCGGGCGGGCGCTCGACGTCGGCTGCGGGACCGGCGTCGTGCCGATCACGCTGGCCCGGGCGTTCGCCGGCGCGCACATCGAGGGGCTCGACGTCGATGCCCGCTCGATCGAGCTGGCCCGGATCAACGCGCGCGAGGCCGGCGTCGCCGACCGCGTGGTGCTGCGCGTCGCCGGGGCCGACGACGTGTCGGCCTCGCCCGGCTACGATCTGATCACGACCTTCGACGTCATCCACGACCTGCCCGATCCGCTGGGCGCGCTGCGGGCGATCCGCGGCGCGCTGAGGGCCGACGGCACCTATCTGATGGTCGAGCCGAAGGTCGAGGACCGGCTCGCCGCCAACGTGGGCAACCCTTTCGCCCGCATGCTGTACGCGATCAGTTGCATGCATTGCGTGCCGCAATCGCTGTCGCAGGGCGGCGAGGGGCTGGGCGCGTGCTGGGGGCCGGCCCGGGCGCGTCGGCTCGCCGAGCAGGCCGGGTTCACGCGTTTCGAGGCACTGCCGATCCGCAGTCCGGCGCTGGCGTTCTACGCGGTCCGTCCATGACGCGGGCGGATTCGGGGCGGCCCGCGTCGATGCGAACGGTCGACCCCGACGCATGAAGACCTTCCTGCTGTACGTGGCGACCGCGCTGGCCGAGATCGTCGGCTGCTACCTGCCCTGGCTGTGGCTGCGAGGCGGCCGCTCGATCTGGCTGCTGTGCCGGCCGCCGCCAGCCTGGCGCTGTTCGCCTGGCTGCTGACCTTGCACGAGACCGCGGCGGGCCGCGTCTACGCCGCCTACGGCGGCGTCTACATCGGCGTGGCGCTGATGTGGCTGTGGGCGGTCGACCGGATCCGGCCGACGACCTGGGATCAGGCCGGGGCGGCGATCGCGCTGGTCGGGATGGCGGTCATCATCTGGCAGCCGCGCTGATCGGCGCGGGGGCCGCAGCGGATTCGCGTCGGCTGCGGCGCTGAACCAGCCTGGATACCGATAGGCGCACCGCCGCAGCCTGCGGCGAAATAGGATGGCGACCACAGCGCACCACCCCAGAGCTTCTTGCGGATCAGGTGGCTGGAAGCCCCTTTCATGGAAGCCCCTTTCAGGCTGTTCACCAGTGTCGAGACCGCCACCTTCGGCGGATAGTTCACCATCAGCGATCGTCCTATACTCAGTCCATGCGGCCTCTCCAAGCCTTCAAGTACGAGTTGATGCCGACCGGCGGCCAGCAGCGCGACATGCGCCGCTTCGCAGGCTCGTGCCGATTCGCGTTCAACAAGGCGCTGGCGTTGCAGAAGGAACGCTATGAACAGGGTGAGAAGAAGCTCGGCTACGCCGGGTTGTGCAGGTTGCTCACCGAGTGGCGCAACGACCCGCAAGCCACGTCGGCCATCGGCATCGACATGGGCATCGCCCGCTTTGCCACGCTGTCGGACGGCACGTTCTACGCGCCACTGAACAGCTTCAGGCGGTACGAAACGGCCTTGCGCAAAGCGCAGCAGGCCATGAGCCGCAAGACCCGATTCAGCAGCAACTGGAAGAAGGCGAAAGCCCGCATCCAGCGCATCCATTCCCGTATCGGCAATGCCCGCCGCGATTACCTGCACAAAGCCACGACCACGATCAGCCAAAACCACGCGATGGTGTGTATCGAGGACTTGCGGGTACGGAGCATGTCCAGATCAGCGGCAGGTACGGCCGATGCGCCGGGAAGAAACGTTCGGGCCAAGTCCGGCCTGAACAAATCCATCCTCGACCAAGGCTGGTTCGAGTTCCGCCGCCAGCTGGATTACAAGCTGGCGTGCAACGGCGGAATTCTGGTTCCCGTGCCGGCACGGAACACCAGCCGTGCCTGTCCTTGCTGCGGCCATGTGTCAGCAGCCAATCGCCAGACGCAAGCCGAATTCGCGTGTACGCAATGCAGTTTCGAGGAAAACGCCGATGTGGTCGGCGCGATCAATGTTCTAAGGGCGGGGCACGCCCGGTTAGCCTGTGAAGTGAGCGGCGCAGCAAGGCCGCCAGCAGCGGGAACCCACCGAGGCGACTCGGTCCGGCTCGATGCCGGAGTGAGCGCGGTAGGAGTCCCCCGTCTTTAGGCGGGGGAGGATGTCAATCTATACCTGCTACAGGATGTCGAATCAAGCCGGGTTCCAGGAGTTCCGGATGGCGTTCGAACACGAACATGCTTGCAACCACGGCCATGGGCATACCCACGACCACTACCACGATCATGGTCGGGGCGGAAACGACGGCTGCTGCGGCGACGGCGCGCGTCCGCGCGAGGATCCGTCGATGCTGCGTCCGGTCGTGCTCGGCGACGGCCGCTTGCGCACGCCGATCCGGATCCGGCAGATGGATTGCCCGACCGAGGAGGCCTTGATCCGCGGCAAGCTGGGCGGGCTCGACGGCGTGGCCGCGCTGGAGTTCAACCTGATGCGGCGCGTGCTGACGGTGACGCACAGCGCCGCCGCGCGCGAGTCGATCATGCAGGCGGTCCGCTCGCTCGGCTTCACGCCCGAGACCGCCGGCGATCCGCCGTCGGCGGCGGCCTCCGGCTCGACCGGGGCCGCATCCTGGCGGCCGCTGCTGGGCGCCGGGCTGCTGGCGATCGCGGCCGAGCTCGCGCATGCGTTCGACGCGCCGGCCTGGCTGGCCGCCGCGCTCGCCATCGCGGCGATCGCGACCTGCGGGCTGGGCACGTATCGCAAGGGCTGGATCGCGCTGCGGCACCTGACGTTGAACATCAACGCGCTGATGAGCATCGCCGTGACCGGCGCCGCGCTGCTGGGCGACTGGCCCGAGGCGGCGATGGTCATGGTGCTGTTCACGCTGGCCGAACGGATCGAAGCGCGCTCGCTCGATCGCGCGCGTTCGGCGATCCAGGGCCTGATGGACCTGGCGCCGGCGCGGGCGACCGTGCTGAGGCGCGATGGCCAGTGGGTCGAGACCGACGCCCGGGACGTCGCCGTCGGCGATCGCGTGCGCGTCAGGCCGGGCGAACGGATCGCGCTCGACGGGCGGATCGTCGCCGGACGCTCGAGCGTCGACGAGGCGCCGATCACCGGCGAGAGCCTGCCGGTCGACAAGGCTGTCGGCGACTCCGTCTATGCCGGGACGGTCAACGCGGCCGGTTCGTTCGAGTTCGAAGCGAGCGCGGTCGCCGGCGAGTCGACGCTGGCGCGGATCATCGCGGTCGTCGAGCAGGCGCAGGGCGCGAAGGCGCCGACCCAGCGCTTCGTCGATCGCTTCGCCAGCGTGTACACGCCGATCGTGTTCGCGCTGGCGCTGGGCGTCGCCGTGCTGCCGCCGCTCTGGACCGGCGGCGACTGGTGGGAATGGGCCTATCGCGCGCTGGTGATGCTGGTGATCGCGTGCCCGTGCGCGCTGGTCATCGCGACGCCGGTGACCGTCGTCAGCGGCCTGACGACCGCGGCCCGCCAGGGGATCCTGATCAAGGGCGGCATCCATCTGGAAAACGGGCGCCTGCTGCGCTGGGTGGCGCTGGACAAGACCGGCACGATCACGAGCGGGCGGCCCGTTCTCGTCGAGGCGCGGCGCGTCGGCGACGGGCCGCCCGACGGTGATCGACTCCCGGTTCGCAGCGATCCTGCCGAGGCCGCCTCGCGTGTCGGCGACGAGTCACCCGACGATGGTCGGGTCAGTGCCGCCGCGCACGAAGCGCGAGCCGGCGCTACCGCGCATGACGCGGATGCCGCGGTCTGGCCCGAATCAGCGGTCGCCGCCGGGCTCGCCGCCCGCTCGGACCATCCGGTGTCGCGGGCGGTCGCCGCCGGCCTGGCGGCGACGCCCGCCGGGCCGGACCGATTCGAGGACTTCGAGTCCGTCACCGGCCGCGGCGTGCGGGCGATCGTCGACGGCCGCCGCTGGTCGCTGGGCAATCGCCGATGGATGCGCGAGCTGGGCTTGTCGACGGCCGCGCTCGACGAGGCGGTCGATGCGCAGGAACGCGAGGGGCGCACCGTCGTTTGCCTGGCCGACGGGCGGCGGGTGCGCGCGCTGTTCGCCGTCGCCGATACGGTTCGCGCGACGAGCGCCGAGGCGATCGCCGGCCTGCACGCGCTGGGCGTGCGGACCGTGATGCTCAGCGGCGACAACGAGGCCGTCGCCGGCCGGATCGCGCGCTCGGTCGGCATCGACGCGGTCCGCGCCGGCTTGCTGCCCGACGACAAGCGGACCGAGATCGCCGCGCGCCAGCGCGACGGCGGCCGGGTCGGCATGGTCGGCGACGGCATCAACGACGCGCCGGCGCTGGCGCAGGCCGACATCGGCTTCGCGATGGGCGCGGCCGGGTCGGGGACGGCGATCGAGACCGCCGACGTGGCGCTGATGGACGACGACCTGCGCAAGCTGCCGCGCTTCATCCGGCTGTCGCGGCGCACGCATCGCGTGCTGTGGCAGAACATCGCGATCGCGCTCGGGATCAAGGCCGTCTTCCTCGCGCTGACGCTGGCCGGGATGGGAACGATGTGGATGGCCGTGTTCGCCGACATGGGTGCCAGCCTCATCGTCGTCGCCAACGGGCTGAGGTTGCTGCGGGCACCGACGGATTCGCCGCCGCCGCGCGCGGCTCGCGCCTGAAAACGGTCCAGCGGCGATCCGGCCGCGCTCGCGCGATCGTTCATACTGCGGGACAGGCGTACCTGCCAGGCAGCGACGCGCCCGATGCACGGACGGTGCCGCGACGACCGCGGCGTCGCGCCCGCGCCCAGCCATCGAGAGGACAGACATGAGCAACGAACCCCGTACCGCTTCGCCCGCTTCCGGTCGCAAGGCCGCCATCATCACCGGCGGGGGCACCGGCGTCGGTGCCGCGACCGCCGTGGGCCTGGCCGAGCGCGGTTTCGACCTGATCATCAACTACTCGCGCAGCGAGAAGGAGGCGCGCGAAGTCGAGGCCGCGTGCCGCGCCAAGGGCGTCGACGCGATCGCCGTGCAGGGCAACGTCGCCGAGGACGCCGACTGCAAGCGGCTCGCGCAGACCGCGCTCGAGCGCTGGGGCCGGTTGGACGTGCTGATCAACAATGCCGGCGTCACGACCTTCGTCGGCTCGGACAACTGGGATGCGCTGTCGGCCGACGATTTCCAGCGGATCATCGGCGTCAACACGGTCGGTACGTTCCAGATGGTCCGCGCCTGCGCGCCGCTGCTGAAGAAGCAGGGCGGGGCGATCGTCAACGTGTCGTCGATCGCCGGCGCGCTCGGCATCGGCTCGTCCGTGCCCTATGTCGCGTCCAAGGGCGCGATGAACTCGATGACGCTTTTCTTCGCCCGCGCGCTGGCGCCGCAGGTGCGCGTCAACGCCGTGTGCCCGGGCCTGATCACGTCCCGCTGGTTCGTCGACGGCATCGGCCAGCAGGGTTTCGAAAAGCTCAAGGCCGGTTACGAGAACTCGACGCCGCTGCAGACGGCGTGCTCGCCCGAGGACGTCGCCGATGCGGTGCTGTGGCTGGCCGTCGGCGCGCGCACGACCACCGGCGAGCTGATCCTGCTCGATTCGGGCACGCACCTGGGGCGCACCGGCGGCAGCACGGTGCCGAGCCGGCCGGCCCGCTGAGCACCGGGCGCGGGGCGCCGGCTCAGCCGGCGTTGCGCGGCGCGTGCCAGCCGCCGCCCAGCGCCTTGATCAGGTAGACCGACGTGATCTGGCGCTGTCCGAGGATCTGCGCGGCCTGGCGCTGGTTGTTCAGCAGCGCCTGCTGCGCGGTGATCACGTCCAGGTAGTTGGTCAGCCCGCCCGCATAGCGGTCGTTGGCCAGCGTCAGCGCGCGGTCCGAGCTTTCGACGGCCGCGCGCGCGGTCTGCGCCGCGCGTTCGAGCGCCGACAGCCCGGTCACGCCGTTCTCGACCTCCTGCAGCGCGGTCAGGACGGTCTGGCGGTAGCTGGCGACGGTCGCGTCGTAGGCGGCCCGGCTCAGCGCGACGTTGGCCTGCGCGCGGCCGCCGTCGAACACGCGTTGCGCGATGCTGGCGCCCAGCGACCAGAAGATCGTCGACGCGCTGACGAGATCGGCCAGCCGCGTCGATTCGAAACCGAGCGCGCCGGTCAGCGCCACGCTCGGATAGAAGGCCGTGCGCGCGACGCCGATCTGCGCGTTGGCCGCCGCCATCGCCCGTTCGGCCGCGGCGATGTCGGGCCGCCGTTCGAGCAGGTCCGACGGCAGGCCGATCGGAATCGCCGGCGGCGCGTCGCGCTGCGCGCGCGGGGCGACCGAGAAATCGGGCGCCGGGGTGCCGGTCAGCGTCGCCAGCGCCGTCTCGTACTGGCGGCGCATGCGCTGCTGAAGCGACAACTGGGTCCGCGTCGAGGCCAGCGTCGATTCCTGCTGCGCCAGCTCTAGCCCCGACGACGCGCCCAGCTCGTAGCGGCTGCGCGCCAGGTCGAGCGCTCGGCGCTGCAGCGCGATGCCTTGCTCGAGCACGTCGATGTCGCTGTCCAGCGCGCGCAGGTTGAAGTAGTTGCCGGCGACATCGGTCGTCAGCAGCAGGCGCGTGTTCTGGTAGTCGGCCTCGGACTGCTGCAGGCTCGCCTGCGCGCCGGCGACCAGCGCGCGGACGCGGCCGAACAGGTCGAGCTCGTAGTTGACGGTGAAGCCGAGCCGCAGGTCGTTCTGGACCGTCGAGGTCGTCGACGACGAATAATTGGTCAACGGCCGGTCGGACGAGATGCGTTGCCGGCTCGGGCCGCCGGTCAACTGGACCGACGGTGCGAGGCCGGCCGCGTTCAGGTCGACCAGGCTGCGCGCCTGCTGGACGCGCGCGGCGGCGAGCTGCAGCGTGGCGCTGCCCGCCAGCGCCTGCTCGACCAGCCAGGTCAGCACCGGATCGTCGAAGGCGCGCCACCAGTCGTCCTTCAACTGCGCGTCGCGCGGCGTCGCTTCGCGCCACGGCGCTTCGAGCTGCCAGGCCCGCGCCATCGGCGCGTCCGGGCGCTGGTACGGCGGCGCGACCTGGCAGCCGGCGGCCGACAACGCGATCAGCAGCGCCGCGCGCGCGGCCCGCCGCATCAGGTCCCTTCCTTGCCGGGGGTCGCGGCGACGGTGACGGTATCGCCGTCGGCCAGCGAATCCGGCGGATTGACGACGAGGCGATCCTGCGGCGTGATGCCCGAGAGGATCTCGATCGAGCGGCCGAAGTTGCGACCGACCACGACCGCCTGCAGCCGGATGACGCCGTTCGCGTCGACGACCGCCACGCGCGCGCCCTCGGCGCGGAACAGCAGCGTGTTGGCCGGCACGACCAGACGCTCGCTGCGCGCGGTCTCGAGCTCGACCTCGACATAAGCGCCCGGCATCAGCCGGCGATCGGCATTGTCCAGGTGCACGACGGCCTGCATCGTGCGGGTCGCCGTATCGATGGCGCCGGCGGTGCGCGCGATCCGGCCTTCGAAGGCCTGGCCGGGCAGCTCCGACTGCCGGATCGTCACCCGCTGGCCGATCGATATCGATTGCGCGTTGGCCTGCGGGACGTAAATGTTGGTCTTCAGCCGATCGATCTGCGCGAGCATGAACAAGGCCCGCGCGGTGCCGGCGTTGCCCGCGTCGACCAGGTCGCCGACATCGATGTTGCGCCGGGTGATCGTGCCGGCATAAGGGGCGACGATGCGTTTGAACGCCTGTTGCTGCTGCAGGCGGCGGACGTTCGCCTGGGCCGCCTCGAGATTGGCCTGCGCCTGCACGAACGCGCTGCTGCGCTCGTCCAGTTCCTGCTGCGAGACCGCGTCCTTTCGCCGCAGCGCCTCCCAGCGCTCCTTCGAGCTGCGCGCCAGCGTGACGCTGGCCGCTGTCTGGTCGCGGGCGGCGATCGCCTGCGAGAGCTGCTGGTCGATCTCCGGCGTGTCGAGCTCGGCCAGCACCTCGCCCTTGGCGACCGGCGCGCCGATGTCCTTGTACCAGCGCACGACGTAGCCGGTCGCGCGCGCGTAGATCGGCGATTCGACGATGCCCTGCAGCGTGCCGGGCAGGACCAGCGAGGCCGCGTTGTGGTTGACGCTGGCCCGCGTGACGGTGACGTGGACCTGCGCGATCTGCTCGGTGACCGACGCCAGCGCCTGGCCCCGGCCGTGCCGGTCGAACAGCGCCCGGCCGGCGCCGACCGCCAGCAGCAGCACCGCGACCAGCGCGAGCAGCCGCGCGCGCCGCAGGATCTGCTTGCGCTTGAGCGCGGACGGCGCTTCGTGCGCATGCAGGCCATGGATCTGGAGGGCGGCGTGGCGTTGTTCGCTCATGTCAGGGCCCGGGCGTCGTCACGGAGGGCGTCGATGCGGTCGACGGCGGGGCGATCGACGGCGTGGCGCGGCGGGACGCGCGACGCGCGAGCCATCGATGGACGGCGGCGAACACCACCGGCACGAACATCAGCGTCGACAGCGTCGCCAGCAGCAGCCCGCCGATCACGGCCCGGCCCAGCGGGGCGTTCTGCTCCGAGCCTTCGCCGAGCCCCAGCGCCATCGGCACCATGCCGATGATCATCGCCAGCGCCGTCATCAGCACCGGCCGCAGGCGCGTGGCGCCGGCCTCGAGCGCCGCCGACAGCGGCGGCACGCCGTCGGCCATGCGCTGCCTGGCGAACGAGATCACCAGGATGCTGTTGGCGGTGGCCACGCCCATCGTCATGATCGCGCCGGTCAGCGCGGGGACCGACAGCGTCGTGCCGGTCAGCAGCAGCATCCAGGCGATGCCGGCCAGCGCGGCGGGCAGCGCGACGATGACGACCAGCGCATCGATCCACGACTGGAAGTTGACGACGATCAGCAGGTAGACGAGCACGATCGCCATCGCCAGCCCGAGCAGCAGGCCGCTGAACGACGACTGCATCGTCTGCACCTGGCCGCGGATCGTGACCGTCGTGCCGCGCGGCAACTCGCCGCGGATCTCGTCGACCAGCCGGCGGACCTCGGCGGCGACCGAGCCCAGGTCGCGGCCTTGCACGCCGGCGTAGACGTCGACGACCGGCTGGATGTCGTAGCGCGAGACCACGGCCTGGCGGCGCTCGGGCGACAACTGCACGAGATTGCCGAGCAACTGCGGCGGGGCCGCCGCCGCGGCGGCCTGGCCGGCGGCATTGACCGGCAGGTTCAGCAGCGCGTCCAGCGAATCGACCTGGTACTGCGGCGTCTGCACGGCGATCGAATAGACGACGTCGTTGGCGGGGTTCAGCCAGAAGGCCGGCGAGGTCTGGAAGCTGCCCGACAGCGACACCAGCATGCTCTGCGCGACGTTCACGGCGTTCAGTCCGATCTGCTGGATCCGCGTGCGGTCGATGTCGACCGCCAGCGCGGGCAGGTCGAGCTTCTGGTGCACGTGCACGTCGACCGCGCCGTGGATCTGGCGGACGCGGCCGGCCAGCCGGGCCGCCAGCTCATGGTTGCGCACGACGTCGGCGCCGGCGAACTGCACGTCGATCGCGGCCGGCAGGCCGAAGTTCAGGATCTGCGTGACGATGTCGGCCGGCTGGAAGAAGAACTCGATGCCGGGAAACGATCGGGGCAGTTCCTGGCGCATCAGCGTCTGGTAATGCTCGCTGGGCCGATGCCCTTTCTTCAGCGAGATCATGATCTCGCCGTCGAGCGTGCCGATCGTGCCGGCATTGCTGTACGACAGGTTGATGCCGCTGTACGGCAGGCCCAGGTTGTCGATCAGGCTGTCCAGATCGTCGGCCGGGATCAGCTCGCGGATCCGGTTCTCGATCCGGTCGGCCCAGCGCGCGGTCTCCTCGATCCGGGTGCCGCTGGGCGCGCGGAAGTGCAGCTTGAGCTGGCCGGCGTCGACGCTCGGGAAGAAATCCTCGCCGAGCGCCGGAATCCACAGCAGCGACGCCAGGCAGAACGCCATGAATCCCGCGCCGAACGACTTGCGGTGGGTCAGCAGCGAGCTGAGCACGATGATGTAGCCGCCGCGCAGCCGCTCGAAGGCGGCGTCGAAGCGCAGGTACAGTCGCCTGGGCAGCGACGGCCGCCGGGCCTCGCTGGTGCTGGCGTCGCACGCTGCGCCGTCCCGGCCGTCCGCCGTCCCGGTGTTCGCTGTCCCGGTATCGGTCGTCCCGGTATCGGTCGTCCCGGTATCGGCCGCCGGAGCGCGGTGCGCGCCGCGCATCAGCAGCAGCGACAGCGTCGGCACCAGCGTGCGCGACAGCACGTAGGACGCCAGCATCGCGAAGACGACGGCCTCGGCCAGCGGCACGAACAGGTAGCGGGCGACGCCGGTCAGGAAGAACATCGGCACGAAGACGATGCAGATGCACAGCGTCGACACGAAGGTCGGCACCGCGATCTCGCCGGCACCGTCCAGGACGGCCGTGTACAGGTCCTTGCCCAGGTGCAGGTGCCGCTCGATGTTCTCGATCGTCACGGTCGCGTCGTCGACGAGGATGCCGACGGCCAGCGCCAGCCCGCCCAGCGTCATCAGGTTCAGCGTCTCGCCCAGCGCGTACAGCGCCAGTACCGACGACAGGATCGACAGCGGGATCGAGATCGCGATGATGCAGGTGCTGCGCCAGTTGCCGAGGAACAGCAGGATCATCGCCGCCGTCAGGCAGCCGGCGATCACCGCCTCGTGCATGACGCCGGCGATCGCCGCCTTCACGAAGATCGACTGATCGAACAACGGCGTGATCGTGATTTCCTTGGGGATCAGCGCGCTGACCTGCGGCAGCAGCGCCTTGAGCCGGTCGACGATCTCAATCGTCGACGCCGAGCCGTTCTTGTAGACCGACAGCAGCACGCCGCGCTCGCCGTTCTGGCGGACGATGTTGGTCTGCGGCGTATAGCCGTCGTGCACGAACGCGACGTCGCGGATGTAGGTCGTCGCGCCGCTGCTGGTGCGGATCGGCAGCGAGTTGAGCGCGGCGATCGTCGACGGCGAGCCGCGCGTGTTGATGCTGTACTCGGTCTCGCCGATCTTGGCGGTGCCCGACGGCAGGATCAGGTTCTGCGCGCTGATCGCGTTGACGACGTCGGTCGCGGTCAGGCCCTTGGCCTGCAGCGCCTTCGTGTCCAGGTCGACCGAGACCAGCCGGTTCTTGCCGCCATAAGGGAAGGGGACGGCCGCGCCCGGGATCGTGATCAGCCGCGGGCGCAGCGTGTTGACCGCGTGGTCGAACAGGTCCTGCTCGGGCAGCGTCGGGCTCGACAGGCCGAGCTGGATGACCGGGATGCTCGAGGCCGAATACTTGATGACCAGCGGCGGCGTGATGCCCGGCGGCATCTGCCGTGTCTGCGCCTGCGTGGCCGACACGATCTGCGCGACCGCCATCTGGATGTCCACGCCGGGCTGGAAGAACACCTTGACGATCGAGATGCCGGCGACCGACTGCGACTCGATGTGCTCGATGTCGTTGACCGTCGTCGTCAGCCCGCGTTCGTTGACCGTGGCGATCCGCGAGCCCATCTCCTGCGCGGGCAGGCCGTTGTAGTTCCAGATGATGCTGACCACCGGGATGTCGATGTCGGGGAAGACGTCGGTCGGCATCCGCATCAGCGCCAGCGGCGTGGCAAGCAGGATCATCAGCGCCATCACGATGAACGTATAGGGGCGGCGCAGGGCGACTTGTACAATCCACATGGCGTCGAAAGTCTATCAGCAAGCGTTCGGCCGCAGGTCGCGGCTAAACGCGACTTTTCCCCTGCTTTCCCGGGGGCTTAACCGGAATACGTCGACCTTGTCAGATCGCTCGATCCTTTGCGCGGTAATGCTGGTTGCTTTGAATGCAACTTCGTGGGACGCCCGGGCCCAGCCTGGCGAATCCCGTTCGTCGGGCGATGCGCCGGATGGCCTGGATCCGGTCGTGGTGTCGGCCAGCCGGTCGGCGCAGCGCGTGTTCGACGCGCCGGCCTCGATCCAGGCGATCGGCGGCGCCACGGTCCGGGACGCCGGGCCGCAGGTCAACCTGTCCGAGTCGCTGAACCGGATACCCGGCGTCAGCGTGATGAACCGGCAGAATTACTCGCAGGATCTGCAGTTGTCGATCCGCGGGTTCGGCGCGCGGTCGACGTTCGGCATCCGCGGCGTGCGGCTGCTGATCGATGGGATTCCCGCGACGATGCCCGACGGCCAGGGCCAGGCATCGACGATCAGCCTGCTCGGCGTCGACCGGATCGAGGTGCTGAAGGGGCCGCTGGCCCAGCTCTACGGCAATGCGGCCGGCGGCGTCCTGCAGGCCTTCACGCGCGCGGCCCCCCGCCAGCCGTACGGCGAGCTGCAGTTCGCGGCGGGCCGCTACGGCATGCGCCGTTGGGGGTTGTCGGCCGGAGGTCAGTATGGCGCGTGGAACGCCAGGATCGATGTCAGCGACCTGTCGGCCGACGGTTACCGCGATCATTCGGCCGTTCGTCGCCGCCAGTTCAACGGCCGTCTGCAGTTCGACCCGACCGAGGACACGCGGCTGACGATCGTCGCCAACGTGTTCGACCAGCCGCGCGCCGAGGACCCGCTCGGCCTGACGCGCGCGCAGATGGCGCAGAATCGGCGGCAGGCGGTGCCGGTCGCTTATCAGCAGCAGACCGGCAAGCGGGTCGAGCAGCAGCAGCTCGGCGCGGTGCTGTCGCACCGGATCGATGCCGGTCAGCGGGTTACGGTGCGCGTGTACGGCGGCGAGCGCGACCTGTACAACTGGCTGGCGATTCCGCTGGCCGCGCAGCAGGCGGCCACGTCGGCCGGCGGCATCGTCGATTTCGATCGCCAGTACGGCGGGCTGGGGCTGCTGTACCAGCGCGACCAGGATCTGGGCGCGGCAGGCCTGCTGCAGATGACGGTCGGCCTGGACCTGGACACGATGCGCGAGGCGCGGCGCGGCTACGTCAACAACGGCGGCACCGCCGGCGCGCTCAAGCGCGACGAGGTCAACCGCGTGACGAACAGTGACGGCTTCGCGCAGTTGAGCTGGCTGCCCAACGCCGACTGGACCCTTACCGGCGGGCTGCGCGCCAGCCGCGTCGCGTTCCGCTCGGACGACCGCTTCATTACCGCCGGCAATCCCGACGACAGCGGCTCGCGCCGGTATTCGGCCGTCAATCCGGTGCTGGGCGTCACCCGCCACGTCGGCGAGCGGCTGAACCTGTACCTGAACCTCGGCCGCGGCTTCGAGACGCCGACGTTCACCGAACTCGCTTATCGCCGCGCCGGCAGCGGCATGAATCTCGCGCTCGATGCGTCGCGCAGCCGCCATGCCGAGGTCGGCGCCAAGTTCCGCCCGACGGCCCGGCAATCGCTGGACCTGGCGCTGTTCGGCATCCGCACCGGCAGCGAGCTGGTCGTCGACCAGAACGTCGGCGGACGCACGACCTACCGCAACGGCGGCCCGAGCCGCCGCGAGGGCGCCGAGCTGTCCTGGCGCGGCGAATGGGCGAACGGCTGGTCGTCGCAGGCCGCGCTGACCTGGATGCGCGCGCGCCTGCAGGGCGACGATGGCCAGTGGCGGCGGCTGCCCGGCGTGGCCGACCGCCTGGCGTACGCGGAGCTGGCCTGGACGCCGGGCGCGCGCGCCGGCGTGGACGGCAGGCCGCCGGTTTCGTCGGCCGGCGCGTGGCGGGTGGTCGCGCCGACCGTCGCGCTCGAGCTCGTGCACGCCGGCCGGGTGTTCGTCGACGACGCGAACAGCGACGCGGCCAGCGCCTATACGCTGTGGAACCTGCGCGCGGCGTGGGAACAGCGGGTCGGCCGCTGGACCTTGCGCGAACTGATCCGGCTGGACAACCTGACCGGTCGCCGCTACGCGGGGTCGGTGATCGTCAACGACTCGAATCAGCGTTACTTCGAACCGGCGCCGGGGCGCACCTGGCTGGCCGGGCTCAGTGTCAGCTATGCGTTCGACTGACGACGCAGGCCGATGCCCATGAACGGTTCGTTCCCGGGTGCGTCGTCCGCCGTCGCGCCGGCGGCCGCGTCGCCGGCCTCCCCCCGGCCGGCCGCGTCCCGATTCGCCGCCGCCTGGTCGCTGTCGTGGCTGATGACGCGACGCGACTGGCGCGCCGGCGAGCTACGGCTGTTGCTGGCGGCGCTGCTGGTGGCCGTCGCGGCGATCGCCAGCGTCGGCCTGTTCGTCGACAGGATGAAGCAGGCGCTCGACCAGGAGGCCGCGCAGTTGATCGGCGCCGACCTGGTCGTCGCCGGCGACGAGCCGCCGGCGCCGGCGCTGGCCAGCGAGGCTGCCCGGCGCGGCTTGCGGACCGCGCGGACGGCGACCTTCCCCAGCATGGTGCTGGCCGGCGACCGGACGCTGCTGGCGTCGGTCAAGGCGGCATCCGGCGACTATCCGCTGCGCGGCGCGCTGCGCGTCGCCGATGCGCCCGGCGCCGCCGACGGGCCGGCATCGGGGATGGTGGGGCCGGGCGAGGCCTGGGTCGACCAGCAACTGCTGCAGTCGCTGGGCGTGGCCGTCGGCGACCGCGTGCAGCTCGGCGGCGGCGAATTCCGGATCCGGCGGATCATCACGCTCGAGCCCGACCGGGGCAGCAATTTCGTCAACCTGGCGCCGCGCATCCTGATCGCCGCGGCCGACCTGCCGGCGACCGGCCTCGTGCAGCCGACGAGCCGCATCGCCTACCGGCTGATGATCGCCGGCGACGCGGCCGAGGTCGCGCGCTTCGGCGCCTGGGCGCAGGCCTATCTGGGACGCGGCGAGCGTATCGAGACGATCGAATCCGGCCGTCCGGAGTTGCGGACCACGCTCGACCGGGCGCAGGGCTTCCTGTCGCTGGTGTCGATGCTGACCGCGCTGATCGCCGCCGTCGCGATCGGACTGGCGGCGCGTCGCTTCGCGCTGCGCCATATGGACGCGTGCGCGGTGATGCGCGCGATCGGCCTGTCGCAGCGCCGGCTGACGGCCGCGCTGCTGCTCGAGTTGCTATGGCTGGGGCTGGCCGGCGGCGTGCTCGGCGTGGCGCTCGGCTGGGGCGTCCATCGCCTGCTGGTGTTCGCGATCGCGCCGATGATCGCCGTGCCGCTGCCGGCGCCGTCGGCATGGCCGATCGCCCGGTCGATCGTCGCCGGCCTGGTGCTGCTGCTCGGCTTCGGCGGCTGGCCGTTCGCGCGGCTGGCGCGGATCCCGCCGCTCAGGGTGCTGCGCCGCGACCTCGGCGCGCCCGGCGGCCAGGCCTGGCTGACGGCGACGATCCCGCTGGTCGCGTTCGCCGCGCTGCTGTGGTGGGCGGCGGGTGACCGCATGCTGGCGCTGATCGCGCTCGGCGGGTTCGCGGCCGGCGCCGCGCTGTTCGCCGCGCTCGCCTGGGGGGCCGTCATCGCGGTCGGTCCGCTGCGTCGTGTCGGCTCGCAGCGCATCGGTCCGGCGCTGCGCCTGGCGCTGGCCTCGTGGTCGCGGCGGCGCGGCGCCACCGTCGCGCAGACGGTCGCCCTGGCCGTCGGGCTGATGGCGCTGACCCTGCTGACCGTCACGCGCACCGACCTGCTCGATAGCTGGCGCCGGGCGTCGCCGGCCGACGCGCCCAATCGCATCGTCATCAACATCCAGCCGGACCAGAAGGACGCCGTCGCGCAACGGCTGCGCGACGAGGGCGCGCGCGATGCCCGTCTGTTTCCGATGATCCGCGGCCGGCTCGTGTCGATCAACGGCCGCGCCGTCGATCCCGAGGCTTATGAAGCCGGCCGTGCCCGCCGGCTGATCGAGCGCGAGTTCAACCTGTCCTATGGCGACGCGCCGCCCGCGCACAATCGCACGGTCGAGGGGCGCTGGATCGATCCGGCCAAGCCCGAGGTGTCGGGCGAGATCGGCCTGATGCAGACCCTGAACCTTCGTATCGGCGACGAGCTGGGCTTCGACATCGCCGGGGAGGTCGTCGAGGTCCGGCTGGTCGGGGGGCGCAAAGTGGCATGGGACTCGATGCAGGTCAACTTCTTCATGATCGCCTCGCCCAGCGCGATCGGCGATCGGCCGCAAAGCTGGATCACGGCCTACCACCAGCCGCCGGACCGGGCCGATGCGTCGCTCGTGCGCCAGTTTCCCAATCTGACCGTTTTCGACACCGGGCACATCGTTCGCCAGATCCAGCAGATGCTCGACCAGGTGATCCAAGCCGTCGAGTTCCTGTTCGCGCTGACGCTGCTGGCCGGCGTCGTCGTGCTGTACGCGGCGCTGGCCGGCTCGCGCGACGAGCGCGTGCGCGAAGCCGCGCTGATGCGGGCGCTGGGCGCCTCGCGCGGACAACTCGTGCGGGCGCTGCTGTGGGAGCTGGGCATCGCCGGCGGCGTCGCCGGGCTGATGGCCTCGCTCGGCGCGCTGGTGATCGGCTGGAGCCTGGCCGCGCGCGTTTTCGATTTCGCGTACCAGCCACGGTGGGAGGCGGTCGCGCTGGGCATCGCCGTCGGCGCGGTCCTGGCCATCGGCACCGGCTGGCTGGGCCTGCGCGACGTCCTGCGCGCGCCGCCGATCCGGACGCTGCGCGAATCCTGAGCCGAGAACCCGTGAACGAATCATCCACGCCCGCTCGTCACGCCATGGCGGCGCCGTTCGGCCGCGGCCGATTCAATCTCGGGTTCTGAGCCTGCGGAGCGCCGATTGCCGAACCTGATGCTGACGATCGCCGCGCTGGCCGCGGCCGCTTTCGGCCTGATCGCCGTCGTCCTGCTGGGGGTGCTGCTGTCGCGGCGCGCGGCCGATCCCTGGCCGATGGTGCGCGACATGGCGCAGCAGTTCGCCGACGCGATGCAGAAGCTCGATCGCTCGGTCGCCCACGAGATCGCCGATCAGGCGCGGGCCCAGCGCGTCGAGTTGAACGACACGGTCGGGCGGATGGCCGGCTCGCTGCAGCAGCAGATGGCGACGCTGGCAATTGTGCAGAGCAACCAGATCGATCATTTCGCGATGCAGTTGAGCCGGCTGAGCGA
>JASGFT010000021.1:0-36604 GCA_047605425.1 Burkholderiaceae bacterium | reverse complement strand
AGCCCCAGCGCCCGGCGATGCCCAGCTCGGCCACGCCGCTGGCGGACTGGTCGGCCGTGTAGCCGATCTTGATGACGTCCTGGGCATGGGCCGCGAAGGCGCATGCCAGCGAGAGCGCCGCTGCTGCGGACCGGGCTATCCGACGAATTCCTGTCATGGCTTGTCTCCTGTGGTTGTGGACCTGTTGATCCATCTCGGGGCCGTACCGTCCCCCGATGAAGGAGGGCGGCACGCGAGCGGCCAATGTAGGCCGGCTGTACCCCAAGGGATAGGTACAGTTTGTGCCGACAGTGCGCGACAGGGATCGCTAGGTGCGCTGGTCGGGCGAAGGCGTGGAGTCCACCCCCTGCTCCAGCGCGGCGCGGTGCTGCGCCTGCAGCGCGCGCTGGAACGCCGGGCGCGCCTGCATCCGCTGCCAGTAGTCCGCGACGGCGGGCGGGAACTGTTCGTGCAGGCCCAGACTCTGCGCGAGCTGCAGCGCATAGGACACGGCCACGTCGGCGGCGGTGAAGCGGCCGGCGCAGAGGAACTCGCTGTGCTGCAAGGCCGCATCCGCCGCGCGCAGCCGCGCGAGGAACCAGCGCGCGTAGTCGGCCGCCACCTGGGGCTGGCGGCGCTCGGCCGGCTCGAAGCGGGTATAGCGCAGCACCAGCGTCTGCGGGAAGGTGAGCGTGGCGTCGCTCATGTACAGCCAGTTCAGGTAGCTGCCGTAGGCCGGGTCGTCCACGGCCACGTCGAAGCGCCCCTCGCCGTGGCGCGCCGCGAGGTACTGGCACATGGCGGCCGATTCGGTCATGCGCGTGGCGCCGTCCTCCAGCAGCGGCACGGTGCCCAGCGGGTTGAGGGCGAGGAACTGGCGCGCATGCACGCGCGGCGGGAAGGGCAGCACGCGCAATTCGTAGGGCAGGCCCAGCTCCTCCAGCATCCAGAGGGGGCGGAACGAGCGGGCGCTGATGCAGTGGTGCAGGACGATCATGGTGAGCTGCATCGTTGCCGCTGGAGCCCGTTGCTGTCAACCGGCGCGGCTCGCTTTCCGCGTCATGCCGACGTTCGAGCCAAATCGCCGAGAATCACGGCGGCCTCTCTGATACGGGCCGCGTATCTGGCTGATACTGACAAAGTATTGGACGATCCGTCGAGATTCGATCGAATATGAATGAAGTTTTCCGAGAAGAGCAGATTCGGAAAATCATCATGAGAAAGAATTCGAGCTATCGATGGAGAAGGTTTTCAAGCAGGATTTTGAAAATCCCTGGAGCGCCATCGGTGATCGCGGTTCCGTTCGGAGCAAGCGATGCGAGCAGATTTTCCCTTGAAAAGGTATATGAGCCGCACCGCTGATCCGTAGGTCGACATTCAACGCGCGAGGGGGCTGGCCATGACGAAAGAGATGGTTGTCGTGACAGGGGCAGGGAGCGGCATAGGCAAGGAGGTCGTACGTCGACTGACCGAAAAATCAATAGCGGTCATCGCGATAGGACGACGGCCTGAAAAGCTCGGAGAGTTCGGGCAGGCGGCGTCAGAACTGATCCTGCCGATGGCGATCGATGTATCGTCCAGGGAGAGCGTCTGCTCGTTTGCCGCCCAGGTGCGTGCCCGGAATATTTCTCTGAAGGCCTTGGTCAACTGCGCGGGTATCGCCAGATCGGGAGAGTTGAATCTTCCGTTGCAGCAGCTCGAGGAAAATTGGAATGCGGTGATCGGGACGAATCTCTGGGGGGCGTATTTGATGTCCGCCGCCAGTTTTCCTTTTTTACGCAAGCCGGGCGGAAGGATCATCAATATCAGTTCGATCGCCGCTTATAGCGGAGGCCAGGGAAGCGGATCCGCAATATATGCGGCTAGCAAAGCCGGCCTTCACGGGCTTGGCGCCGGATTGGCCAGAGAATTGAGTGGGCACGGAATCACGGTAAACACGATTGCACCCGGGTACATCGGGGAAACCGGGTTCAGTGCGGGCTGGTCGAACGAAAGAGTCGCGGCAATCCTTCGGGACGTGCCTCTCCACAGAGCGGGAACACCGGGCGAGATCGCCGGTTTCGTCGAGTACCTGCTGTCCGACGACGGCGGCTTCATGACCGGCGAAATCGTGAACATCAACGGTGGATGGAGATTCGGTTCATAGCGAATGATTCATGGAAGGGCTGAATCTTTTGCCGCCCGTTCCTGGCTCGTGCATCTCGTAGGCCTGCAGAACTGTTTGCACGAAATCGCTGATCAGAGCGTCGGACGGGGTGCTCGCGAGGTTTAATATTTCCGCTCGATAGTAAACAGGGGAGCCATTTCCCGCTAGCGGCAGGAACGTCACGTCATGCTGTTTTTGTCCCTCGTCGATCACGGGTGCCAGTGAAACGCCGAGGCCGATCTCTATGAAGCCCAGCAGTGTATCGAAATCTCCTACGTAGTGACTGATCGGCGGATCTATTCCTGCTTCGTCAAATGATTTCTTGAGTGTTCCGTAAATACCTGGCCCTTCGCTCGGTGGAAACATGATCCACCTTTCATGCGCCAGATCGATCAAGCCGGCCTCTCGGTCGGCATGCGCCAGTCGATGGTCGATGGGCACGGTCAAAAGCATCTCTCGCTCAAAAATACAGCGCACGGAAAAGCGTGGATCGAACGCGATCGGGCCTATTAGAATGGCGATGTCGACGACCTTTTCGGCCAGCCATTCGAGTTGTTGACCGGATGTGCCGCGATTCAGGATCAGCTTTACTTCCGGATGTCGGCTCCTGAATCGCTTGATGGCTTTGGGTATGAAGGTGAACGCACCTCCAAGGCCTACGAAGCTGACTCTTAATTCGGCCTCGCTTTCGAATTTTCTGTTCCTGATCATCCAGACCGCGCGTTCAGCCTGGGCGAGAGTCGTTTTCGCCTCGCGCAGCAGCATTTGGCCGGCTTTCGTGAGATCGACGACCCTCCTGTCCCGATTGATCAGCTTTTCGCCGAGCTGCTCTTCCAGGGCTTTGATCGATGCCGTCAGAGGGGGCTGCGCCATGTTCAATCGTTGCGCTGCCCGACGAAAGCTCATTTCTTCGGCGACTGCCACGAATTGCTCGAACTGCCGAAGATTGGGGGTTCGAATCTTGCGTTCTGTCATGCGTGTCTTCGAACTGCCACCGTATCGTCAGGGATCTTCCCGCTCCCGAGCAGGCCGCGGCGAACGGCGCCTGGTTTCGCCCGCCTTGCCGCGGCGCTGGGCCGCGTCAGCCGTTCGCCTTGCCCAACTCGTCGCCGAGCTCGATCGATCTCTGGCGCGCCGCCGCCATCGCTTCGCCGATATGGGCGGCGACGCCGCGCTGCGCCATCACGGCCAGCGCGGCCGCCGTCGTGCCGCCCTTGGACGTGACGCGCTCGCGCAGCACGGCCGGCGACTCGTCGGACTCGGCGGCCAGCCGCGCGGCGCCGGTGAACGTGGCGATCGCCAGTTGCCGCGCCTGCTCGGGCGGCAGGCCCAGCGCGATCGCTCCCTGCTCGATCGCCTCGATGAAGTGGAACACGTAGGCCGGGCCGCTGCCGCTGACGGCGGTGATCGCGTCGATCTGGCTTTCGTCGTCGACCCACACGGTCTGTCCGACCGCGTCGAGGATGCTTTGCGCGGCCTCGCGCTGGGCCGCGTCGACGCCGCCGCTGGCGGCCAGCCCGGTGATGCCCGCGCCGATCAGCGCCGGCGTGTTGGGCATCGCCCGGACGATCCGGTCGTGGCCGCCGAGCCAGCGCGCCAGGTCGCCGATGCGGATGCCGGCGGCGACCGAGATCACGAGCTGCGCGTCCATCAGCGGCGCCAGCGATTCGGCCGCCTGCTGCATCTGCTGCGGCTTGACCGCCAGCAACACGACGTCGGTCGCGAGCGCGTCGGCGTCGGGCGTCGGCGCGGTGCGCACGCCGAAACGCGCGTGCAGGCCGTCGCGGGTCGATGCCTGCGGATCGACGACGCAGAAATCCGTGGGCGAGTGCCGGCGGGCCAGCAGGCCGCCGATCAGCGCGCTGGCCATGTTGCCGCCGCCGATGAACGTGATGCGCATGACGATGCTCCAGACAGTGTGTCGCGAGTGTAGGGCGTATCGCTCATCGGGCCTACCCCCGCCGCCGGTCAGGGCGGCCGCGGCGGCCCGATCGGCTCAACTGATGCTACGGCGCAGGAACTGCCGCGGGCGGATCCCCAGCGCGACCAGCACCGCCGCGTAGGCCAGGCCCGCGCCGGCGACCAGCGCGAGCGTCAGGCCGATCCGTTCCCACCGCGCGTCGTGCAGCGCGATCCAGTCGAAGCGCGAGACCGTCAGCGCCAGCAGGCCCGCCATCGCCAGGCCGGCCAGCGTGATCCGGGCGATGAATCCCCACCAGCCGGCCGCCGGGCGATAGGTGCCGCGCCGGCGCAGGCCGACCAGCATCAGGCCCGCGTTGACCAGCGCCGCCAGCGAGATCGACAGCGTCAGTCCCGCATGCTGCAGGAACGGGACCAGCAGCAGGTTCAGCAACTGAGTCAGCACCAGCGCGAACACGCCGATCTTGACCGGCGTGCGCACGTCCTTGCGCGCGTAGAAGCCCGGGGCCAGCACCTTGATCGCGATCAGGCCGAGCAATCCGACCGAATAGCCGAGCACCGCCTGGCGCGTCATCGCGACGTCGTGCGCGGTGAAGCGGCCGTAGTGGAACAGCATCGCGGTCAGCGGCTCGGCCATCATCGCCAGCCCGACCATGCACGGCACCGACAGCAGCACGCACAGCCGCAGGCCCCAGTCGAGCAGGCCGCTGTACTCGGCGTGGTTGCCGCTGGCGCCGGCCCGCGACAGGCTGGGCAGCAGCACGGTGCCCAGCGCCACGCCCAGCAGCGCCGACGGGAACTCCATCAGCCGGTCGCCGTAGTTGACCCACGATACCGATCCGGCCGGCAGCCGTGACGCGATGTTGGTGTTGATGATCAGGCTGAGCTGCGACACCGAGACCGAGAACACCGCCGGCCCCATCAGCGTCATGACCTCGCGCGTCGCCGGGTCGCGGAACGCGGCGCGCACGTTCAGCCCGATGCGCGGCAGCATGCCCAGCTTGCGCAGCGCCGGGATCTGGATCGCGAGCTGGGCGACGCCGCCGATCAGCACGCCGGCGGCCAGCGCGTAGACCGGCGGATCGAAGAACCGGCTGAGCCCGAGCGCGGCGACGATGAACGAGAGGTTCAGCAGCACCGGCGTGAACGCCGGCACCATGAACCGCTGCCAGGTGTTGAGGATGCCGGCCGACAGCGCGATCAGCGACATGAACAGGATGTACGGGAACATCATCCGCGTCATCGTCGTCGCCGCGTCGAAGGCGGCCGGATCATGCTGCAGGCCGGTGGCCATCAGCCAGACCAGCCAGGGCGCGGCGAGCATCCCCAGCAGGCTGATGGCCAGCACGGTCCAGCACAGCGCGGTCGCGATCTGGTCGATCAGCCGGCGCGTCTGCGCCGGATCGCCTTTGCGCGCCTGCGCTAGCATCGGCACGAAGGCCTGCGAGAACGCGCCCTCGGCGAACAGCCGGCGCAGCAGGTTGGGCAGGCGAAAGGCGACGAAGAACGCGTCGGTCAGGCTCGATGCGCCGAAGATCGAGGCCGTCAGGTTCTCGCGGATCAGGCCGGTGATGCGCGAGAGCATCGTCATGCCGCAGACGGTGGCTGCGGCTTTGAGGAGGTTCAAGCAAGCACCTCGCTTGCCGGCGAAGTGCGATTCGGATTAGAATACAAGGCTTTTCCGTTGTGGTAGTGGTTGCTCACCGGCGTCGGGCGAATCGCTTCCGCGGCCGATGGAACCAACCGTCTTTTCCCGGATTCTCGCATGGCAAACATTGCTTCTTCCCGCAAGCGCGCACGCCAGGACGTCGCGCGCAACCTGCTGAACTCCAGCCAGCGCTCGGCGCTGCGCACCGCGATCAAGAAAGTCCGCAAGGCGATCGCCTCGGGCGACAAGGCCGCCGCCACCGCCGAGCTGCGCGCCGGCCAGAGCACGATCGATCGCATCGCCGACAAGCGCGTGATCCACAAGAACGCCGCGTCGCGCTACAAGAGCCGCCTGTCCGCCGCCGTCAAGGCGATGGCCTGATCGCCGGATCCGGATCCGGATCCGTCAGATCCGTTCGCCGATCCGCATGACCGCCAGCCTTTGCAGAAAGGCCGGCACGGTCGATGCGCCCTCGGCCGGCGCGCCGGGCAACCAGTCCGCGGCGTCGACCGGCAGGTAGGGACCCTCCTTCACCTCGAAGAACACGCTGCCGCTGTCGAGCGCGACCAGCGTGTGCCACGTGCCGGCCGGGTATTGCAGCGCCGCCGTGTCGCCCGCCGCCAGGCGGATGCGGCCGGTCAGCCGAGCGTCGTCGTCGAAGGTCGACACGTCGAAGCGCCCGCGCACGACGATCAGCAGCTCCCAGCGCGCCGGATGCCGGTGCGGCCGCACGTAAGAATCCGGTTCCATCGCGATGGCCAGCCGGTGGATCGGCTCGTCCATCGTCGGATGCAGGTTCAGGTTCAAGCGCCGTCGCGGACTGCGCCGGGCGGCGTCGATCAGTTCATCCAGGCGTCGGGCGTCGAGGGCGAGCAGCGAGGGCGTTTGTGTCATCGGAGTCGACATCAGAAAACAGAATTCGGGCTAATCAAACAGTCGATCGACCGATAATCGCATATTAGCAACATATTTGTTAACAATCGTTGGGTCGTAGACGGCCGATCAGGGATCCGGGTAACGTGTCCTCCCCTAGGCATTGTCCGTCATGAAAGCGTCCACGATGAAATCGATCTCCTTATCCCAACGATTGTTCGCCGAGCTGATCGGCACGTTCTGGCTGGTGCTCGGCGGCTGCGGCAGCGCGGTGCTGGCGGCCGCCTTTCCCGGGCTGGGCATCGGCCTGCTGGGCGTCTCGCTGGCGTTCGGCCTGACGGTGCTGACGATGGCGTTCGCGATCGGCCACATTTCGGGCTGCCACCTGAATCCGGCGGTGTCGATCGGCCTGGTCGTCGGCGGGCGCTTCGCTGCCAAGGACCTGATCCCGTACATCGCCGCGCAGACGATCGGCGCGATCGCCGGCGCGGGCGTGCTGTACCTGATCGCGACCGGCAAGGCCGGCTTCGACGTGACGAAGGGCATGGCGTCGAACGGCGTCGCCTCGCTGTCGCCCGGCGGCTACACGATGGCGGCCGGCCTGCTGACCGAGATCGTGATGACGGCGATGTTCGTCGTCATCATCCTGGGCGCGACCGATCGGCGCGCGCCGGCCGGCCTGGCGCCGATCGCGATCGGCCTGGGCCTGACGCTGATCCACCTGATCAGCATCCCGGTGACCAACACCTCGGTCAATCCGGCGCGCAGCACCGGGCCGGCGATCTTCGCCGGCGGCGAGTACCTGTCGCAGTTGTGGGTGTTCTGGGTGGCGCCGATCATCGGCGCGATCGTCGGCGGCGTCGTCTACCGGATCATCGGCCACGACGCCGATGCCCGGTACCTCGCGTCCCGGCCGGTCGTCGCCGCCTGAAGCGAACGATCCTGCACGGGCGCCGGGGTATCGGGACGCCGCACCCGCGCGTTCACGACCCGTCGCCCAGCAGGTGCCGCGCCTTGTCGGCGCGGCCGCGGAACTTCAGGTCCCGCGCCTCGAAGCGCCGCTGCTGGACGTCGGCGGGCACGCCCAGGCCCGCCAGCGCGGCGCCGTCGTAGCACCATTCGCGGTAATCGCGGATCAGTCCGCCCTGGACGACGACCTTGCTGGCGCCCACCATCAGCGCGCGCCGGCCTCCCTGCTTGATCGACGTGAAGCTGAACCACCAGTTCGCGTAGCCGGTGCGCCCGTCGAAGACCGGATCGCGCATCTCCCAACGAAAATCCCGGCCGTCGCCGAGCCAGCGCTCGGCGATCATCGCGCGGATCGCCTCGCGCCCTTCGAAGCGGCCGTAGAACACGTCGTCGTAGACGGCATCGGGCGTGAAGGCCGCGGCGAAGCCGGCGGCGTCGCCGCGTTCGAGCGCGTCGGTGAAACGGCCCAGGTACAGCAGCAGATCGGAACCATCGGCCATCGGAATCTCCTTGCCAGGCATGTGAACCGATCCGGCGTTGACCGGTGATGGTCGACTAAGCGGTCGCGGATCGGCGACCGCGGCGCCTCGTCGCGCCTCGGCAACGCGAGGACGCCGTTCATCGCTCGATTCTACGGTCTGCCGGCCGGCGCGTGCCAGCGGCGCCGTCCGTCGGAAAAATCGTGCCAGTGCGTCGATCGAGCGACGAACGCGGCCGGTGCCACGGCCGCCGCGCCCACTGGGGATTCGCCATGGACATTTCCGAACTGCTGGCCTTCGCGGTCAAGAACAAGGCTTCCGACCTGCATCTGTCGTCGGGCCTGCCGCCGATGATCCGCGTGCACGGCGACGTGCGCCGGATCAATCTGCCGCCGATGGAGCACAAGGATGTCCACGGCATGATCTACGACATCATGAACGACGCGCAGCGCAAGGAGTACGAGGAAAAGCTCGAGTGCGACTTCTCGTTCGCGATACCGGGGCTGGCGCGTTTCCGGGTCAACGCGTTCGTGCAGCAGCGCGGCGCGGCCGCCGTGCTGCGGACGATTCCCTCGAAGATCCTGACGCTCGAGGAGCTGAACGCGCCGAAGATCTTCACCGAGATCGCCAACACGCCGCGCGGCATCGTGCTGGTGACCGGGCCGACCGGTTCGGGCAAGTCGACGACGCTGGCGGCGATGATCAACCACATCAACGAGAACCACTACGGCCACATCCTGACCGTCGAGGATCCGATCGAGTTCGTGCACGAGTCCAAGCGCTGCCTGATCAACCAGCGCGAGGTCGGCCCGCAGACGCTGTCGTTCAACAACGCGCTGCGCTCGGCGCTGCGCGAGGACCCGGACATCATCCTGGTCGGCGAGTTGCGCGACCTGGAGACGATCCGCCTGGCGCTGACCGCGGCCGAGACCGGCCACCTGGTGTTCGGCACGCTGCACACGTCGTCGGCGGCCAAGACCATCGACCGGGTCGTCGACGTGTTTCCGGCGGCCGAGAAGGACATGGTGCGGGCGATGCTGTCCGAGTCGCTGCGCGCGGTGATCTCGCAGTCGCTGCTCAAGACCAAGGACGGCGGCGGCCGGGTCGCCGCGCACGAGATCATGATCGGCACGCCGGCGATCCGCAACCTGATCCGCGAGGCCAAGGTCGCGCAGATGAACGCGACGATCCAGACCGGCGGCGCGCTGGGCATGCAGACGCTCGACCAGTGCCTGACCGACCTGGTCCGCAAGGGAGCCATCTCGATGACCGAGGCGCGCGCGGCCGCCTCCGTCAAGGAGAACTTCCCCGGCGCCTGAGCGCGCGATCGCGGCCTGCCCGGGCCGATCGATCGTGACGGCGAACAGCCTCGACCCAATCCGGCCCGCCCCGGCCTTCTCCGACTGACGACAGGACACCGACGCGATGGAACGCGAACAAGCCTCGAAGTTCTTGCAGGACCTGCTGCGGCTGATGCTGTCGCGCAACGGTTCGGACCTGTTCCTGACCGCCGAGTTTCCGCCGGCGTTCAAGGTCGACGGCCGCTTGCAGCCGGTCTCGAACTCGCCGCTGACCGCCCAGCACACGCTGGAGCTGGCGCGCGCGTTGATGAACGACCGCCAGGCCGCCGAGTTCGAGGCCAAGAAGGAAGTGAACTTCGCGATCAGCCCGACCGGCATCGGCCGCTTTCGCGTCAACACGTTCACGCAGCTCGGCCGCGTCGGCATCGTGCTGAGGACGATCAAGCAGGAGATCCCGACGATCGAGGAGCTGCAACTGCCGACGATCCTGAAGGACGTCGCGATGACCAAGCGCGGGCTGGTCATCGTCGTCGGCGCGACCGGCTCGGGCAAGTCCAACTCGCTGGCGGCGATGGTCGGCCATCGCAACGAGAACAGCCAGGGTCACATCGTCACGATCGAGGACCCGGTCGAGTTCGTGCATCCGCATCGCAACTGCATCGTCTCGCACCGCGAAGTCGGCGTCGATACCGAGGGTTGGGAGATCGCGCTGAAGAACACGCTTCGTCAGGCGCCCGACGTGATCCTGATCGGCGAGATCCGCGACCGCGAGACGATGGAGCACGCGGTGGCGTTCGCCGAGACCGGACACCTGTGCCTGGCCACGCTGCACGCGAACAGCGCTAACCAGGCGCTGGACCGGATCATCAACTTCTTTCCCGAGGACCGGCGCGCGCAGTTGCTGATGGACCTGTCGCTGAACCTGAAGGCCGTGGTCTCGCAGCGGCTGATCCCGGTCGCGCAGGGCAAGGGGCGCGTGCCGGCGGTCGAGATCATGCTGAACACGCCGCTGGTCGCCGACCAGATCTTCAAGGGCGAGGTCGGCCTGATCAAGGAGACGATGAAGAAGAGCCGCGAGCTCGGCATGCAGACCTTCGACCAGGCGCTGTTCGACCTGTACGAGGACGAGAAGATCACTTATGAGGACGCGCTGCGCAACGCCGACTCGGTCAACGACCTGCGACTGACGATCAAGCTGCAAAGCAAGCTCGGCGAACGCGACCTGAACAAGGGCATCGAGCACCTGGGCATCGTCTAGGCGTCCCTGAGCATCCACCGAACCAAGACATCAGCCGGAGAAATCATCATGCTGCCGCCCTACGGTCGCCAGATCGTCGAAGCCCTGCGGGAATGCGCGCTCTTCCTGGTGCGCGCGGCGCTGCTGCTGGTGCGGCGCTCGCACGGCCAGGACGGGCGCGACCGGGCCGCCAAGGCGCGCTCGGGCCGAATGCCGGGCCGGCCGCTGATGGGCGTGCTGCTGGTGTCGCTGCTGCTGGTGCTGCATGCGGCGCCCGGCGGGTCGGCCGGCGGCCTGGCATTGTCGGGATTCGGCGCCTGCGCGGAGCCCGCGCTGGCGTTCTTTGCAAGCTGCGGTCGCTTCGACCCGGCGCCGTCGGCCGCGTCGATGGCCGCCGCGCGGGCCGGTTCGGCCGAACTCGACGCGGCGATGGCCGAGGCGCTGGTCGACTCGTCGATCGGCCTGGTCGGCACCGCGCTGGCGATCCGCCGGGTTCGGCGGCGCGCGCCGGCGGCGCGCGCCCGGCCGTCGGCGCGGCCGATGACGCCGCGCCGGCGGTCGATGTGGCCGATGTCGACGACCGCGAGTCGATCGCCTCGCCGGCCCGTTCGGCCGAGCACGGATCGCTGGCGCGCGATCGCGACCTGTCGGCGTCGGCCGTGGCCCGCGCGTCGGCGCGGGCGGCGTCGGGCGCATCGGGGGCATCGGGCACAGCGGGCACAGCGGGCGCCCAGACGAACGCGATGGCGTCGGTGCGCGCGGAGCCGCCGGCGAACGCGATGCCGGCCGCGGGCGCTGGCGATTGCGCGCGCGGGCGCGAGTGCCGGATCGTGCAGGTCAGTCTGCAGTGAGAACCGGTGAACAACTACGCGCGTCGTCCTTACCGGGCGTCGGCTTCCGCGTAGATCTCGAACACGAACAACGGCATTCGAGCGGTCCGTTGAACAGCGGCGTCTTGCGCCGCTCCTTCAGGCCGAGCTGGCGCGGCAGCGACAGGTCGGCCGTCAGCATGAGATCTTCCAGCCGCGGTAATGGCGCTTCAGGTGATCGGCGAAGCGCGCCATGTCGTCGCCGGCCGGCCGCGCATCGCGGACGCGCGCCCCGGCGCCGCGACCCGGATCCCGGGCGCGCCCATGCTGAAGCCGCCGGAGCCGCCGAAGCCGCCGGGGCCGGGCCGGCGCGGCGCGCTGGGCGCCGACCCCCGGACCGCGAGGCGCTCGCCGTACGGCGGATTGCACAGCACGATGCCTGGTTCGTCGAACGGCGGCGGCGCGTCGAGAAAATCGAGCTGCCGCGTCCGGACCGACGCGGCCTGCGCGTCGGTCAGCCCCGCTCGCGCCAGGTTGCGGCGGGTCTGCGCGACGGCCTCGGCGTCGATGTCGCTGCCGGCCAGGCGCAGCACGGCCGATGCGGCGGCGTCCGCCGCGGGAAGGGCGCTCGGCACGGGAGCCGTCGGTTGGGCGGCCGCGTGCGCGACCGGCGACGGCCGCTCGCGCACCGCCCGCCACGCCGCGTCGTCGAAGTCGCGCAGGGCCTCGAATCCGAAGCGCCGCGCGCGGCCGGGCGCCAGGCCCAGCGCGAGCTGGGCGGCCTCGACCAGGATCGTGCCCGAGCCGCAGAACGGGTCGTACAGCGGCACATCCGGCGTCCAGCCGCTGAGCGCCAGCAGGCCGGCCGCCAGATGCTCCTTCAGCGGCGCCGCGCCCTTGACGTCGTCGGCGTGAGCGCCGGCGTCGCGCCAGCCGCGCTTGAACAGCGGCTCGCCCGACAGGTCGACGTACAGCGTCAGCAGCCGCTCGTCGAGAAAGCCGAACACGCGCACGTCCGGCGAGCGGGTATCGATCGACGGACGCTCGCCGTCGCGCTGGCGCAGCCGGTCGACGATGCCGTCCTTGATCCGCAGCGTCGCGAAGTTCAGGCTGCGCACCGCGGCGCGGTGCGCGTTGACGTCGACGCGCAGCGTGTGCCGAGGGCCGATCCAGGTCTCCCAAGGCGTGCGCGCCGCCAGCTTGTACAGGTCGTCGTCGTTGCGGTAGCGCGCCTGGCCGACCTGGCGCAGCACGCGGCTGGCCAGCCGCGACCACAGGTTGACCGCGTAGGCGACGCGCGTGTCGGCATCGAAGGCGACGCCGCCGGCGGCCGTCGTGATCGCGGCGGCGTCCAGCGACGCGAGCTCGTCGGCGAGCACGGCTTCGAGGCCGCGAGGGCAGATCGCGAAGTGTCGGGTCAAGGGTAAGGCTCCAGCGATGAGGGAATGGCTTGGCGCCCGCTCGCGGGGGCGCGATCGTTGCGCGGCGATGCCTGGTACCTCGACACCCGGGTAACGAATGTCACGTGACTCGGGGCTCGAGATATTGGTGGTCAGAACGGCTTGACGACGACCAGCACGACGATCGCCAGCAGCAGCAGCGCCGGCGCCTCGTTGAACACCCGGAACCAGACGTGCGAGCGCGTCGACGCGCCGGCCCGCAACTGCCTGAGCAGCCGGCCGCAACAACCGTGATAAGCGGCCAGCAGCAGCGCCAGCGCGAGCTTGGCGTGCATCCAGCCGCCGCCGCGGCCGATGCCGTAGCCCAGCCACAGCCACAGGCCGAACACGAAGGTGCCGATCATCAGCGGCCCGCTGAAGCGGTACAGCTTGCCGGCCATCAGCAGCAGCCGTTCACGCTCGGCCGGCGGCGAGGCCGGCGTCAGCATCGCCAGGTTGACGAAGATCCGCGGCAGGTAGAACAGCCCGGCGAACCAGGCCACGACGAAAAAGACGTGCAGCGCCTTGACCCACAGCATCATCGCGATCGCATCAGCCTCTCAGGTCCGGATCTGTCCGCTGCCGAGCACGACGAACTTCAGCGAGGTCAGGCCGTCGAGCCCGACCGGGCCGCGCGCGTGCAGCTTGTCGGTCGAGATGCCGATCTCGGCGCCCAGCCCGAACTCGAAGCCGTCGGCGAAGCGCGTCGACGCGTTGATCATCACCGATGCCGAATCGACCTCGCGCAGGAAGCGCATCGCGTGCCGGTGGTCGTTGGTGACGATCGCGTCGGTGTGGTGCGAGCCGTGGGTGTTGATGTGCGCGATCGCGTCGTCGAGCGTATCGACGACCTTGACCGACAGGATCGGCGCCAGGTATTCGGTGACCCAGTCCTCGTCGGTGGCCGGCACCGAGGCGATGCCCGCGCGCTCGAGCAGCTCGCGGCTCGCCGGGTCGGCGCGCAGCTCGACCCGCTTGTCGGCGTACAGGCGGCCGAGCCGCGGCAGCACCCGCGGCGCGATGCCGCGCGCGACCAGCAGCGTCTCCATCGTGTTGCACGGCGAATAGCGCTGCGTCTTGGCGTTGTCGGCGATCCGCACCGCCATGTCGATGTCGGCGCTGTCGTCGATGAACACGTGGCAGATGCCGTCCAGGTGCTTGATGACCGGCACCTTCGCGTCGCGCGACACGCGCTCGATCAGCGACTTGCCGCCGCGCGGCACGATGACGTCGACGTACTGCGGCGAGCCGATCAGCTCGCCGACGGCCTGGCGGTCGGTGGTCTCGACGACCTGCACCGCGTCCTGCGGCAGGCCGGCCGCGGCCAGGCCCTCGCGGATCAGCAGCGCGAGCGCGCGGTTGCTGTGGATCGCCTCGGAGCCGCCGCGCAGGATCGTCGCGTTGCCGGACTTGATGCAGAGCCCGGCCGCGTCGATCGTCACGTTCGGCCGCGACTCGTAGATGATGCCGATGACGCCGAGCGGCACGCGCATGCGGCCGACCTGGATGCCGGTGGGCCGGTAGCGCAGGTCGGTGATCTCGCCGATCGGATCCGGCAGCGCGACGATCTGCTCGAGGCCCGCGGCCATCGCCTCGACGACCTTGTCGGTCAGCCGCAGCCGGTCGACGAAGGCCTCGTCCAGCCCGTGCTGCTGGGCGGTGGCCAGGTCCTGTTCGTTGGCCGCCTGCAGGCGCGTGCGGTCGCGGCGGATCGCGGCGGCCGTGGCGATCAGCGCGCGGTCCTTGACCGCGCTGGCGGCGCTGGCGATGACGCGGCTGGCCTGGCGGGCGCGCTGCCCGACGTCGGCCATGTAGGCGGCGATATCGGTCTGGGCGAGCTGGGGATCGTTCATGTCGAGTCGGTGCGAGAGGGCGAGGGCGGCGGCTCGGGCCGTTCGGGGGGCCACGTTAGGAGGCCGTTGGAGTCCGTTGGGGGCGCGTCGGTCGCTCGGTTGTCCGGAGGCGGCCGTCGCGCGGGGGTCAGGCGCCGGCCGGGTCGGGCGCCGCCAGCAGCGGGCCTTGCGCGACGCCGATGACGATGCCGGCCATCGTCTGCCAGACGTCGCCGCGTTCCAGGCCCTTGATGATTCTATCCGCGATGGCGGCCTGCGTCAGCGCGCGTTCGAGCGGCGCGATCCGCGCCGACGGCGGGCCCGCGCGCAGCGCCGGCTCGTATAGGCGGTCGCGCGGCGGATAGATCCGCAGCTCGCGCATCACCTGGGCGATCTGCCGGCCGTCGCGCTGGGCGATCGACAGCCGCAGCAGGTTGCGCGCGGCGTCGGCCAGCGCCCACAGCACCAGCGGCTCGGCCTCGCCCTCGGCGCGCAGGCCGGCCAGGCAGCGCAGCGCGCGCTCGCAGTCGCCGGCGAGCATCGCCGCGGCCAGGTCGCCCGGATCGTAGCGCGCGACGTTGAGCACCGCGCCGCGCACCGCCTGCGCGTCGAGCGGCCCGGCCGGGCACAGCAGGCCCAGCTTCTGGATCTCCTGGTGCGCGGCCAGCAGGTTGCCCTCGACGCGGTCGGCGATCAGCGCCAGCGTCGCGGGGTCGGCCTGCTGTCCCTGCCGCGCCAGGCGCTCGGCGATCCACTGCGGCAGGCGCGCGCGCTCGACCGGGAAGACCGGCACGACCAGCGCGTGCGCGTCGACCGCGGCGAACCACGCGGTCTCGGTGGCCTGGCGATCCATCCGCGGCGACTGGACCAGCAGCCGCAGCTCGTCGCCGGCGCCTGCGGCCACTTCGGCCAGCGCCTGGCCGAGCTCCTTGCCGGGCTTGGCCGCGCAGCGCAGCTCGATCAGCTTGCGGCTGGCGAACAGCGACAGGCCGCTCGCCTCGGCCTGCAGCGCCGACGGCTTGAAATGACGATCGACGTCGAACACCTGCCGCTCGTCGAAGCCGGCGTCGCGCAGGTGCCGGCGCGTCAGGTCGCAGGCCTCTTGGCGCAGCAGCACCTCGTCGCCGTGCACCCAGACGATCGGCGGTACGCGCCGGGCGAGCTGCGCGGCCAGGCCGTCGGCGCGGACCTGCATCGGCGCGGCGTCCTCAGCGCTTGGCCGCGGCCAGCCGCCGCAGCAACTGCTGGACCAGGTCGGACTGCATCTCCTGGAACAGGATCACGTCCTCCTGCTGCTTGGCCAGCAGTTGCGCGTCGGACGTCGTCACGCTGCGGCGCAGGACGATCTCGGTCGGCCCGATCCATTCGTCTTCCTGCGAGTCGATCAGCCGGAAGCGGTAGCGCAGCCGCAACTGGTATTCGCGCGGCGTGCCGGTGCTCGAGAACGCCAGGATCTCCTTTTCCTTCGTGTCGAGCAGCGTCTCGAGCCGGGCCTCGGCGTCCTTCGGCGAATCGACGAGCCGCGTGTTGGTATTGGCGAACGCGCGCCGCAGGTCGGCGGCCATCGACGTGTTGCCGGCGGGCAGGTACAGCGTCTTGAACGGCATCGGGGTCGAGCCGCGCAGATGGAAGCCGCAACCGGCCGCCAGCGCGAGCAGGCCGCCGCCGGCCGCCGCGCGCAGCAGCCGCCGCCGGCTGTCGAGTCGACGGACGAGTTGGCCGCCGAGTCGGCGGTCAAACTGGCGGTCGAGCCGGCGGTCGAACTGGCCGTCGAGCCCGTCGGGCCGCGGAAGTCGAGTGGTCGTTCGCATCAGACGACGACGTTGACGAGCCGGCCGGGCACGACGATGACCTTCTTCGCCGGCTTGCCTTCGGCCAGGCGCGCGAACGGCTCGCTGGCCAGCGCCGTGGCCTCGATCGCGGCCCGGTCGGCGTCGGCCGCGACGCGGACCGCGCCGCGCACCTTGCCGTTGACCTGCAGCACCAGTTCGATCTCGCGGCGTACCAGCGCGCTCTCGTCGACCTGCGGCCAGGCCGCGTCGAGCAGCGGGCCGTGGCGCTCGGCCAGCCCCAGCTCGTTCCACAGCGCGTGCGTGACGTGCGGCACGACCGGGCTGAGCACGCAGACCAGGATCCGCAGGCCTTCGGCCAGCGCGGCCGCGCCCTGCGGCGTCGCCGTACCGGCGAACGATTCGAGCGCGTTCAGCAGCTTCATGCCGGCCGACACGACGGTGTTGTACTGCAGGCGCTCGAAGTCGTAGTTGGCCTGCTTGAGCACCGAGTGCACGTCGTAGCGCAGCGCGCGTTCGGCGTCGCCGAGCGCGGCCGGATCCAGCGGGCCCGAGCCGCGGACCGCGTCGCGCCGCGCGTGGCAGAAGCTCCACAGCCGCCGCAGGAAGCGGTGCGCGCCCTCGACGCCGGAGCCCGACCATTCGAGCGACTGCTCGGGGTGCGCGGCGAACATCGTGAACAGCCGCGCGGTATCGGCGCCGTACTGGTCGATCAAGCCCTGCGGGTCGACGACGTTGTTCTTGCTCTTGGACATCTTCTCGATGCCGCCGAGCTGCACCGGCTGGCCGTCGGCCTTGAGCGTCGCCGATACCGGCCGGCCCTTGTCGTCGTGCCGCAGCTCGACGTCCAGCGGGTTGTACCAGGTGCGTTTGCCGGCCTCGTCTTCGCGATAGAACGACTCGTACAGCACCATGCCCTGCGTCAGCAGGTTGGTGAACGGCTCGTCGAACGTGACCAGGCCGCGCTCGGCGCCGTGGCGGGCAGACACGCCTTTCAGGTCGCGCATCACCTTGGTCCAGAAGCGCGCGTACAGCAGGTGCAGCACCGCGTGCTCGATGCCGCCGATGTACTGGTCCATCGGCATCCAGTAGTCGGTGCGCTCGTCGACCATCGCGTCCGCGGCATCCGGCGAGCAGTAGCGCATGTAGTACCACGACGAGTCGATGAACGTGTCCATCGTGTCGGTCTCGCGGCGCGCGGGCTTGCCGCAGCGCGGGCACGCGCAACGCAGGAACGCCTGGTCGCGGTTCAGCGGATTGCCGCTGCCGTCCGGCACCAGGTGCTCGGGCAGCACGACCGGCAGGTCTTCATAAGGGACCGGCACCGCGCCGCAGTCGTCGCAGTGGATGATCGGGATCGGCGTGCCCCAATAGCGCTGTCGCGAGATGCCCCAGTCGCGCAGCCGGTACTGGATCTTCTTGTCGCCGAGCCCCTTGGCCGCCAGGTCGGCGGCGATCCGATCGACCGCCTGCTCGTGCGACAGGCCGTCATAAGCGCCGGAGTTCACGCAGACGACGTCGTGCTTGTGCTCGTACCACGGCTGCCACTGCGAGGTATCGAACGCGCCGCTGCCGTCGGCCAGCCCGATCACCTGGCGAATCGGCAGCCCGTAGCGCGTGGCGAACGCGAAATCGCGCTCGTCGTGCGCGGGCACGCCCATCACGGCGCCGTCGCCGTAGCTCATCAGCACGTAGTTGCCGACCCAGACGTCGACCGCTTCGCCGGTCAGCGGATGCCTGACGGTCAGGCCGGTGCGAACGCCTTCCTTGTCGCGCGCCGCGATGTCGGCCTCGGCCACGCCGCCGGCCCGGCACTCGTCGATGAAGCGCGCCAGCGCCGGATTGCCGACGGCCGCCGCCTGCGCGATCGGATGCTCGGGCGCGACGGCGACGAAGGTCACGCCCATGATCGTGTCGGCGCGGGTCGTGAACACGTACAACTTGCCGTCGCCGATCGGCCGGCCGTCGGCGTCGCGCAGCTCGTGCGGGAACGCGAAGCGCACGCCGGTCGACTTGCCGATCCAGTTGCGCTGCATCGTCTTGACGCGCTCGGGCCAGCCCAGCGGCTCGAGGTCGGTCAGCAGCTCGTCGGCGTAGCGCGTGATCGCCAGGTAGTACATCGGGATCTCGCGCTTCTCGACGACGGCGCCGGTGCGCCAGCCGCGCCCGTCGACGACCTGTTCGTTGGCCAGCACCGTCATGTCGACCGGGTCCCAGTTGACGACGCCGGTGTGGCGGTAAGCGATGCCCTTCTCGAGCATCCGCAGGAACATCCACTGGTTCCACTTGTAGTAGTCGGGCTTGCAGGCGGTGACTTCGCGGCGCCAGTCGATCGCCAGCCCCATCGCGCTCATCTGCTGCTTCATGTACGCGATGTTCGAGTACGTCCACTCGGCCGGCGCGACGTGGTTGGCCATCGCCGCGTTCTCGGCCGGCAGGCCGAACGCGTCCCATCCCATCGGCATCAGTACGTTGTAGCCGTTCATCCGCAGGTAGCGGTACAGCACGTCGTTGATCGTGTAGTTGCGAACGTGCCCCATGTGCAGCTTGCCGCTCGGATACGGCAGCATCGAGCACGCGTAGAACTTGCCCTTCGGGAAGCGCGGGTCGTTCTCGATCGCCCGATAAGCGTCGATGTCGTTCCAGTACTGGCGGGCCTGGGCCTCGACCTCGCGGGGGATGTATTTGTCTTGCATGGAGACGTCTGGTACCGGGCGAAAGAGGGGCGCGCCCGGGCGGGCGCGGCCGGCCGGCGGATGGCACCGGCCAAACCCGGCATTATAAAGGCGGGGGACGCGCGCGGCGGCGGACGGGATCCGCGCCCGGCGCCCTGATCGCCGGCGCCGGGCCCGCACGCCGGCGCCGCGCCCGAAGTCTCGGAATCGGTGAACGAATCGGACGCGCCGCTCGGGCGTGGCTGATTCGTTCACCGATTCTCAGGCGCGGACCAGCCCGGCGATCGCCGGGTCGCGCGCGTCGATCTCCTGGCCGCGGTACTCGGCCGGGCAATGACGGACCAGCGCCGCGACGATCCGGGCCGGTCCGATCGCCGGCGCCAGCGATTCGCGCGGCAGCCGCGACACCGGGTTGATTCCCGACGCGCGGATCTGGCCCTGCATGCCGGTGTCGACGACGCCCGGCGCGAAGCCGGTCACGGCGATGCCCTGGGCGCCGTATTCGAGATCGATCGAGCGGCCCAGCATTGCGAGGCCGGCCTTGGACGCGCAATAGGCGGACCAGCCTTCCTGCGGCCGGTGCGCGGCGCCGCTGGACAGGTTGACGATCAGGCCGCGTTGGCCGTCGGTGGCCGGCGGGTTGGCCAGCAGCAGCGGCAGCGCCGCGCGCACGCAGCGATACGCGCCGACCAGGTTGACGTCGATGGCCGCCGCCCATTGTTCGGCGTCGGTCTCGCTGATCCGGCCGATCGGCTCGATGACGCCGGCGTTGTTGACCAGCGCATCGAGGTGGCCTTCATGGCGGCGGATGTTCGCGAACAGCTCGGTCACCGAGCGGTCGCTGCCGACGTCGCAGACGACCGCGCGGCCGTGTTCGCCCAACTCGGCCTGCACCTCGGTGACGCGCGCCGAGTTGCGCAGGATCGCGATCACGTACTGCCCGTCGTGGACGATCTCGCGGCAGATGGCCAGGCCGATGCCGCGCGCCGCGCCGGTGACGGCGACCACGCGGCGCGTCGTCGCGGCCGGGGACGAGGAGGGAGGCGAGGAAGAGGATCGATCTTGCATCACGCGAGTATAGGACGCCGCGGCGATTCGATCAGGCGCCACGGCGATGCGATCAGTCCGGCGTCGCGATTCGATCAGGGCAGCGCGACGATGCGATCGGGAGGCATGGCGATGCGATCGGGGCGGCACGGCGATTCGATCAGGCGGCCGGCGCGACGCCGCCGCCGAGGCCGGGGCGGCCCGCGAAGCGGGGCGATCGTTCAGCCGGGCGTCAGGTCCGGTTCCGTGATCGGTCGCTGGCTGCCGAGCCGCCACAACAGCCAGCCGGCGAGCGCGCTGCTGGCGGTCAGCGCGACGAGGCTCGCGCGCAGCGCCCGCGTGGCGTCCAGGTCCGGGCCGCTGCCGCCGGCCGAGAAGAACACGAGGCCGATCAACGCGACGCCGAGCGCGTTGCCCGCCTGGTGGGTGGTCGTCATCAGCCCGCTGCCGACGCCGGCGTGCCGCGGCGGCAGCAGCGCGACGACGGTGGCCACCAGCGGCGCCATGACGATGCCGATGCCCAGCCCCTCGACGACCAGCGCCGCGCACAGCGCCGCCATCGCCGGCGCGGCGACCGGGCCGCCGGCGGCGGGCAGCACGGTCGACAGCACGACCCACAGCGCCAGATGCCCGGCCGCCAGCACCGCGGCGCCGCCGGCCAGCGTCCGGTCGCCGAAGCGGCGCTTGAGCCGGGACGCGCTCAGCGTCGTCGCCATGAATCCGACCGCCAGGCACGCGAACACGCTGCCGGCCCGCAGCGGATCCAGCCCGAGCCCCCGCTGCAGGTACAGCGCGAGCACGAAGTAGTGCGAGGCGTTGCCGACGTAGAACGCCAGCGTGGCCGCCAGGCCGATCAGGAAACCCCGATGCGCGAGCAGCGCCGGCGGCATCATGCCCGGCCGTCCCTGCCGCGCCAGGCGCTGCTGCCGCCGGGCGAAGCCGGCGAAGGCCAGCGCGGCGCCCGCCAGGCTCAGCCAGGTCCACGCGGGCCAGTGCGCGTCGCGTCCCTCGACGATAGGCCCGATCAGCAGCAGCATGCCGATGCAGACCAGCACCATGCCGGCGACGTCGGCTTCGCCGCGCGGCCGCCGCGGTTCGGCGGGCAGCGCGCGCTTCGACAGCGCCAGCGCCGCCGCGCAGATCGGCACGTTGACGAGAAAGCACGCCCGCCAGCCCCAGTCGGCGCCGGCGTACGCGAGCAGCAGCCCGCCGAGGATCTGTCCGCCGGTGCTGGCCACGCCGAGCACGAGCCCGTACCACGAGAACGCCCGGGCCTGGCGCGCGGCGGGCAGCAGCCTGCCGAGCAGCACCAGCACCTGCGGCGAGACCAGCGCGGCGCCCAGCCCCTGCAGCGCACGGGCCGCGCACAGGACGCCGGGCCCCTGAGCGACGCCGCAGGCCGCGCTGGCCAGCAGGAAGGTCAGCATGCCGGCGCGAAAGCATTGCCGATGACCGTAGAGTTCGCCGAGCCGGCCGCCGGCGACCAGCGTGCACGCGTACGCCAGTCCGTAGGCGACGACGAACCACTGCGTCTGCGTGTCGGTCGCGCCGAGCTGGCGCTGCATCGTCGGCAGCGCGACGTTGATGATGAAGAAGTCGAGAACGACCATGAAGGTGCCGGTCAGCAGCACCGCGGTCGCGAGCGCTTCGCCGGAGCGAGACAGCGGGGCGTCGGCCGGCACCGGCCCGGCATCGGTCGGGGGGCGTCGTCCGCGGCTCAGGGCATCGCGGCGGGGCGGTCGGGCGGAGGTCGCGGACATCATGGGCTCCGTGGGTCGTGGCGAGCCCGATTGTCGATCGGGCCCGCGCCGCGCGCGATGACCTCGGAGGTCATGGCGGCGTGTCGGGCATCGTGATGCGATCCGGCATCGATCGGACCGGCACCGGGAGCGCCGGTGTTGAAGCAGAGGACGGGGTTTGCCGCGATCGGAACGGATCCGATATCATGAAAAGAATAATTCTCATTTGCTGCGCGACGGCTTTCCGCTGGGCCGCCAGGCATTGGAAGTCATCGTGTCCGCCATCGAGCCCGCGCTTCAACAGCAACGCATCCGCGACCTGTATGCCGACCACCATGGCTGGCTCCTGGCCTGGCTGCGTCGCAGGCTCGGCTGCACGCACCACGCCGCCGACGTCGCGCACGACACGTTCCTGCGCATCGTCGCCTCGCGCGACGCGCTGCTCGGCCTCCAGGAGCCGCGCGCGTATCTGAGCACCACGGCCAAGCGCCTGCTGGTGGATCGTTCGCGCCGGCAGGCGATCGAGCAAGCCTACCTGCAGGAGCTGGCGCTGCTCGCGCGGAGCCTGCCCGGCTACCCGTCGCCCGACGACATCCTGATGGCGGTGCAGGCGCTGGAGCAGATCGGCACGGCGCTGCGGGGCGTCGCGCCTCGCGCGCGCGAAGCGTTCCTGCGCCACTATCTGGACGAGCAGCCCCAGGCCGTCATCGCCGCCGAGCTGGGCGTCTCCAAGCGCATGGTGCAGAAGTACCTGGTGCAGGCGCTGTTGCACTGCCGCGTCCATTGCCCGGCGCTGGACGAGCACCGCGGCTGATCATGAACCGATCCGCCGCCGTTCCGGCTCCGGACGTCCGTGATGACCGACTCGCCGAACAGGCGGCGCAATGGATCGTCCGGTTGTCCGATGACGACGAGGCCGAGCGCGTTCGCGCGCGCGAGGCGTTCGATGCCTGGAAGCGCGAGGATCCGCGTCACGCCGCCGCCGCGCGCGGCATGGAGCGTTTCGTCGATCAGATGCAGGCCATGCGCGAGGCCGGCGGAGCCCGCCCGGCGCGGGCCGGGCTGGCGGCCGCCCTGGCAGGCGATCGGCGGCGGCGGATCAAACGCATCGGTAGGACGCTCGTCGTCGCCTGGTTGCTGGCCGCGCCGGCCTGGGTGGCGCTGCGCGCCTGGCCGCCGAGCTACCTGATGGCCGATCTTCGTACCACCACCGGCCAATGGGAAACCCGCACGTTGGCCGATGGCACTCGCATCACGCTGAACAGTGCCAGCGCCGTCAACCTGCGCTACGACGCGCACCGCCGGGCCATCGATCTCGTGCAGGGCGAAATCCTGGTGGAGGTGGCCGGCGACGCGACGCGTCCGTTCGTCGTCGAGACCGAGCACGGTCGCATCCGGGCGCTGGGCACCCGCTTCGTGGTCGACCGCCAGCCCGATGCGACCGTCCTCAGCATGATCGAGTCGCGCGTGGCGGTGCAGACCGCCGCCCAGCGCATCGCCGGCAGCCGCGAGGCCGCCGAGATCGCAGCCGGCCAGCGCGTGCGAATCACTGTCGATGCCGTTGGTCCGGCCCGGGTCATCGACGCGCGCGGCCTGTCCGATGCCTGGCGGCACCATCGACTCGTGGTCGACGACCGGCCGCTGGCCGAGGTGCTGGACGAACTGGCTCGCCACCGGCCCGGGAGCATCCATTACGATCGGGCGCAGATCGAGGGCCTGCGCGTCAGCGCCGTGCTGCCGCTGGACGATACCGACCGCGCGCTGGCCTTGCTGAGGACCAGTTTCCCCGTTCTGCGCATCCGCACCGTCACGTCCTGGATCGTACTGGTCGACGCGCCGCCGGCATCCGCTCGCTGATCCGGCCGGCTCGGGAGCCGGCGCGAGCCGGAAAATTCTCGCGCGCGGCAGTTCCTCTTTTCGTTCTTCGCTCGTCAAGCACGTCGAGAGATCCACGAATCGAGGAATTCCACGCCATGCCTGTATCCGAACTCGTCCTGACCGATTCTCGTACGGTCGGCTTCGTCCCGCGATCGTCGGCCCGTCGCGCATCGTCGGCACTTGCCGTTCTCGTGGTCATGGGAGCCGCGCTGTCGCCGGGCGCGGCCGGGCAGGCGCGGGCCCAGGCGACGGTGTCGGCCGTTCGGTACGACGTGCCGGCAGGCCCGCTGGCCGAGGTGCTGAATCGCTTCGCGCAGCAGTCCGGCGTGTCGATCGCGCTGGACGCCAACCAGATCCGGGGGCTCGAATCGCCGGGAATCCAAGGCAGCCACGACGTGGACGAGGGGTTCGGCATGCTGCTGCGCGGCAGCGGTCATGTCGCCGAGAAGACGGCTGGCGGGTACGTGTTGCGCCCGGTGGCGGCCGCGCGGGCAGGCACCCCGGTTTCGGCACCGCAGGGCGGCGCGACGCTGCCGGCGGTGCTGGTGTCGTCGACGGTCGACGCGAGCGCCGGCGCGGTCACCGAGGGCAGCGGCTCCTATGCGGCGCGCTCGGCGAGCGCCTCGACCCGCATGGACCTGTCGCTGCGCGAGACTCCGCAGTCCGTCAGCGTGATCGGGCGCCAGCAGATCGAAGACCAGAACCTGACCACGCTCGACGACGTGCTGCGCCAGGCGCCGGGCGTCGTCAGCGACAGGCTGGACGAGCGCGTGATCTTCACGTCGCGCGGCTTCGAACTCAACAAGATGGTCGACGGCGTGCCGACGCTCGCCTTCAACTCCGTGGCCGGCGAATACAGCATGGTCAGTACCGCGCTATACGATCGCGTCGAGATCGTTCGCGGCCCGGGCGGTCTGCTCAATGGCGTCGGCGATCCGGGCGGCGTGATCAATCTGATCCGCAAGCGGCCGACTTCCGGATTCTCCGGCCAGGTGACGGCTGGCGTCGGTTCGTGGAATCGTCATCACGTGGCGATCGACGTCGGAGGCCCGTTGAATGCGGCCGGAACGCTGCGAGCGCGATGGGTCGCCTCGCGCATCGCCGGCGACGGTTTCGTCGAGTCCAAGAAGACGGCGGAGGACGTGTTCTACGGTATCGTCGAGGCCGACCTGGCCTCGAGCACGCGATTGACCGTCGGAGTCGAGCATCAGAAGACCGCCATCGACGGGGCCAATTTCGGTCAGAGCCCGCTGTTCTTCAGCGACGGTTCGCGTACCGACCTTCGGCGTTCGTTCAGTTCCAGCGCGCGCTGGAGCAATTGGGACATGTACGCCGACAAGGTATTCGTGGGCCTGGCGCACCGGTTCGACAACGGCTGGCAGTTGCGGCTCGACGCGAGCTACCTGAAGACGCGGCGCAAGCGGACATCCGGCGATCTGAACATCTACTATCCGGTCGACGCGTCGGGCGACTCGACGATCGATATACGAGACAACCCGGCGGACGCGAAGAATCGTTCGTTCGATGCTTTCGTCAAAGGGCCCTTCGAGGCCTTCGGGCGGGTCCATGATGCCGTGGTAGGGGTCAGCTACAACCGCTACGACTATCGCGTCGACACCAACATGGCGTCATCGGGTTACTTCGACACGCGGCCGTTGAACTTCTATCGGCTGCAGGATTTCCCGAAGCCCGCGAGCTTTCCCTACGCGTCCTACACGCTGTCGGGGGCAACGACCGAGAAGGCGATCTACGGCTCGACGCGCTTGAAGCCTTGGGGACCGTTGTCCGTGATTCTGGGGGCGCGAGCGACCTGGTACGAGGACGCCTCGACCAATCGCAGCGCGCCGGCCGGCACCACGACGGCCTCCGAGCCGGCCAGGGAACGCGGTGTCGTCACGCCTTATGCCGGCATCGTGTACGACCTGAGCCACACGTATTCGACATATGCCAGCTACGCGGACATCTTCAGGCCCAATACCGTCCGGGACGCCGGCAATGCCTTGCTGCCGCCGAGGCGTGGAAAGAACTACGA
Organism: Burkholderiaceae bacterium; assembly: GCA_047605425.1. Lineage (GTDB taxonomy): Bacteria > Pseudomonadota > Gammaproteobacteria > Burkholderiales > Burkholderiaceae_E > JAKPAM01. The sequence goes on along the minus strand of JASGFT010000021.1, from coordinate 10,811 downwards.
GATCGGCATCAAGGGAGAGCATTTCGACGGGGGGCTCAACACCAGTCTGGGCGTGTTCAGGACCCGCGAGGAGAACATCGCCGTCGAGGACGCCCGCGCGGGTCCGTTGCCTGACGGCAGCATTCCCTATCGAGCCGTGTCGGGCGCGCGCAGCCAGGGCTACGAGGTCGCGGCTTCCGGCGAACCGGTCGCCGGCTGGCAGGTGATGGCGAGCTTCACCCGTCACGTCAAACGCGACGGCGACGGCAGTCCGCTCAACCCCACTTACCCTCGGCGGCTGCTGCGCGTCGGCACCGCCTATCGGCTGCCCGGCCAATGGCACAAGCTCACGATCGGCGGCAGCCTGAGCTACCAGAGCGACATCCACTATGACGAATACTCGGGACTGGGCCGGGCGACCCAGGCTGGCCTGACGCTCATCGGCTTGATGGCGCGCTATGCGTTCGACGAGCACCTGAGCGCCACGCTCAACATCGAGAACCTGACCGACAAGCGCTACTACGCGGGCCTGGGCGGCTACAACGGCTACACCTACGGCAACCCGCGCAACGCCTGGGTCAGGCTCCAGTACAAGTTCTGAGTGCCGCTCGCGTCGATGCCGGCCTTCCGGCTGGCGGCCATCGTCGCCGGCGTCGTCCGGTCGAAGCTTGCCGACCGCGCCTGATTCCAGGCTGGCAGACCCCGGACGCCGACGCGCAGACGGTGGTCCGCCGGCTCCTCCGACCCATTCGACAGGATCCGATTCCTCCGGCGAAACCCGCGGATCGGTAAAGAACACGCGACAGCCTGTTCCATTTTCTGCAAGAATGTGGCCGAGCCGGCACTCCCGACAGGGATCCAGACCGGCCGGTTGAGGAGACAACGAGATGCTAGAAGCCATAGAGAGCGAAAGCGCGTTCTGCGAGAACGCCGCCGAAGCGATTCCCGCCGGGTCGGCGATCCTGCGGGCGATCCGGATCGTCGACATGATCGCGCGGCACGATACGCCGCCGCAGTTGGCCGAGATCTGCCGCCAGGTCGGCCTGCCCAAACCCACCGTCTACCGGATCCTTTCCACGCTCGAGCACGCCGGCTGGATCTGTCGCGAACCCGGCAGCAAGCGCTACACCTGCGCGAGCGACCTGACGGCGGTCGCCGGCGAGGTGCTGATGCGCTCGCCGTCGCGCGTCGCGCGCCGCGCGCTGCTCGAAGAACTCGTCGAGCAGACCGGCGAGTCGTGCAACCTGACGATCCCGAATGTCAGCTCGGTGCTGTACCTGGACCGCGTCGAGTCGGACTGGCCGCTGCGCACGATGCTGAGCGCCGGCTCGCGCGTGCCGATGCACGCGAGCGCCAGCGGCAAGCTTTTCCTCAGCGCGATGCCCAAGCGCAGCCGCGAGCGGGCGATCCGCCTGGTGCCGCTGGTACGGCACACCGTGCATACGCTGACCGATCCGGCCAAGCTGCTGTGCGAGCTGGACGACGTGCGCACGCGCGGCTACGCGACCGAGAACGAGGAATACCTGGCCGGCATCTGCTGCATCGCGGTGCCGGTGCGCGACGAGGATTCGCGCGTCGTGGCCGCGCTGTCGGTGCACGCGCCGGTCACGCGCACGCGTCCGGACCAGATGGTCGAGTTCCTGCCGCTGATGCGCGAGTGCGCGGACGCGATCGCGCAGACGATCGACTGGTAAGCGCGATCGCGTTTGGCACGGCGATCGGCCGATAGCGCGATCGGCGGGCGATCGCGGGGCGAGGACCGGGGCCGCGGTTCGCCCCCCGGTTCACGAGCGCCGATGAATCAGGGTTCGTCGCCGGTGCGGCGCACGGCCTGCTCCCAGGCGGCCATCCGCGCCTGCGCCTCGTCGCGCGACATCGTCGGGATGAACGTGCGGTCGACGTGCCAGTGCGACGCGATCTGCTCGAGCGACGCGAACACGCCGCATTGCAGGCCGGCCAGATAGGCCGCGCCCAGCGCCGTCGTCTCGGTGACGCGCGGGCGCACGACCGGCACGCCCAGCAGATCGGCCTGGAACTGCATCAGCAGGTTGTTCGAGCAGGCGCCGCCGTCGACGCGCAGCTCGGTCACCGGCGTCACCGCGTCGCGCCGCATCGCGTCGAGCAGCGCCGCGCTCTGGAACGCGATCGATTCGAGCGCGGCGCGCGCGATGTGGCCGATGCCGGTGCCGCGCGTCAGGCCGAACACCGCGCCCTTGGCCTTGGGCCGCCAGTACGGCGCGCCCAGGCCGGTGAACGCCGGCACCATCACGACGCCACCCGAATCGGGCACGCTCTCGGCCAGCGCCTCGATGTCCGACGATTTCTGGATCGCGCCGAGTCCGTCACGCAGCCACTGCACGACCGCGCCGCCGATGAACACGCTGCCTTCGAGCGCATAGTGGCGGCGGTCGTCGATCTGCGCGGCCGCGGTCGACACCAGCCCGTTCGACGAGGTCTGGCAGCGATCGCCGGTGTGCATCAGCATGAAGCAGCCGGTGCCGTAGGTGTTCTTGGCCATGCCGGCCTCGAAGCAGGCCTGGCCGAACAGCGCCGCCTGCTGGTCGCCGGCGATGCCGCCGATCGGCAGCGCGTGGCCGAACGCGGCCGGATCCGTGTGGCCGTACGCGTGGCTCGACGGATGGACGCTCGGCAGGCGCAGCGCTTCGGGGATGTCGAGCAGCCGCATCAGCTCCGGATCCCAGCAGCCGTTGCGGATATCGTAGATCAGCGTGCGCGACGCGTTGCTGACGTCGGTCACGTGCAGGCGGCCCGCGCTCATCCGCCAGATCAGCCAACTGTCGACGGTGCCGAACGCGAGCTCGCCGCGCTCGGCCAGGCGCCGGGCGTCGGGCACGTGGTCGAGCATCCACTTGATCTTGGTGCCCGAGAAATAGGCGTCGATCACCAGGCCCGTGCGTTGCTGGAACAGCGGGCTAAGTCCGTCCCGGCGCAGCGCCTCGCAGGTGGGCTCGGCGCGGCGGTCCTGCCAGACGATCGCGTTGCACAGCGGTTCGCCGGTGTGCCGGTTCCATAGCAGCGTCGTCTCGCGCTGGTTGGTGATGCCCACGCTGGCGATCGCGGCGACGTCGACGCCGTCGGCCGCCAGTACTTCCTGGACGGTGGCGCGCTGGCTGTCCCACAGCTCGCGCGGATCGTGCTCGACCCAGCCCGGCGACGGGTAGATCTGGCGGAATTCGCGCTGCGCCATCGCGACGATCCGTCCGTTCTCGTCGAAGACGATGCTGCGCGAACTCGACGTGCCTTGGTCCAGCGCCAGAAGCAGCGGCATTTGCGGGTCTCCTCTCGTTGCCTTGTGTCGTTGGCTCGCATGCGTGGTCGTCGGGCCGGTACGCCGTCAATCCTCGCGGGGCGGCGCCGGCGGTTCAGTGCGCGACCACGTAGCGGCCGCCGGATTCGTGCAGCATCCGCGCGAGCACGGCGGGCGGCTCGGCGTCGGTGAACAGCGCGTCGATCTGCGACAGCGTCGCCAGTTGCACCATCGCCTGCCGCCCGAACTTGCTCTGGTCGGCGGCCAGCCATACCGATCGCGATTGCGCGATGATCGCCTGGGCGACCTTGACCTCGCGGATGTCGAAGTCGCGCAGCGAGCCGTCGAGCTCGATGCTCGAGATGCCGATCAGGCCGATGTCGACCTTGAACTGCCGGATGAAGTCGACCGTCGATTCGCCGACGATGCCGCGATCGCGCGAGCGCACGACGCCGCCGGCGACGATGACCTCGCAGCTCGCATTGTCGGCCAGGATCGCGGCCACGTTCAGGTTGTTGGTGACGACCCTCAGGTCGCGGTGATGCCGCAGCGCGCGGGCGACCTCCTCGGTCGTCGTGCCGATGTTGATGAACAGCGAGCTGCCGTTGGGCACCTGCGCGGCCAGCGCGCGCGCGATCGCCTGCTTGCCGCGGGCGTTGATCGACACTCGCCGCAGGTAGGCGATGTTCTCGGTCGTCGATTGCGGCAGCGTCGCGCCGCCGTGGAAGCGGCTGAGCAGCCCCGCGTCGACGAGCTGGCCGATGTCGCGCCGGATCGTCTGCGGCGTGACGTCGAGCTGGCGCGCCAACTCGTCGACGAGAGCGGTCCCGCGGCTGCGCACCTCGTCGAGCAGCTTCTTTTGTCTCGGATGGATCGGCATGACCCGAATGCGAGCCTCGTCTGGTTCCGGCTGGCTCCAGTGTAAACGAAGTTTCGGTAAGCGAATGAAAAGGAAGCATAAGGAAAATCTATGCGGCATGGCAGCATTGCTTTGCTTTCGTTTTTGTTCTTAAATGCTCGAACGCCGACGCAATGACTTGACCGTGCAAGCCACCCCCGATTCCGCCGATCCGCCCGATGACGACTGCGATCTGCTGGTCGTCGGCGGCGGCGTCAACGGCGCGGGCATCGCCCGCGACGCGGTCGGGCGCGGGCTGCGCGTCGTGCTGTGCGAGAAGGACGACCTGGCCAGCCACACCTCGTCGGCCGCGACCAAGCTGATCCACGGCGGCCTGCGCTACCTCGAGCATTACGAGTTCTCGCTGGTACGCAAGGCGCTGGCCGAGCGCGAGGTGCTGCTGCGCAACGCGCCGCACATCATCCGTCCGCTGCGCTTCGTGATGCCGCACGATCCGTCGATGCGGCCGGCCTGGATGATCCGCGCCGGCCTGTTCCTGTACGACCATCTGTCGCGTCGCGAGGTGCTGCCGGGCTCGACGAGGATCCGCCTGGACCGGCATCCGGCCGGCGAGCCGCTGCAGCCGCGCTTCGCGCAGGGCTTCGTGTATTCGGACGGCTGGGTCGACGATGCGCGGCTCGTCGTGCTGAACGCGCGCGACGCCGCCGATCGCGGCGCGCGGATCCTGACCGGCACGTTCTGCGAGCGCGCGACGCGCGGCGCCACGCACTGGCGGGCGACGCTGCGCGGGCCGGACGGCCGGCGGCACGCGCTGCGCGCGCGCGCGCTGGTCAACGCCGCCGGACCATGGGCCGCCGGCTTCCTGCGCCAGCAGGTCGGGCAGGCCGGCCAGCGCGGCCTGCGGCTGATCAAGGGCAGCCACATCGTCGTGCCGCGGCTGTTCGACCACCCGATGGCGTACATCTTCCAGAACACCGACCAGCGGATCGTGTTCGCGATCCCTTATGAGCAGCGGTTCACGCTGATCGGCACCACCGACGTCGAGGCGCACGGCGATCCGGGCGCGGCGCGCATCGACGACGACGAGGTGCGCTACCTGTGCAAGCTGAGCAACCGCTACTTCCGCCGGATCATCGGCCCTCAGGACGTCGTCTGGAGCTTTTCGGGCGTGCGGCCGCTGCTCGACGACGCGTCCGGTGATCCGTCGGCGGTCACGCGCGACTACGCGCTCGAGCTGGACGACCGCGGGGCGCCGCTGCTGACGGTCTGGGGCGGCAAGCTGACCACTTACCGCAAGCTGGCCGAGGACGCGATCGACATGCTGGCGCCGGCGCTCGATCGCCGCGCGCCGGCCTGGACCTATCGCGCGCCGCTGACCGGCGGCGACCTGGCCGCGCGGCTCGGGCCGACGGCGGTGCGCCGGCCGGACGAGGCGTTCACGGCGTTCGAGCGCGCGGTGATCGCCCAGTACGCATGGCTGCCCGAGCCGATGGTGCGACGGATGGCCCACGCCTACGGCACGCAGATCGACGCGGCGCTCGGACGCGCGCGCGATCCGGCCGGCCTGGGCGAGGCCGTCGCGCCCGGCCTGTACGAGGCCGAGCTCGAGCACCTGGCGTCGCGCGAATGGGCGCGCAGCGGCGACGACGTGCTGTGGCGCCGCACCAAGCTCGGCCTGCACCTGGACGCGCCGCAGCGCGAGCGGGTGGCCGAGTGGATGGCGCGGCGCGTGCCGGACATCGAGCGCGGGGAATGCGATGCGGCTTGAGCTGAACGGGATCGGCCGATCGGTCGGCGGCCAGGTCCACCTGCATCCGATCGACCTGGCGCTGGCGCCGGGCGCCGTCACCGTGCTGCTGGGCGCGACGCTGGCCGGCAAGACCAGCCTGATGCGGATCATCGCCGGCCTGGACGCGCCGACGCAGGGCCGCGTCGTCGTCGACGGTCGCGACGTCACCGGCGTGCCGGTGCGCGAACGCGGCGTCTCGATGGTCTACCAGCAGTTCATCAACTACCCGTCGATGACGGTGTTCGACAACATCGCGTCGCCGCTGCGCCTGGCCAAGGCGCCCGACATCGGGCAGCGGGTGCGCGCGCTGGCGGCGCGGCTGCACATCGATCACCTGCTCGATCGCCTGCCGTCGCAGTTGTCCGGCGGCCAGCAGCAGCGGGTCGCGCTGGCCCGCGCGCTGGCCAAGGGCGCGCCGCTGATGCTGCTCGACGAGCCGCTGGTCAACCTCGACTACAAGCTGCGCGAGGAGCTGCGCGAGGAACTCGCCGCCTTGTTCGCCGACGGCGACTCGACGATCGTCTACGCGACGACCGAGCCCGGCGAGGCGCTGCTGATGGGCGGCCACACGGCGGTGCTCAGCGAAGGGCGGCTGCTGCAATACGGGCCGACGGTCGACGTGTTCCTGCGGCCGGCGTCGATCGACGTGGCGCGCGCGTTCAGCGATCCGCCGATGAACCTGGTCGCCGGGCGGGCCGACGGCGGCACGATCCGCGTCTCGCCGGCGATCGCGTTCGATGCGCCGGTGCGTGCGGCCGGCGACGTGACGGTCGGCATCCGCGCCAGCCACCTGGACGTCGCGCCGCGCCCCGGCGACGTCGTGCTGCCCGCCGTCGTCGACCTGGCCGAGATGTCGGGCTCGGACACCTTCCTGTACGCGCGCACCGAGCTGGGCGAGATCGTCGCGCAGTTCACCGGCGTGCGGCGCTTCGAGCTCGGGCAGCGCGTCGACCTGCACGTGTCGCCGCGGGCGCTGCACGTGTTCGGCGCCGATGGCCGCCTGATCCAGGCGCCGCCGGAAGGAGGCTGAGATGGCGCGGATCGAACTGTCGCGGCTCGCTCACTCTTATCGCGCCGATCCGAGCGAGCCCTCGCACTATGCGCTGCAACCGTTCGATCTGGTCTGGGAGGACGGTGGCGCCTATGCGCTGCTCGGGCCGTCCGGCTGCGGCAAGACGACGCTGCTGAACATCATCTCGGGGCTCGTGCGGCCGTCGCAGGGTCGCGTGCTGTTCGACGGCCGCGACGTGACCGGGCTGTCGCCGCAGCGGCGCAACATCGCCCAGGTGTTCCAGTTCCCGGTCATCTACGACACGATGACGGTGTTCGACAACCTGGCGTTCCCGCTGCGCAACCGCGGCGTCGACGCCGCGTCGGTCCGCCGGCGCGTCGCCGAGGTGGCCGAGATCCTCGAGCTGACGCGCGAGCTGCCGCGCCGCGCCAGCGGGTTGACGGCCGACGCCAAGCAGAAGATCTCGCTCGGGCGCGGGCTGGTGCGCAGCGACGTCGCGGCGATCCTGTTCGACGAGCCGCTGACGGTCATCGATCCGCACCTGAAGTGGTCGCTGCGGCGCAAGCTCAAGCAGATCCATCGCGAGCTGAAGCTGACGCTGGTCTACGTGACGCACGACCAGGTCGAGGCGCTGACCTTCGCCGACAAGGTCGTCGTGATGTCCGAGGGCCGGGTCGTGCAGGCCGGCACCGCCGAGCAGTTGTTCGAGCGGCCCGAGCACACGTTCGTCGGGCATTTCATCGGCTCGCCGGGCATGAACTTCCTGCCGGCGCGCGTCGTCGACGGCGCGAACGGCTCGCCGGTGCTGACGATCGCCGGCGAAGCGGTGGCGCCGGCGTCGACCGCCGTGCCGATCGAGCGGCTCGCCGCCGCGCCCGCGCTGAAGCTCGGCATCCGGCCCGAGTACCTGGCGCGGGTCGAGCCGGACGCGCCGGGCGCCGTACGCGCGCGCCGGCTGCGCGTCCAGCACCTGGGCGTGTGCCGGATGCTGACGGCGATGATCGGCGACGCGCCGGTGCGCGCGCGCCTGCCGCTCGACGTGCCGATCGACGAGTCGCTGCACCTGGGCGTCGTCAACGCGCACACCTGCTACTACTCGGACGAGGAGCTGCTGCAGTGAAGCCGATCAACCAGAAGGCCTGGCTGCTGATCCTGCCGGTGATCGTGTGCGTCGCGTTCTCGGCGATCCTGCCGTTGATGACGGTCGTCAACTATTCGGTGCAGGACATCCTGGGGCCCGACAGCCGCGTGTTCGTCGGCACCGAATGGTTCGCCAGCGTGATGCGCGACGGCGAGCTGCACGACGCGTTCGTGCGGCAGGTGCTGTTCTCGCTGGCGGTGCTGGCCGTCGAGATCCCGCTGGGCATCGCGCTGGCGCTGTCGATGCCGGCCAGCGGCTGGAAGGCGTCGGCGGTGCTCGTGATCGTCGCGCTGTCGCTGCTGATCCCGTGGAACGTCGTCGGCACGATCTGGCAGATCTACGGCCGCACCGACATCGGCCTGCTCGGCGTCGCGCTGTCGGCGCTGGGCATCGACTACAACTACACCGGCTCGTCGACCGACGCCTGGCTGACCGTGCTGGTGATGGACGTCTGGCACTGGACGCCGCTGGTCGCGCTGCTGTGCTACGCCGGGCTGCGCGCGATCCCCGACGCGTTCTACCAGGCGGCGCGCATCGACGGCGCGAGCAAGCTGGCGATCTTCCGTTACGTGCAGTTGCCCAAGCTGCGCGGCGTGCTGATGATCGCCGTGCTGCTGCGCTTCATGGACAGCTTCATGATCTACACCGAGCCGTTCGTCGTCACCGGCGGCGGTCCCGGCAACGCGACGACCTTCCTGTCGCAGTACCTGACGCAGAAGGCGGTCGGGCAGTTCGACCTGGGGCCGGCGGCCGCGTTCTCGCTGATCTACTTCCTCGTCATCCTGCTGCTGTGCTTCATCCTGTACAACTGGATGCAGCGCGTCGGCCTGTCGGATGGCGTCGACGAAGGAGGAGGCTGACATGGCCGACGCCATCGCCGCGCAGGACCGGCCGTCGGCCAGGCGAACCGTGTTCCTGGTCGCTTACCTCGTCTTCGCGATCCTGCCGATCTACTGGATGATCAACATGTCGCTGAAGACGAACGAGGAGATCGTCTCGGTCTTCTCGTTCTGGCCCAGGAACCTGACGTTCGACAACTACAAGACGATCTTCACCGACTCGTCGTGGTACTCGGGTTACATCAACTCGCTGATCTACGTGCTGATCAACATGGCGATCTCGGTCACCGTTGCGCTGCCGGCCGCGTACGCGTTCTCGCGCTACCGCTTCCTGGGCGACCGGCACGTGTTCTTCTGGCTGCTGACGAACCGGATGACGCCGCCGGCCGTGTTCCTGCTGCCGTTCTTTCAGTTGTACTCGACGCTGGGGCTGATGGACACGCATCTGGCGGTCGCGCTCGCGCACCTGGTGTTCAACGTGCCGCTGGCGGTCTGGATCCTCGAGGGCTTCATGTCGGGCGTGCCGCGCGAGATCGACGAGACCGCGTACATCGACGGCTACTCGTTTCCGCGCTTCTTCCTGACGATCTTCCTGCCGCTGATCAAGGCCGGCATCGGCGTGACCGCGTTCTTCTGCTTCATGTTCAGTTGGGTCGAGCTGCTGCTGGCGCGCACGCTGACCTCGGTGGACGCCAAGCCGATCGTCGCGACGATGACGCGCACGGTGTCGGCGGCGGGGATGGACTGGGGCGTGCTGGCGGCCGCCGGCACGCTGACGATCGTGCCCGGCGCGGTCGTCATCTGGTTCGTGCGTCACTACATCGCCAAGGGTTTCGCGATGGGCCGGGTCTGAGCGGACGGCGGCGAACGAAGACAGGGAGGCGGACATGCTCGACTGGATGGTATGGACGACGCCGGTGGCGGTGTTCTTCGCGTGCGTGGTGGCGATGCTGGCCGGCATGACGATCTGGGAGATCCGCTCGCCGACGACGGTGCGCAAGGGCTTCCTGCCGATCGCCACGACGCGCGGCGACCGGCTGTTCATCGGCCTGCTGGCCGCCGCTTACCTGAACCTGTTCTGGGTCGGCATCAGCGGCTGGCTGGCCGAGAAGCTGGGGCTCGAGCAGGAGCCGAGCGTGTGGATCAGCTTCGTCGCGTCGATGCTGGTGCTCGGGTGGATCATGCGCCGCGGCTGAGGCCGGCCGCGTCGCGACGGAACACGCCAATCGCCGATTGCTCTCGGCGGCGGTCGACGTCGAGTCGGACAACGAGGGCGAACCGAGGAGGTGGATTGAAATGAGGACGAACAAGACCGCGCTGGCCGCGGCCGTCATCGCGATGCTGGCCGGCGGGACCGGCCAGGCCTTCGCCGACGAGCAGGCCGCGCAGCGGTGGATCGACAAGGAGTTCCAGCCGTCGACGCTGTCCAAGGCCCAGCAGCTCGACGAGATGAAGTGGTTCATCGCGGCGGCGGCCAAGCTCAAGGCCAAGGGCGTCAAGGAGGTCCACGTGGTGTCGGAGACGATCACCACCCACGAGTACGAATCGAAGACGCTGGCCAAGGCGTTCGAGGAGATCACCGGCATCGTCGTCAAGCACGACCTGATCCAGGAGGGCGACGTCGTCGAGAAGCTGCAGACCTCGATGCAGTCGGGCAAGTCGATCTACGACGGCTGGATCTCGGACTCGGACCTGATCGGCACCCATTACCGCTATGGCGCGATCATGCCGCTGTCCGACTACATCGAGGGCGAGGGCAAGGACTTCACGAACCCCGGCCTGGACCTGAAGGACTTCATCGGCACCTCGTTCACGACCGCGCCGGACGGCAAGCTGTACCAGTTGCCCGACCAGCAGTTCGCCAACGTCTACTGGTTCCGCGCCGACCTGTTCGCGCGCAAGGACCTGCAGGACAAGTTCAAGG
>JASGFT010000020.1:0-36885 GCA_047605425.1 Burkholderiaceae bacterium | reverse complement strand
TGGCGATGCCCACACCGATCTCGGGAAGCAACCGCGCGAGCCCGTCCGAGCCCAGGTATCGCGAAGTCAAAACGACGGCGCCAGCCATCAATGCGGCAGCCAGTGCAGGGAGAATCATCGGCTTGATCTGAAAAGCGATCGGAAAGCCCATCGCCCTTCGAACCTCGTAAGCGACATGGAAGAAAAAGAGCGGAACAGCAAGCGAGAACCCGGCGGCGGCCCCCACAAGTCCGTGCAGCCAAGCGCCTGCGACAAGGGATGACGGGAAGACAGCGCAAGCGGCCACACCGATCCTAGCCTGCGGTTTGGATTGACCGGTAGCCGTGATGGCCGCCATCCAAGCGATGTTCATCGCCCGAATCGGACCCGCAATAGCGATCAACGAAACGATCGGCGCTGCTGCAGCCCAATGTGCTCCGAACAGCAATGGAATCATCACATCGGCTACGACCGAAACCCCCCAGAAGATCGGAAACGCGAACAGAGCGACACCGTGAGCGGTGTTCTGGGTAAAGCGGGCAAGCTCAGCCCGATCGCTCTGAAGGCGAGAAGCTGCCGCAACCACGACGCTACTTATCGGCGCTGAAAACTTCATCAATGGAGCCAAGGCGATTTCGCTCGCTACAGTGAATAACCCGACCGATTGAGTACCGAGCATGCGGCCGATGATGAACACATCGGATTGAGCCTGTGCGAGCCAAATCACTCGGGAGAACATCAGTGCGCCGGCGAATCTCAACGTGCGCTCGGATTCTGACCGAACCCAGGCCGGGCGCTTTGGCCAGTCGACGATCGAGTTGATCCAGACCACGCGCGTCAACGTCGTCACGAGAGTTCCTGCTATTAGGGCCCAGTAGCCCGCTCCCGCCAGTGCCAGCGTCAGCGTTGCGATGATGCCAAAAGTTGTCGCGACGATGTCCGCAATCGATTTCTCGCGAAACCGCATCTGGCGTTCCAGAAGCGCATTCGGTATCGAATACCAGGCGAGAATGGGAAACTGTAGCGCGGCCACAGGCAGCAGCCAAGCCAGACGCGGTTCCGAGAAAAAACTGATCATCAACGGAGTGCAGCCGAGCACGGCCACGAAAAGCACCGAATGTAAGACCAGCGTGAACAGGAACAAGGTTTGCAGCGTTTCCCTTTTCAGATCAGGATGCTGAACGGTGACGGTGCCGACACCGAACTCGGCCAAAAGGGTCGCGATCCCGACGACGGCCATGGCCATCGCATTGATCCCATAGTCGCCAGGCTGGAGGATTCTCACGACGACCAAGGTTGCGATCCAACTCAGTAACTGGATGCACAGCTTGGCCGAGATCACCCATCGAAAGGCAGGAGCGATCTTGGACCGAACATCCTCTGCCTGCTTGCTGTCGTGGGCCGAAGGCGTCACTCGCTCCTGTTCGTCGAGTGGCCTAAGGGCGGACAACGGCGTCTCCCATGTCCGCCTGGCGCTGAAGGCCGAGACTATTGAGCAGTAGACGCGCCCGGTACCTGAGCCGCGTGGTGTCCCAAGGCGTGAATCGAGGAATCAGAAACGGGTCGGTACCCATGCCGGCACAGCCCGTGTCGGTGGTAAAAGCGAACCTGAACCCGGCGTCTCGAATCATCTGAGAGTGACCGGCGTCGAAATCGGCTCCGAAATGGCCGTTGGGATAGGCGAACAGTGTCGGACGAACGCCGGTGATGCGTTCGATGTCATCACGACCCGCGATGATCTCCCGGCGCGCATACTCATCCGGCAGAGTGGAAAGAATATAGTGATTGCGCGTGTGGGATCCGATCTCGATGCCGGCCCGATGAATCTGGCGAATCCGATCCTCGGTCAGCATCATCGGCTTCTTTTCCCGATAACCGAGCGCCTTCTCGAGCTCGTCGACAATCGCATCCCGTTCCTCGGGGGGAGAGTACTTGAGTCGCTGGATGACGTCGATCAGGCTCTGCCGACGGGCCCTAGGATCCGACAGATCGAGCCGTCCCAACTTCAGCGACGAGGCGTCCAGGTACTGGGTCCGTGTGTGGCGAAAGGCCTCGATCACCCTGTCGTTGAACATCAAGCTTCGAGAAAATCCCGTTGCGACAAAGCATGTCGCGGGAACCTTAAGACTGCGAAGAATGGGTAGCACGATCTCGAGAGTGGCCGAGTAGCCATCGTCGAAACTTATTGCGGCAGCGCGCTCCTGGAGCGTCCCGGCGTAGAGTTGCGCACAGGCTTCTCCCAGCGGCAGCAAGTTGAACTGCGAGCTCAGCCAGCGAAGACGGGTCTCGAACTCTTCCACGTCCGGTTCCGAGGGAAACAGCGCATCTTTTTCTTCGAGGACCCTGTGAAATGTCAGGACGGACAGCTTCGCGCGCCGCCCTCGAGGGGAAGCGATGCGAGTCGCGGATCTGAATACCGAGCCGATGTAGTCCTTGGCTGGTAACCTCGGACGGAAAATCAGCGGTGAGCGCGACACACGCTCGAACAGTTCGCAGAACTGCAGGCTGCCCGCCTGGCGAGTGAATCGCGCGAGTATCCGATCATCGGCCACACGCCAGATGGGCGAGGACTTCTGGACGTCCGATACGAATCTGACGATCAGATCCCGGATCGCCGCGGGATCGTCCGGAGAGCAGATCGCGGAATATCCCATGTCTTGTAGAGCGGCCGCGCTATCGCCCGCCGGGTCCACCAGACCCAAGATCGGCCGGCCTGAACACGCGTACTCGTAGATCTTCGCCGGAATCTGGGCATTAGCACCCGACCGTTGAAGTACGATCAGGCAATCCGCCTCTTCCATTTCCTGCACGGCCGCCTCCCTGGGCAAACCGGAAAGCACTTGGACGGTGGACCCGACCTCGTGCCTGGCGATCAAGGCCCGCAACAATTCATCGGAGCCTCCTCCCCTGAAAACCACTTCGATCGATCGGTAGATGTCGGGTTGATCACGCTTGATCAGTTGTAACGCCTTCAAAAGGCCGGAGGGGTTCCGGATATCCGCATAGATGTGGCCGCTATGAACGAAGCGAAACCTGGCGCGCCCCTCGCGAAATCGGTCATGGCGTTTGGAACCCTGAGAAAAAATCGAAGGATCATAGCCGTTGAGAATGACGGATGAGCGCGCCTCGGCTTCCGGATGACGCGCCAGGAATTTTTTTCTCGCGGATGGAGATGCGAAGGTAATATAGTCGGCGTTCAAGGCGACCTCTCTCTCGAGAGCGGATCGTCTTCTTTCGAGCATCCCGTCGGCTGGACCTTCGTCGTACACCAACGGATCGCGGAAATCGGCCACCCACGCAAGACCTGTCTGCCGCTTGACGAATGCCGCGATGACGTGAGCACTGGGAACGGGCTGAGTCGACCAGATCAACTCGGGCCGGTATCGATCCATCAACCGAGCCATTCGGATTCTGAAGAACAGCGGCCATGTCCAATACCTGTCCGGTATCGCCAGGCAGGAAGGGTAGCGACGAAAGATCGCGAAATGCTTGGCCGCATTGAAAGCGAAAACACGCTCCGTGTCGAACTCGTCGACGAGTTCGACGGATCGATCAACCTTTTCCTGGAGCGTGAATGGAGGGACAGTAATGATGATCGGGCGCCATCCCTGCTTGACGAGTTCCCGGGCAAGATGCAGCGTCCGCTGAACCCCACTGCTGGAAGAGTGCGGCGGCGCGTGCAACGCGATCAGGAGCGCGGTTCGCAGCATGGCAGGTTCTGAAGCCGTGATTTAGTTCTCTAAGGTATGCTGAACAATGCAGATTGGATGCCTTTTGGCATCGGGAAATGCTCAGCTCATTCCTAACCCGCATCCACGACAAAAAGCCGATCGATCCGATTCCACTCGAAGTCTCGCAGAAGACGCTTCAACCGCCCCTGCGTTCGATCAAGATTGATGTAGTGGCGCAAGCGGGTCTTGGCGTCCACATCAGGCACTCGCGGCTGCTCGGGGTCGATCTCCCACGGATGGAAATAGAAAATTGCGGGCTGTCCCGTTTCCTTCGAGTAGCCGCTCAGCAGCCAGCGCGACAAGCCATAAGGCAAAAGCCGAAAGTAACCCCCTCCACCCGCCGGCAGATTGCGCCCCATGCGCCGCACCGTCGGTAGCGGCAACTCGACCAATCCCGGCCTCGACAGGAACCGGGTACGCGGAGCATCCGGCATTCCGTAGTGATCGTGGCGAACCGGATAGACGCTCGAGCTGTAGCGATATCCAGCCGCCCGCAACTGATCGAACGCCCACTGGGACTGACTGCCGATCGAGAAGCTCGGCGCCCGATAGCCGATGACCGGCTGTCCGACCAGATCCTCCAGCAGATTGCGTGCGCGCACGATGTCCGACAAAAACTGCTCCGGCGTCTGATCGGTTGCCCGCCAATGATCGAATCCATGGCTGGCGACCTCGTGCCCCGCGTCCGCGATGCGGCGGACCAGCGCCGGATGCCGCACGGCGACGCTGCCAAGCGTGAAGAAGGTCGCTCGGGCGCCGGCCTCGTCGAACATCGCCAACAGGCGATCGACGTTGGCCTCCACTCTCGACTGAATGGACGGCCAAGTCTGGCGTGGGATGTAAGGCGCCAGGGCCGAAACCTGAAAATAGTCCTCGACGTCAACCGTCAGTGCATGGACCTGCTTGGGCGCAGCCAATCGTGAGTTCCTCTCGTTGGAGTCAGTTATCGGAAGCTGATCATCCGGCCGATTCTAGCGCGGGAACCGCATCCGGATGATCTATTCTGCCGCCGGCCGAGCCCTGTTCGAGGCGGATTCGGATGACAGGCCAGTTGTCGTGACACACAAGTCAAAATATGTAAACTCTGAACGCGATGCCGAAAAAAACGAACGATCGTTTCTCTTAGTGATCTGACGCCAATTTTTTTGATAAAATTTAGCGATTAGCTCGCGAAGCACGTCACAACTTGTCAGGCCAGGCATTTCGCGTGCTTGCAAGTCCCCGAAGAGCGGCAAACGGCTATAACATGCAAGCCCTGACCGTGCATCGGCCGATATCCGCCGTTCGCCCACGCGCTGTCACCAATAATCGCCGCCCGCGCCAAGAGACATGATCCGGCTGTTCAACCATTACCTGTCGGTTCGCATCGTCGCGCTCACGATCACCGAAGCGCTGGTGCTTGTTCAGGCGCTGGTGCTCGGGCATCACCTGCGCCTGAATTCGACCGATCAACCCTACCCCGAAGCCGCGCTGTTCGTCGTCGTGCTGATGACCTCGATGTCCGCCGTCGGCATGTACCAGGATGTGCTGCTTTCATGGCGGCAGACGTTCCAGAAGCTGATCGCCGCCTATGCGGTGGCCCTGCTGCTGATGGGCGTGGTCTTCTATCTGTTCCAGGACGTGTATGTCGGCCGGGGCGTTCTGCTCTATTCGGCTCTCATCAGCCTCATCGGGATCGCGCTGGTTCGGCTGGTGTTCTTCCGGCTGTCCGACATCGACAGCTTGAAACGCCGGATGCTGCTGCTCGGCTCCCCGGACGAGATGCGCCAGTTCCAGACGCAGATCCAGGGTAATCCTCGTCTTCGCAACCTGAAGATCTGCGGCACTTATGAAGTGCAGTCGGACCAGGTCGCCGGCCTCACGCCCGGCAGCCAGAATCACGACCGGCTGCTCGACATCGTCCGCAGTCAGCGCATCTCCGAGATCGTGGTCGCGGTCAAGGATCAGCGCGGTGGCGTGCTGCCGCTGCGCCAGTTGCTCGATTGCCGGCTGGCGGGCGTGAAGGTCATGGATACCGTTTCCTTCCAGGAGCGGGAATCCGGCCTGCTGCCTCTGGAAGGCCTGCGCGCGAGTTGGCTTCTCAGCATGGACGGCTTCGTGGTCGGCGGCTGGCGCGACTCGATCAAGCGGGCGTTCGACGTGTGCGCCAGCGCCCTGCTGCTGCTGATCACCCTGCCGGTGATGCTGCTGGCCATGCTGGCGATCTTCCTCGAATCCGGCGCTCCCGTCCTGTATCGACAGCAGCGGGTCGGCGAAAACGGCCAGCCGTTCACGATCCTGAAGCTGCGGTCGATGCGTCACGACGCGGAAAAGAACGGCGATGCGCGCTGGGCGCAGAAGAACGACAGCCGCGTCACGCGGGTCGGCCGCGTCATCCGCCTGACCCGCATCGATGAGCTGCCCCAGCTCATCAACGTCCTTCGCGGCGATATGAGCTTCGTCGGTCCTCGCCCGGAGCGCCCCGAGATCGTCGCCCAGCTCCGCGAGCAGATCCCGTTCTACGAATTGCGGCACAGCCTCAAGCCCGGCATCACCGGATGGGCGCAAGTGCGGTACAGCTATACCTCGTCACTGGAAGCCGCGAAGATGAAGCAGCAATTCGACCTGTACTACGTGAAGAACCATTCGTTGTTGCTGGACCTGTTGATCGTCATCGAAACGCTCGAGGTCATCGTTCTTCGCAAAGGTGCGCTGTAACAGCGCACGTCCATGCTGCTGGAGACTTTCGCGATCGCCAGCCTGGGCATCTGCGCTCTGGGCTATCTCGCGCTGTTCGCGCTCCTCGTGGCCAGCGGTCGCGGCACGGGCCCCGGCCGCCTGCTGTTGCTGGCGGTGGCGGCCGAAGTCGCCTGGAGCCTGCTGGCCGCGTTCGATCGTGGCGACTACGCGATTCCTTCGCTGCTGCTGGACGCCGTCAACCGGCTGCGCGATCTGGCCTGGATCGGTTTCGTCCTGAGCATCCTCGCGGCCAGCATCGGTGCCCGCGCAGACCGATCTCGGCGGCAACTGACCGCAGCCGCGGCCGGTTTGGTCGCGATCACCGTGACCAGCCTGGTGCTGCGACACATCGCCCCCGACTCGCGGACCGCGTTGGCGCTTATGCTGCTGGTCACGGTAGCCGGCCTGCTGTCGGTCGAGCAGCTCTGGCGCAACCTGCCCAAGCACCGGCGCTGGGCGATGAAATTCCTCTGTCTCGCCCTGACCTTCAAGTTCGGCTACGACCTGGTGCTCTACAGCGATGCGCTGATGTTCGGGCACATCGATGCCGAATGGTGGTCGGCCCGAGGCATCGTCAACGCCCTGCTGGTGCCGCTGATCGCGGTGACGGCCGCGCGCAATCCGCAATGGCGCCTAGAGGTGAGCGTCTCGCGGGAGATCGCGTTCCATTCGGCCACGCTGATGATCGTCGGCGCGCTGCTCACGCTGATCGCGCTCGGCGGCTATTACCTGAAGTACTTCGGCGGCTCGGCCGGCAAGCTGGTTGCCACGGTGGCCGTTTTCGCGGCGCTGGTCGCGCTATCGGCGCTCGTCGGATCGGGTTCCCTTCGAGCCCGGCTGCGGGTGTTCCTGGCCAAGCACTTCTACAGCTACCGCTTCGACTATCGCCGGGAGTGGCTGCGCCTGACTCACACGCTGGCCAGCACCTGCTCGCCCGGATCGGCCGCACCCGCACAGGTCGACTCGATCGAGCTGCGAGCCCTGCAAGCCATCGCCGCCATCGTCGAGAGTCCCGCGGGAGCGCTGTATCTGGAGCAGATCGACGGCCCCTTGCTGCGGCGAGCCTCGTTCGGTCATTGCAATGCCCCGTCGGAAGTGGCTGCCGACTCCCCCCTCTGGCGGGCGGTCGAGCAGCGCGAATGGATCCTGGACGCTTCCGAACCCGGTGTCCCGAGCGGCACGGCCGACGAGTCGGCGGGCATGATCGGCGCGCCCGAATGGTTCACAGGCAACCCGGACGCCTGGCTGCTCGTTCCGCTGATGCACGAGCAGTCGCTGGTCGGACTCGCGTTCCTGACCAAGCCGCTGGCCGGCAAGCAACTGAACTGGGAGATTCGCGACCTGCTCAAGGCCGCGGGACATCAGGTCGCCAGCTTCCTGTTCATTCGCCGGACCGTCGAGGCCCTGGTGCAGGCGCAGCAGTTCGAGTCGTTCAACCGCATGTCGGCCTTCGTCGTGCACGACCTGAAGAACCTGGTGTCGCAGCTATCGCTGCTGGTCCGTAATTCGGAACGCCATCGAGATAACCCCGAATTCCAGACCGACATGGTCGAGACGGTCAAGGATGTGGTCGGCCGGATGCAGGGGCTGTTGATGCAACTGCGCGAAGGCCCGCGTCCGCCCAACGCCGCCAGCGCGATCAGGATCGGCGCTGCCGTGCACGGCGCCATCGCATCCAAGGGTCCGCTGACCCCGCCCCCTAAGGTCGAGGTCGATGATGACGTGGCCGACGCCATCGTGTCGGCTCATGCAGACCGCTTGCAACGCGTCATCGGCCATCTGGTGCAGAATGCGGTCGAGGCCACCCCATCCGATGGAAGCATCCGCGTCCGCGCCAGACGCCGGGGAACCGATGCCGTGATCGAGGTCGCCGATAACGGCGCGGGCATGACCGAAGAGTTCCTGCGCGACGGATACTTCAAGCCATTCGCGACCACCAAGGCCAACGGAACCGGCCTCGGCGCCTTCGAAAGTCGCGCCTACATCCGGGAAATCGGGGGAAGCTTGTCCGTCGAGAGCACCCCTGACATGGGCACCACCATCCGCATCTGTCTGCCACTGAGTCTTCAGCATGAGCCTCCCGCTGCCTGCACTATTGATGATCGATGACGATCCCGGGCTGCGCCGGCAGTTCAAGTGGACGTTCGATCAATATAGCGTCAACTTCGCCGCCGACCGCGAGGAGGCGATCGCCCAGGTGCGGCGCATCCGGCCGGCGGTCGTCACGCTCGACCTGGGTCTGCCTCCCGACGCCGACGGAACCTCCGAAGGCTTGCGCACGCTCAGCGAGATCCTGGCGATCGCACCCGAAACCAAGGTGATCGCCGTGACCGGCCAGAACGAGCGCCAGAATGCCGTCGAGGTCGTCGCCCGCGGCGCCTACGATTTCATTCCCAAGCCGATCGACGGCGACCTGCTCGGCATGGTGATCGCGCGGGCGTTCAACCTGGCTGACCTGGAAAGCGAGCAGCGCAAGCTCGTCGAGCAACTGGGCTCGCAGAGCGTGCCGGGCCTCATCACTCGCGACCCGGAAATGCTGAAGCTATGCCGCCAGGTCGAGAAGCTCGCCAATGCCAATGCCACCGTGCTGCTGCTGGGCGAGAGCGGCACCGGCAAGGAGTTGATGGCGCGCGCGTTGCACACGCATGGTTCGCGCCGCGCCAAGCGCTTCGTGGCGATCAATTGCGCGGCGATTCCCGATGCGCTGCTCGAATCCGAATTGTTCGGGTACGAACGCGGCGCGTTCACCGGCGCCCATCGGCAGACGCCGGGCAAGATCGAGACCGCGCACAAGGGTACGCTGTTCCTCGACGAGATCGGCGACCTGCCGATGGCGCTGCAGGCGAAGCTGCTGCGCTTTCTGCAGGAGCGGGTCATCGAGCGCCTCGGTGGCCGCGAGGAGATTCCGGTCGATGTCCGCGTCGTCTGCGCGACCCATCGCAATCTGCTCGAGCGGATCAAGGAAGGCAGCTTCCGCGAAGATCTCTACTATCGGCTGAGCGAACTGGTGATCGAGATCCCGCCGCTGCGCGCACGCGTCGGCGATGCGGTCCTGCTGGCCAATGCCCTGCTCAGCCAGGTCTGCGAAGAGAACAAGCTCAAGCGCCTGAAGCTGCGGCCCGACGCCGCCGATGCGATCGAAAGACATCCGTGGCCCGGCAACGTCCGCGAGCTCGAGAACCGCATCAAACGCGCGGTGTTCATGGCCGAAGGCGGCGGCATCACGCCGGACGACCTGGGATTGGCCGCCGGCGACGAGGCCGAACTGAAGACCTTGCGCGAAGTACGCGAGGAAGCCGAGCGGGCAGCCGTTCTCAAAGCGATGGCGAGAGTCGATGGAAATATCGCTCGCGCGGCGGAGTTGCTCGGCATAAGCAGGCCCACGCTGTACGATATGCTCGATCGATTCGGGATGCGCCGGCAGGAGAACAACCCAGCATGAACCAGCCCAGGCCCCACCTCGCGCCTTCCGCGACGCGGATAGCGCTGCGCGTCGCCCTGGCCGCCTCGCTGCTCGGAGCGGGCGTCTTACTTTCGGCCTGCTCCGATTCGCCGGAAGCGCTGATGAGCAAGGCGCGCGCCTCGATCCAGAAAGACGATCGCAAGGCGGCCGAGATCCATCTGAAGAATCTGCTCCAGGCGCGCGAGAACGACGCCGAAGCCCGAGTGATGCTGGCCGACCTGCATGCCGGCGCTTATGACTGGAACGCCGCCGAGAAGGAATACCGGCGTGCACTGGAAGCCGGCGCCAACGTCAACCAGGTCGGCCCCAAGCTGTTGTCGGTCCTCAGCGAGTCGAGGCCGCCGACCGACTACCTGAAAGAAGCCCAGCAGATCAAGCTGACCGAGCCCGCCGCGCAAGCCCAGGCCGGCGCGTTCGCTGCGCTGGCTGCCCAGCGCTTGGGGCGCCAGGATGAGGCCCGGCGCGAGTATCAGCGAGCGCTGGAACTGGATCCTGGGCTGACCACGGCCAAGATTGGACTGTTGCAGTTGTCCACGGGCAAGGAAACGCCGCAGCGCCTCGCCGAGCAGGCCGATGCGCTGGTCGCGGGCGACCCCAAGTCGAGGGAAGCCTTGCTCTACCAGGCCCAGGTCCGTAGCACCCTGGGCAACATCGACGGCGCGCGGCAATCGCTGACCAAGGCGATCGAGCTGAATCCGCGCGACATCCAGGCACGTTCCGAGCTCGCCGCGCTCGAGTTCAACGCTCGCAATGACCAGGCCACGGCCGAACAACTCGACGCGATCGACAAGATCGTCCGCGGCTGGCCGGTGGCGTTATCGCAGCGGGCCGCGCTGCAGCTTCGTCAAGGCAAGAACGAAGCGGCACGAGACAGTGCGACGCTGGCGCTAAAGTTCAGCCCGAACTACCTGCCGGCGCTCGTCAACGCGGCAAGCGCCAACCTTGCGCTCGACTCGCTCGAGCAGGCCGAAACGCTAAGCCGGCAGATCATCGAAAATGCGCCGGGAGCGCCGGCCGGTGCCCAGCTCCTGGCGGCCACGCTTCTGAAGAAAGGCGAACCCGAACGAGCGCTGGCGGTGGTCAAACCGCTGATCGACCGCGGCAACACTGATCCGAATCTGCTCGCGATCGCCGGCGAAGCGGCTTTGCACGCGCGTGACCCGAAATCGGCTGCCGGCTACTTCGATCGCTCGGTCTCGGAACGACCTGAAGTCACTGGTCCTAGGGTCGGGTTGGCGCTGGCCAGGCTGGATCTGGGCGATCACAAGGGCGGCTTGAGCGAACTGGAAACCGCATCGAACGCCGACCCGGGCTCCACGCAGGCCGACATCCCGTTGATCGAAACACTGTTGCGCGATCGCCAGTGGGACAAGGCGCTGGCCGCCATCGATCGCCTCGAAAAGAAGACGCCCAAATCGGCTCGCGCTGCGCAGCTACGAGGCATCGCCCTGATGGGCAAGAACGACCAAGCCGGTGCGCGCGCGGCTTTCGAGAAAGCCATTGCGCTGGAGCCGAAGTTCCTCACGTCCTATGGCAACCTGGCCGCGCTGGACATCGCGCAGGGCTACCCGCAGCAGGCTCGCGTTCCACTGCAGAAGCTGGTCGATTCGGATCCCGCGAATTCCGCGGCAATGATCGCGCTGGCCGAAGTAATGAAGCATAGCGGAGCAAGCCACGCGGAGGTCACCGCCGTGCTCGAGAAGGCCTATCGAGCCGATCCGGATTCCGTACGGCCGACGATCGCGCTGGCCCTCGATCACATGCAGAACGACAAGGCAGCGGACGCGGTGCCGCTGCTGCAACGTGCGCTGCCGCTGAATCCGCGGCGCCCCGAACTGCTCGAGACGCTGGTCATTGCGTTTTTGCGCAGCGGCCAACAGCAGCAGGCTGTCGACACGATGGATCGCCTCGCCCGCGAGTACCCGCAGAACTTCGCCGTGCAGAGTCGGGTCGGTCAGTTCAAGCTGCAGATGAAGAACCCGAGCGGCGCCGTGGAGAACTTCCAGGCCGCTACCCGTATCGACAGCCGATCGGTGCCCGCCCGCGCGATGCTGGCCAGCGCGCTGGCCGCCAGCGGCAAGCCCGATGGAGCACTGCAGGAAGCGAAGCGGTTGCAGAAGGATCTCCCTGATCAGGCCGCGGGCTGGCAGATCGAGGGGGACCTGCTGCTGCAAGCCGGCAAGCTGCGGGAAAGCCTGGTGCCTTACCGACGCGCGGTGCAGACCAGCAAGCCCCCCACCGCGACGGTGATGAGAGTGCACCAGGTTCTGATCCAGGCCGGAGAAACCGCGGAAGCCGATCGTCTGCTGAAAGACCGCTTGAAGGCCTCGCCGAACGACCTGACGCTGCAGATGTATGCCGGCGATCGCGAGCTGGCCCGCAACGACTTCCGGGCAGCCGCCAACCACTACGAGGCAGCGGTCAAGCTCGACGGCGGAAACGCCGCGGCGCTCAACAATCTGGCCTGGACGCTCTACCGCCTGAAGGACGACAAGGCGCTCGCTTATGCCGAGCAAGCCTACCGGCTCGCCCCCAAGCTCGCACCGGTGCTCGACACCTACGGCGTCATCCTCAACGAGCGGCGCGAATACGGCCGCGCCGTTCCGATCCTGAAGCAGGCGGTCGAACTGGCGCCCAAAGCGCCGGACATCCGGCTCCACTATGCGCAAGCCCTGGCGGGCATCGGTGATTCGGCGACCGCTCGCACCGAATCCGATGCAATACTGCGCGACTTTCCCGACTCGCCCGATGCTTCCGCCGCGCGCGAACTTCAAGGCAACCTGAAATGAACCGCAACATCTCCGTTTCCCGAGGCTTCGTCCATCGCCTGCTGATCGCAGCGATGGTTTCGATGCTGCTGGCCGGTTGCGCCGGCAAGCTGCCGCCAGCGCCGCAGAAGGCTTCTTCCTCCAATTACAGCTACGAGATCGGCCCCGGCGATCAGTTGAACATCACCGTGTGGCGCAACCCCGAGCTGTCGGCCAAGGTACCCGTGCGACCGGACGGCAAGATCTCCACGCCGCTGATCGGTGACGTATCCGTGACGGGTCGAAGTGCGGCCGATCTGGCGACGGACATCGAGGAGCGGCTCGAAAAGTATGTGCGCGACCCCAAAGTGACCGTCGTGATCGAGCAGTTCGAAGGCGTCGCGGCCAAGCAGATCCGGGTCATCGGACAGGTGGCCAAGCCGATGACGGTTCCGTACCGCCAGAACATGAGCCTGCTCGACGTCATGCTGGCGGTGGGCGGCCTCACCGAGTACGCGGCCGGAAACCGCGCGGTGCTGATACGGTCCGGCGAAAAGAAGACGCAGTACAACGTGCGGCTGAACGACCTGCTGAAATCCGGGGACGTGAGCGCCGACATCGAAATGCTACCGGGAGACGTGATCGTGGTCCCCAATAGCTGGTTCTGACACGACCGGAATCATCATGCTCGAACTCTGGAACAACATCCGGTCGATCCTTCCCGGCGTGTGGTCGCATCGCTGGTGGGGACTGGCCACCACCATCGTCGTGGGAGCGATCGCCGCCATATACGTGCTAAGGCTCCCGGACCGGTACGAAGCCTCGGCACGGGTCTATGTCGACACCCAGTCGATTCTGAAGCCGCTGATGACCGGACTCGCGGTGCAGCCCAACCTGGACCAGCAAGTCCAGATGATGGCCAAGACGCTGCTGAACCGCCCGAACATCGAGAAGGTCATCCGGATGTCGGACCTGGACCTGCGATCGAGCACGCCGAGCCAGCTGTCGCAACAGGTCGACGGAATGACCAAGTCGCTGAAGCTCAAAGGCGGCCAGGGCAACCTCTATACGATCGAATACCAGGACGGATCGCCCGCGGCGGCGCGCAAGGTCGTCCAGTCACTATTGGACATCTTCGTGGAGTCCAACCTCGGCGACAAGCGACGCGACGCCGAGCAGGCGCGCAAGTTCATCGAAGACCAGATCACCGTCTACGAGAAGCGGCTGGTCGACGCGGAAACCGCGCTCAAGGAGTTCAAGCTGCGCAATCTGGCGATAATGCCCAACCTCGCGCAGGACTACGTGTCGCGCTCGAACGAAGCCCAGCGCGAAGTCAGCAATGCCCGGCTGGAACTTCGCCAGGCCGAGTTTTCCCGTGATGCGGTGCGCAGCCAGTTGTCCGGTGAGAAACCGATGATCAGTTCGTCGGATCCCAGTGCTCCCATGCAACAACGGCGGGCCACGCTGCTCGAAACCCGCGTCGCGGCGCTGCGCGAGCGTCTGGACGACATGCTGCTGCGCTTCACCGACAGCCATCCGGACGTCATCAATACCCGCCGTCTGCTGGCTGAGCTCGAGCAGCAGATGGAGGCCGAACGCCGTGCCGCCCAAGCCGCGCCCTCGGCCGGCGATGCACCGATCCCGATATCTTCCGCCATCCCCAACAAGGTGTACCAGGACTTGCGGATGGCGCTCACCGATGCCGACGCCAAGGTCGCCGCGCAACGGGCCCGGGTCGCTGATGCCGAGCGGCGCTATGTCGAGATCCAGGAGATGGCCAAGCTGATTCCGCGAGTCGAAGCCGAGTACGCCCAGCTCAATCGCGACTACGACGTGAACAAGAACAACTACGAGCAATTGGTCTCCCGGCGCGAATCCGCGCAGATGTCGGGCAGCATGGACTCCAGCGCGGGCGTCGGCGAATTCCGCGTCGTCGACCCGCCACGAGCGACGACCACACCGGTCTGGCCGGACCGGCCGATGCTGCTTGTCGGCGTGCTGCTCGCGTCGATCGCGGCAGGCATCGGCGTGGCCTTCCTGCGGGACCAGAGTCAACCAAAGTTCTTCGATCTGCGCACGCTGCGCCGGATCAGCGGCCTGCCGGTTCTCGGCGCCGTATCGATGATGGAATCGCCGTCCGGACGGCGCCATGCCGCGCTGTCCCTGAACACGCTGTTCTCCCTTGGAACCGTGCTGTACGTCGGATGCTTTCTGGCCGTGATCGGCTACTACTTCTCTCGGGCAATGGCTCACTGAGCCGAACGGATACCCCTCATGAGTCTCATCGAACGTGCGATCAATCGCTTGGGTCGCAAAGGCGCCGCCGCCGATCCGGCGCCCGCAGAACGATCCGGCGCCTCGGGAGCCGCTGCGCCGCCTCGGGTGGCACCGGAAAGCGAAGGCAGGCCGCATGCCCCCCCTACACTGGTCGCCGTCACCGAGAACGAACCCGAGCCTCCCGTTCTGCAGATCGATCCGGCGATCCTGAAGGCCAGGGGACACGAGGCCCACGAACCCGCCACCCGGCTGGGTCACGAGTTCAGGGTCATCAAACGGCCGCTGTTGTCGAACGCCTTCGGGGCGAACAGCAAGAACATCACCAATGGTCGTCGGATCATGGTGACCAGCGCACTGCCGGGAGAAGGCAAGAGCTTCTGCGCGATCAACCTGGCGCTGAGCATCGCGGCCGAACGCGACATCTCGGTGCTGCTGGTCGATGCCGACGTGGCCAAGCCGTCGTTCTCCGTCGAGCTGGGCATCCCCGCCGCCGGCCGCGGCCTGATGGACTGGCTGGTCGACCCTGCGATCGACATCGCTCAACTGGTCTTCGGCACGTCGATTCCGAATCTCTCGCTGATGACCGCGGGCACGCGCCATTCGTTGGCGACCGAATACCTGGCCAGCACGGCGATGACTCGCCTGCTCGACATGCTGAGCCAGCGCTATCCGGACCGAATTCTGATCTTCGATTCTCCGCCCTTGCTGCTGACCACGGAAGCGCGGGTGCTGGCGCAGCACATGGGTCAGATCGTGCTAGTCGTCGAGGCCGGCGAAACCAGCCGCCAGGCGGTCGACGACGCCTTATCGACGATTCAGTCATGCGAAGTCGTGAATCTGCTGCTGAACAAAACGCATCGCCTCGGAAACACACCAGCGTACGGACAATACGGCTATGGATATGGATACGGCGCGCCGAAGTAGCGCGGCAGGCTTGATCGGTATCGCGATCTCGGTCTATGGCGCGAGCAGCTTCGCGCAGTCGGCCAACCCGTGGCAAACACTGGATCTGCTGGGGCTCAGATACCTGAACACTCCGCCACCCGACCCTCAGTCCGGAATCGCGACCGCCCTCGGTGTGCGCGGCGGAGCGACCTTCAGCGACAATCTGAACCTCGGCCCGAAGGGAAACAAGGTCTCCGGCACGATCCTGGAGATTTCGCCTTACGTTTACGCGAGCGTCGAACGCCCCAAGCTGCAGGGCAAGCTGTATTACTCGCTGCGCAATTTCTACAACACCGAATCAACAAGCCGGTTGGCTGCACGGCATGAACTGCAGGCGATGGGCCTCGGTCAACTTGGGAATAGCAACTTCTGGCTGTCTGGACGGGCGAGCGTCTTCGACATCAACAGCTCGCCGTTCTTCACATCGTCGTTCGACCCTTCGACCTCATCGAACAACCGATCACGCTATCAGCGCTACGATTTCACCCCTTACTATCTGCGCGGAACGCCCGACACCACCCAGTACATGCTGATGTACGGAGCCACCTACGTCGACATCGGTCGTGGTAATCACGTCACCCGGAACACCGGCCTCGGGAAGATCCGAAGCCCCCTCAAAGGAACCGAATTCGGCTGGAATGCGCTGGCTCAGGCGCAACGATACGACTACCAGTCCGGCTACTCCTATCACCGCAACGATGTTCAGATCGGCCTTCAGTATGAGTTCTCGTCGACGCTGATGGCTGGAATCACCGCCAATTACGCCAACAGCGATCGGCTGCGCAGCGCTTCCGGCAAGACCGGCGGCTGGGGGCCTGGGGCCTACATGGCTTGGCGCCCGACCGAACACACGAGCCTGTCGGCCGCTACGATCGAGAACTACTATGGCAACAGTTCCCGACTGCGGATATCGCAACGCGCCTCCTCCTGGGTGTTCGGTGCCAGCTACGACAGATCAGTGGTTGACTATTCCCAGGGGATTCTTATGTCATACGACTCGTCGCTGGTGACAGGGGGCTCGGGTAGTGACCCCTACAATCCCGGCGGTAATGCCACCACCGGCCAGCCGGATGCCGGCCACAACCAACAGAACGTGGTTCCGATCGACCAAGGATCGGCGCTGGCTGGCGGCATCGTTTCCGCGCCGTTGATCTGGATGCGCACCGCTCAGGTAAGCGTGGGACTGATTCGCCCGCGGGAGAATTTCAGCTTCACCCTTTTTCAGGTCGATAGACACGGCGCCCATGTCGATGGGGAGACGCCAGCCATAAGTGGCGGCCTGTACGACCTCGATCAACGAGGCATCGTTGCGCGCATCCAGCACAAGCTGACGCCGATCAGCACCGTCAATCTGATCTCGCGCGCTGTACGCTCCGAAACAGAGACGAACTCGACCCGCAGTACGCTGATCCAGCATCTGGTCTACTACAACCAGCGCCTGAATGAACATCTGGCTGTCGGCATCGGTTATCGTTACTCCCACCAGACCACCAACGGTGATTCGCTGGCCTGGTATACAGAGAACGCGGTGCTAATCGGAGCGGACTATCGATTCTGACTTCCGGAGCTTTGAAAACCGATTCCCCCCGCGATCTCGTCATCTTCCCGATTGATTGACAGGGCGAATATGTGAGATCGCGCCCGGGCTTGGCGATACCATCAAACCCAGGCGTTGATTCCGGCGGACGACAAGTACCACTCGATCGTTTCCCGCATGCCCTGCCGGATGTCATGAGTCGGCCGATACTTCAACACTTCGCTGGCCTTAGCGATCGAGGCCTTTGAATGCCGGACATCTCCGCGACGAAAACCCTCGTGTTCGAGGACACCGCAGGAAACGTCGACTCCCGCTTCCATGAGCCCTGATCTGATCAGGTCGTAGAGCTCGAGCAGCGTCGTCTGGCCGCCGACAGCCACGTTGAACACTTCGTGTCCCGACAGTGAAGGATGCGTGGCCGCCAGCAGATTCAATTGGGTGACGTTAGCCACGTAACAGAAATCGCGGCTGGTCAACCCGTCTCCGAACACCTTCACTGGCTTGTTTTTCGACAAGGCCGATATCCAACGTGGGATCACGGCCGCATAGGCCCCATTAGGATCCTGTCTCGGCCCGAATACATTGAAATATCGGAGACCGACACAGGTGATCCCATACGTCCTGGCATAAACCTCAGCAAAGGTCTCGTTACAGCATTTTGTTGCCGCATAAGGAGAAAGGGGTTTTCCAGTCACCGCCTCGACCTTGGGCAGGGCTTCCGAATCACCGTAGGCGCTGCTGGACGAAGCGTAGACGAACCGGCGCACGCCCTCCAGACGCGCCGCATCGAGCACCTGACAAAATCCGATGACGTTCGCGCCGATCGAATCCAGCGGTGCGTTGATGGATCGGGGAACCGATCCCAGCGCCGCCTCGTGGAGCACGTAGTCGACGCCGCGCATGGCGTTCCGGCAGACCTGGTTGTCGCGTATGTCACCCTCGACGAATCGGAACCGATCCCAATGCTCACCGACCACGCGGCGGACGCCTTCCAAGTTGGATCGGAATCCCGTCGACAGGTTGTCCAGCCCCACGACTTCCGCGCCTTCCAGGAGCAGGCGCTCGACGAGGTGAGAGCCGATGAATCCGGCAGCTCCGGTCACGAGCCATCGACCTGCAAAGGTTTCGCTCGTTTTCATGTACGCCCTGCAATCATTTGCAACTGCCAATATTTGAATTCGACAAGTTCAAGCGTTTCCGAGCAATACATCGACGATTCGTTCGGCCGATCGCCCATCCCACAGTGGAGGTCGCGATGAACGAGGCTCCCGGCTCATCGCTTCTGTGGCCAATCGAACGATCCGCCCTCGATCCAGGCCCGCCAGCACATTGGTCCCTTGATCGATCGTCACCGGCCGCTCGGTCGTGTCTCGAATCGTCACGCAGCGCACTCCCAGCGCGGTCGTCTCCTCCTGCAAACCGCCGCTGTCGGTCAGCACGATCGCCGCATCCCGCCACAAATTCAAAAACTCCATGTACGGCAACGGATCAGTCAGGATCAATCCCTTGGGCACCGCCAATCCCCCCTCGACCATCCGCTTGCGAGTCCGCGGATGCACGGGCCACACTAACGGCAGTCCCTCGGCCAGTTCGGCCAGCGCGCCCAGGATTGCCTCGAAAGTGTCAGCCGCATCGACATTGGCCGGACGGTGCAGGGTAACGACCCCATAGCGCCCCGCCGAGCCCAGCAGTTCCCGCTTGAGCGACTCGGTCGGAAATGCCGATACATCCGTTTTATCGAGGATCTTTGCCTGATAGAACAGGTTATCCACCATCACGTGCCCGACGAAGTGCACGCGTTCGGCGGGTTTTCCCTCGCGAGCCAGATTCGCGCACGCCGATTGCTCGGTCGCGAAGAACAGATCCGAGATCGAATCGGTCACCAACCGGTTGATCTCTTCGGGCATCGTCATGTCGCCGCTGCGCAGCCCGGCCTCCACATGCGCGACCCGAACCCCCATCTTCCTGGCCACGATCGAACAGGCCAGCGTGGAATTGACGTCGCCGACCACGATCACCCAATCCGGTCGGTTCGCCTGGATCTCGCGCTCGAACTGCACCATGATCCGGCCAGTCTGCTCGGCGTGGCTGCCGCCCCCGCAAGCTAGATTCACGTGCGGCTGGGGAATCCCGAGTTCCTCGAAGAACACGTCGTTCATCGTGCGGTCGTAATGCTGCCCCGTATGAACGAGCCGATACTGCAACGCGCCCTGCGTGCGCTCGAGCGCGCGAATCAGGGGCGCCACCTTGGTAAAGTTCGGCCGGGTACCGGCCACAAGCGTTAAAATTGTCACGGATCCGATCCAGTTCGCAGCCGATTGATCTGCAGCCCTAAGGTGTGCCGCGCGGGGAATTCTCGCACAGTTGCCTGGCTTTCCGGTCCGATTCCGCCTGCCCTGGCCAGCCGGCTCCTTATCGATCGGCCCACTTCATAATCTTTTACTTCTACGGTGCTCCGTTTTCGGCACAATAGGCGCCCCCGCTTGCCGCCGCCCATGGTTGCTTCGATGCGCGTTCCGATCTGACTACCATGTGCGGAATCGCTGGAATCCTTCACCCCACAGCGAACCCAGGCGCCACCGACGATGCACGCAGCATCCAGACGATGCTCGACGTGATCGCGCACCGGGGTCCGGATGAGCAAGGCATCCACGTCGAACCTCGGGTGGCGCTCGGTCATAAGCGCCTGTCCATCATCGATCTGGCGACGGGCCGCCAACCGCTTTTCAACGAAGACGGATCGGTCTGCGTCGTCTTCAACGGCGAGATCTACAACTTCCAGGAACTGACCGCCGAACTGGTCGCGCAAGGCCATCGTTTCCAGACCCATAGCGATACCGAGGTCATCGTCCACGCCTGGGAGAACTGGGGCGAGCGCTGCGTCGAGCGCTTCCGGGGCATGTTCGCGTTCGCCCTGTGGGACCGCAACAGCCAGACGCTTTTCCTCGCCCGCGACCGGCTCGGCGTCAAGCCCCTGTACTACGGCTTCCTGAACGACGGGCGCTTCGTTTTCGGCTCCGAGCTCAAGTGCCTGACCGTGCTGCCCGAGTTTCGCCGCACGCTGGACGAGCAAGCGATCGAGGAATACTTCGCGCTGGGCTACGTGCCCGATCCGCGAACCATCTATACCACTGCCTCCAAGCTTGCGCCCGGCCACAGCCTGGTGATCCGATCGGGTTCACGACAGGCCTCGCCACGCCGCTATTGGGATCTGGCGTTCGAGCCGAACCATTCGATCCGCCCCGACGACGCCGCGCGCGAACTAAGCGCGCGCATCGAAGAGGCCGTGCGCATCCGCATGATCGCCGACGTTCCGCTGGGCGCTTTCCTGTCCGGCGGCGTCGACTCCAGCGTCGTGGTGGCCGCCATGGTCGGCGCCTCGTCGGCGCCGGTCAGCACCTTCGCGATCGGCTTCGACAACCCGCGCTTCGATGAAAGCGGCTTTGCCGCGCAAGTGTCCACGCTGCTGGCGACCGATCATCACCAGCGCATCGTGGCCGTCGATGACACCCATCTGCTGACCGGCTACGCGCGTCTTTTCGACGAACCCTTCGCCGACAGCTCCGCGCTGCCGACTTTCCAAGTCTCCAGTCTGGCGCGCGAGCGGGTCAAGGTGGCCCTGTCCGGCGATGGCGGAGATGAGACTTTCGGGGGCTACCGCCGATACCAGATGCATCTGGCCGAGGAGACCGCCCGGCGCCTGCTTCCGCTTCGCGTGCGCCGGGCCGTCGGGATCATCGGCGACCATTTCCCCAAGCTGGACTTCCTGCCTCGCCCCCTGCGCGCCAAAACCACGCTTCAAGCGATCGGACGCTCGGCGGTGCAGGCCTACTACAGCAACGTCTCATTCATCGCCGAGGCCGAGCGGCTGGCGATGTACTCGCCCGCGTTTCGTCAACGACTCGGCGGCTACCGCGCCTGCGAAGTGTTCGAACAGCACGCCCGCCGCGCGCACGCCGACGATCCGCTATCGCTGATGCAGTACCTGGACTACAACACCTACCTGCCCGGCGACATCAACACCAAGGTCGATCGCGCCAGCATGGCCAACTCGCTCGAAGTGCGCGATCCGTTGATGGATCACCTGCTGCTCGAATGGGCCGCCACCCTGCCCGCCTCGATGAAGATCCGCGATGGAAAAACCAAGTGGGTGCTCAAGCAGGCCGCCGCCAAGTGGCTCCCCAATGAAATCCTGCATCGGCGCAAGATGGGATTCTCCATGCCATTGAGATCCTGGATCCAGGGACCTCTGCGCGAACCGGTCCGATCGATGATGCACGACGGGGCCGCCGCCGCCTCCGGCCATCTGAACCCCGCGCGCTTGCGAACCATGTACGACGAACACCTACACGGCAAGCGCGACTGGAGCACCGCCATCTGGTCGATCTACGCGTTCCATCAGTTCCTCTCCCAAAACAACGCCTCGGGATGACCGGTTCCGAATCAAGTCATGGCCCTGATCGTTTTTTCGAGCCTGTTTCCGAGCGCCGCGACGCCCGTCGCCGGGCTGTTCATCAGGGAACGGATGTTCCGGGTCAACAAGCACTTCCCCATCATCGTCATCGCCCCGCAGTCCTGGTCTCCGCTGGACCGCCTGATCCGGCGGTTCCGGCCGTCGTTTCGGCCACCAGCGGTCGAATACGAAGTCATGGACGGCGTTCGCGTCTACCGACCGCGCTTTCTCAGCATTCCCGGGTATCTCAAAAAATTCGATGGGCGACTGATGGCGACAGGCGCCCGGAGAGTGCTGAAGCAATTGGCCAAGCAAGGCGAAGTGTCGGGCATCGATGCGCATTTCCTCTATCCCGACGGCTACGCGGCCAGTGTGTTGGCGCGCGAGCTGGGCGTTCCCTATCTGGTCACGATGCGGGGCAGCAAGGATAGTTTCCTGGTAGGAACCGATCGTGAACCGATGATGCGCGAATGCATCGCTCATGCTCAGGCCGTCATCTGCGTGTCCGAGTCCCTGGCTCATTTGGCAACTCGGACCTTGGGAGCTTCCGCAACCAAGACCACGGTCGTTGGCAACGGCATCGATACCGAACGGTTCCGGCGCGAGCCTCGAGAGCCGGCGCGCGATCGCCTGGATATCCCGCGCGATGCCACGTTGCTGCTGTCGGTCGGACATCTGACGAACGGCAAGGGATTCCACCGGGTCATTCCTCTGCTGCCCGGCCTGCGGAAGGACTTCCCTAAGCTGATGTATGTCATCGTCGGCGGCGATCCGGCGCATCAGAACAAGGAAGGCGAGCTGCGTGAGCTTGCCGACGCGCACGGGGTCGGTGACATCGTGCGCCTGGCCGGGCGCCAGTCACCGGACGAACTGCGCTGGTTCTATTCGGCCGCCGACCTCTTCGTTCTGGCCACCGCCTACGAAGGCTGGGCGAACGTATTTCTGGAATCCATGGCCTGCGGGCTCCCGATCGTAACGACTCGAGTGGGCGGCAACGAGCAGGTCATTCCAGACCCAACACTCGGTACCTTGGTGGAGTTCTGGGATCCGCAAGCATTCGAGGCGGCGATTCGCCAGTCACTGGCGGCGACGCCGGACCCCGGCCTGCTGATCGAATACGCCCAGCGCCACGCCTGGGATCGCAAGATCCAGGACTTGCTCCAGATATTGGCTCGAACGGCTTCGAAGGATGATCATCACAACTAGTGTCCTATGCCGTTAAATCGCTGAACAAACGAAATCCGTTTCGATATGTCGTGTAGCGTAGCGACAAACTTGATGGAAGTTCGGACCGTGCTGCCCGGTAAAGGCGCACGTTGATCGAACCACTCGTACCCTTTACTACATTGGATCCTTGCATCATGAAAACCGTTGCCGTAATCGGACTCGGGTATGTCGGACTGCCACTCGCCGTCGAATTCGGTAAGCGTTTGCCGACGATCGGCTTCGACCTTTCCTCGCAAAAGGTCGAGCGACTGCGACGCGGCCTGGATTCCACCGGCGAGGTCGCGCCTGCCGACTTTGCCGAAGCACGTCACTTGCGCTTCACGGAAACGGCGAGGGATCTCGGTTCCGCTGATTTCCTCGTCGTCGCGGTCCCCACGCCGATCGACGACGCTCACCTTCCGGATCTGTCGCCGCTCGTTTCCGCCAGCCGCACTGTCGGAGCGAACATGAAGCGGGGAGCCATCGTCATCTACGAGTCGACCGTCTATCCGGGCGCAACCGAAGAGGTCTGCGTTCCCGTCCTGGAGCAGGTCTCGGGGATGAAGTGGAAGACCGACTTCCATGTCGGCTATTCGCCCGAGCGGATCAACCCGGGCGACAAGGAACATCGCCTCTCGAGCATCGTCAAGGTGGTTTCGGGAGACGACGAGCCGACGCTGGAAGCGGTGGCGGCCTTGTATGGGAGCGTGGTGGAGGCCGGAATCCATCGGGCCGAGAGCATCAAGGTCGCGGAGGCGGCCAAGGTCATCGAGAACACGCAGCGGGACCTGAACATCGCGCTGATGAACGAGCTCGCGATCATCTTCGATCGCATCGGCATCGATACGCAGGACGTCCTGCGGGCGGCCGGCACCAAATGGAATTTCCTTCGATTCTCGCCGGGCCTGGTCGGCGGACACTGCATCGGCGTGGATCCGTACTACCTGACCCACAAGGCGCAGAGCGTCGGCTACCACCCGGAAGTCATCCTGGCCGGACGCCGGATCAACGACGGCATGGGCAAGTTCGTGGCCGAGAACACCGTCAAGCGGATGGCCCGACAGGGATCGAGGATCGCCGGCGAGAAAGTCATCGTGCTGGGCTTGACCTTCAAGGAAGACGTGCCGGATCTACGCAACTCCAAGGTCATCGACATCGTCCGCGAACTGCAGTCCTATGGTATCGAGGCGCTGATTCATGACCCGATCGCCGACGCCGACGAGGCTCGGCACGAGTATGGCGTAACGCTCGTCGACTGGAGCGATCTTCCCCAGGTATCCGCTATCGTTGCCGCCGTGGCGCACCGGGCCTACCGTGACATGTCGTTCGACACGATCCTGGGCCGGCTGGCACCCGGCGGCCTCCTGGTCGACGTCAAGGGGGCTTTCGATCGTAACGCCGCCCTCGCGCGCGGCATCGAAATCTGGCGCTTGTAGGCACCGGAACAGAAGGACATCAGGCCAAGCTGGTCTACGATCCGCACAGCGGCGCCCACTCGTCTTCGTTGACCGGCCGGATCAGGACTCGGCCACGCAGTCGCCCGATACAGCCGAATCCGCAAGCCTGAACGCTGCGAAACCACGGCACGCTGAAACCGGCGTCGCTGATCAGGATCGGATCCTGATCGCCGGGCAACTGTGCCCGCAGCCGCTTCAAAAAGCGCTTGTGCACATCCGGGTTGCCCAGCTTGCCGCCCTCATGCACTTCGTCCCGGACCGGCAACGCACGGCCGCCGACCGACACGGCCGCTCGCAGCAAGTGCAGCGATTCGTCACGCGTGATCGTGCTCCAATCGACCACGATCACCCGGCACCGACAGGGGCCTGGGATGCTCTCAGGCTGTCGGCAACAGCTCTCGCATCCTCGGTGTAGGGCTATCCAAGGTTTTTAATCATCGAAGCAAAATTTTTATCTTCTCGCGAAGAATTGCTGATTTTCTTTCGGTAAGGAAACTAATAGCCCAGCAAAAAAACAAAATCCCCAGCGTTATTGCTGCAGAAAAAATGTATGAATAATTTAATTCAGACCAATATGCACCAATCACCTGGGTAAACGGGCGATGAAACAAATAAAGAGTAAACGAAAATCCGGCAATCCTTGCCAAAAACAAGCGATGCCGGCCAAAAAAATCTTGAAACCCATGCTGCAATGATATGAATGAGCGAATATGCAGAACAACGAGAAATCCGATCATATAATCGGTAACAAATCGTTGTGACTCTCTTAAACGCCAAAAACCTGGCATGACTCCATTTAGAGCCGCCTGTATCGACCCATCAATACCAGCGACGTCAATCAATACGATCAATGCCACTGTACCAAGAAATATCGTCCACGCCATGAAGCATCCCCAACTCAGAGCATCCGCTCGCAGCATGGCTAGTCGAGCACCCATCAACCAGATCGGAAACAGAACAATTATGGCTGGCCCGGCGACACATGCAGCCAGAAAAAGCAAACCCCATCGCGTACGCCCTTCAGTGAAGACGAAAACTCCGAAGAAGATGTAGAACCAGACCTCATAGCATAGAGACCAGTACGGCACGTTCAGTGTGAGCTCGGCATGATTTGTCCACGACTGATTCAAGAACATGAGACTGCTGAGAAAATCCCAAACAGAGAATTCTCGATAGCCGGACAAGCTGGATGCATCCAGGCCGAGCTTCGTCGAGGCCCAAATCGACACGATGGTAGACATGATCACAGCAGGCAATGCAACCGAGTATATTCGGGATACGCGCGAGGCAACATAATTCGATAATGATGATTCCCTGGTAATGGTCGTGTGATAGATAATGAAACCAGACAGCACGAAAAATATGATGACCGCTTCGTGACTGAAACGGTAGATCACGCTCCAATCAACCGACATGCCGTCCTGATCCATATGCCCCAGAAGGACAGAAAACGCAGCGGCCGCGCGTAGAAAATCGAGGTACGCTGAAAGTTCTGGTGATAGCTTCATGGAGATAAAACGCGCCCGCCTGAATTAGTCCGACATGAGCCTCTGACGAGGTCGCGAAAGTCGTCTGTCTGCGCAGCACTCGTCTCACTCGGGCCGATTCAGTGCTCGGCCGCAATTGCCGCTCACCTAGCCCCGGCCGCCCAGGTTCCCCCTGTGCTCGCGCAATGAATCAGCGCATCCTTAAGGAAAATCTGTAGAAATCGGCAACTGCTGTACTAGGCGTGATCGTGAACTGTCGAGACGAGATCGCTGCCATGAAATAACATGGCCCGAATCCGGAATAACCCACTCTGGTCCTTCCATACCGAGTTGCCGCCCCTTTGCGTTTCAAAGGCGGGCCGCTCGCGAGGTTCGCGGCACCGGCACCTGGTTGTGCTTGACGTGGAGCCATCGTCCACGCGCATTGCCATCGGCATAAGGAGTCGCGGACGGCGGCAGGTTCCGCACGTCCGACGCCGTCATCGAATTTGCTCGGACGGATCATAGTTTGCTCGTGAGAGGTTCTGGCGGAAGGGGTGGGATTCGAACCCACGGACGCTTGCGCGTCGCCGGTTTTCAAGACCGGTGCAATCGACCACTCTGCCACCCTTCCTGCAACTGCTCTCGACCGCCGGCGCCCTCCGCGCTCAGGCCGCGGACATCGCCGGCCACGGCCACTGACCGCTGACGATCCGGTCCATCCAATGGACGGCGATCTGGGTCTTGACGTCGGTCAGCCGGCCGGCGCGCGCCTCGTCCATCAGCCAGCCCAGCGTGACGATGTCCAGCTCGACGAACTCGCCGTCGTCGAGCGACTGCGCGGCGGTGCTCAGGCCGCGGCACAGGTAGATGTCGATCCGCTCGTCGGCGAAACCGATCGCCGGATGGATCGACGTCAGCAAGCCCCATTCGGCGGCCTTGTGGCCGGTTTCCTCGAGCAGCTCGCGCTTGGCCGCCGCCAGCGAATCCTCGCCGGGATCGAGCTTGCCGGCCGGAATCTCGACGAACGTCTGCTTGACAGCATAGCGGAACTGCCGTTCGATCAGGATCCGTCCATCGTCGAACAACGGCACCATCGCCGCCGCGCCCGGGTGCCGGATGTATTCACGATACGCCGACTTGCCGTCGGGCAGCAATGCGTTGTCCTTGCTGACCTTCAGGAACTTGCCCTGGAACACCAGCTCGCTGCTGAGCGTCGTTTCGGTCAGGTCACGCGCCATCCGGTCAGACACCCAGCGACTGGCGGATCGCCAGCAGGCAGGCGGTCATCAGCGGGCCCGGCACGATGCCCAGCCCCAGCACCAGCAGGCCGTTGAACGCGAGCACGACGCGGGCGTCGGTCGTCTGCGCGGCGGCCACGGTCTCGGGCGGCTCGTCGAAGTACATCGTCTTGACGATGCGCAGGTAGTAGAACGCGCCGACCAGCGAGGCCATGACCGCGACGATCGCCATCCACAGGTAGCCGGCGTCGATGACCGACTGCAACACCCCCAGCTTCGCGTAGAAGCCGACCGTCGGCGGAATGCCGGCCAGCGAGAACATCAGGATCAGCATGACGGCCGCCATCCACGGGTTGCGCTTGTTCAGGCCCGCCAGGTCGCTGATCTGGTCGGACTCGAAACCGGCGCGCGCCAGCATCTGGATCAGGCCGAAGGTGCCCAGCGTCGTCAGCACGTACGTGATCACGTAGAACAGCGCCCCGCTGTAGGCGCCGGCCGCGCCGTCGGCCTTGCCGCCGACGACGCCCGACATCAGGCCGAGCAGCACGAAGCCGATCTGCGAGATCGTCGAATAGGCGAGCATCCGCTTCAGGTTGCTCTGCGCGATCGCCGCCAGGTTGCCCAGGACCAGCGACAGCAGCGCCAGGATCAGGAACATCTGCTGCCAGTGCTGCGCGGCGCCCTGCAGGCTGTCGGCGAGCAGGCGGAAGGCCATCGCGAACGTCGCCAGCTTGGGCGCGCCGGCGATCAGCAGCGTCGTGGCCGTCGGCGAGCCCGCATAGACGTCGGGCACCCACATGTGGAACGGTACGGCGCCGAACTTGAACGCGACGCCGGCGACGATGAACACGACGCCGAACACGAACACGACCTGGTTGACCTGTCCGGCGCTGAAGCGCTGCGCGATCTGCGCGAGATCCAGCGTGCCGGTACCACCGTAGATCATCGACATGCCGTACAGCAGGAAGCCCGACGCGAGCGCGCCCAGCACGAAGTACTTGATCGCCGATTCGGCCGAATCCGGATCATCGCGGCGCAGCGCGGCGAGCGCGTACAGCGACAGCGACATCACTTCGAGCCCGAGGTACATGACCAGCAGGTTGCCGGCCGAGATCATCACCATCTGGCCGAGCAGCGAGAACAGCAGCAGGCCGTAGAACTCGCCGCGGAACATGCCGCGGTCCTTGGCGTAGTTGCGCGCGTAGATGATGCTGGCCGCGATCGCGACGTACGAGCAGGCCTTCAGCAGGTTGCCCAGCGCGTCGACGACGTACATGCCGTCGAACGCGTGGACCTTGGGTCCGCCAGCCTGCATCAGCGTCGCGATGAACGGCGGCACCAGCGCCAGCAGCGCCAGGCGATCGACGCCGACGGCCGGTTGCGGCGACTTGCGCAGCACGTCGATCAGGATGACCAGGCATATCCCGATGAGCAGCAGGATCTCGGGTAGCGCGGCAAAGAGATTGAGCTTGTCCATAATCGATTCGGCGCCGGCTTATTTGATCTTCGTGACGGCCACGTGCTTGAGCAGCGCGTCGACCGAGGCGTCGGTGATGTCGGTGACCGGCTTCGGATAGATGCCCATCAGCAGCGTGCACAGCGCCAGCGCCATCAGCATCCAGAACTCGCGGCGACCGATGTCCTTGAGCTGCGCGACGTGGTCGTTGGCGATCGCGCCGAAGATCACGCGCTTGTACATCCACAGCGAATAGGCGGCGGACAGGATCAGCGTGGTCGCGGCCAGCAGGCCGATCCAGAAGTTGAACTGGACGGCGCCGAGGAGCACGAAGAACTCGCCGACGAAGCCGGAGGTGGCCGGCAGCCCGCAGTTGGCCATCACGAACAGCAGCGACAGCGCGGCGAACTTGGGCATCGTGTTGACGACACCACCATAGTCCTTGATCTGGCGCGAGTGCATGCGGTCGTACAGCACGCCGATGCAAAGGAACATCGCGGCCGACACGAAGCCGTGCGAGATCATCTGTACGATCGCGCCCTGCGCGCCGAGCTGGTTGAAGATGAAGAAGCCGAGCGTGACGAAACCCATGTGCGCGATCGACGAATAAGCGACGAGCTTCTTCATGTCGGCCTGCACGAGCGCGACGAAGCCGATGTAGATGACGGCGACCAGCGACAGCGTGATCATCAACCCGGACAGGTGATGGCTGGCGTCGGGCGCGATCGGCAGCGAGAAACGCAGGAAGCCGTACGCGCCGAGCTTCAGCATGATCGCGGCCAGCACGACCGAGCCGCCGGTCGGCGCCTCGACGTGGGCGTCGGGCAGCCACGTATGCACGGGCCACATCGGCACCTTGACCGCGAACGCCATCAGGAACGCGA
The DNA here is from genome assembly GCA_047605425.1 of Burkholderiaceae bacterium. GTDB lineage: Bacteria > Pseudomonadota > Gammaproteobacteria > Burkholderiales > Burkholderiaceae_E > JAKPAM01. The sequence goes on along the minus strand of JASGFT010000020.1, from coordinate 7,325 downwards.
GGAAGATCAGCACCTGCTCGCGCATCGTCAGCGGCAGCTTGTGCCATTCGAGGATCGAGAACGAGCCCGACTGCTGGTACAGGTAGATCAGCGCGATCAGCGTCAGCAGCGAGCCGAGCAGCGTGTACAGGAAGAACTTGAACGCCGCGTAGACGCGGTTGGGCCCGCCCCAGACGCCGATGATCACGTACATCGGGATCAGCGTCGCTTCGAAGAACACGTAGAACAGCAGGCCGTCGAGCGCCGAGAACACGCCGATCATGAGCCCGGACAGGATCAGGAACGACGCCATGTATTGCGCGACGCGATCCTGGATGACCTCCCAGGCGGCGATGACGACGAAGATCGTGATGAACGCCGTCAGCATCACGAACCAGACCGACAGCCCGTCGACGCCCAGCGCGTACTTCGCGCCGAAGCGCGCGATCCAGTCGGCGTTCTCGACGAACTGCATCTGCGCCGATCCGCGCTCGAAACCGCAGTACAGCGGAATCGTGACGAGAAAACCGACGACCGCGCCAATCAGCGACAACCATCGCACCATCGGCGCATTGCGGTCGTTGCCGACCGCGAGCACCAGCACGCCGAACAGGATCGGTACCCAGATGGCGGCGCTCAGCACGGGGAAAGTAGAACTCATGACTGGCCGTTCGGAATCTCGGAATTTTCAGGAATACGCATCGCGGGCTCAATGCCGGATCAGCGGCACGAGCCACAGCATCGCGGCGACGCCGACGATCATCGCGATCGCGTAATGGAAGATGTAACCGGTCTGCACGCGCCGAATCAGGCCGGACACCCACCCGACGGTCTTGGCGCTGCCGTTGACGATCAGGCCATCGATCAGTCCCTGGTCGCCGACTTTCCACAGCAGGCGGCCCATCAGCCGCGATCCGCCGCCGAACAGGATCTCGTTGAGCCGATCCATGTAGTACTTCTGGTCGAGCAGCGTGTGGATCGGCTGGAACATCGCCTTGATCCGCGCCGGCACCGCCGGGTTGACCATGTAGAAGTACCAGGCCAGCACGACGCCGGCCAGCGCCAGCCAGAACGGCAGCGCCGTGAAGCCGTGCATCGCCATCGCCATCCAGCCGTGGAACTCCTCGGCCAGGTGGTGCATCGCCGGATGCTTGTCGGCCAGCACGGTGATCACGCCGTCGAAGTAACCGCCATAGAGCATCGGCCCGATCACCATGAGGCCGATCACCACCGACGGGATCGCCAGCAGCACCAGCGGCAGCGTGACGACCCACGGCGATTCGTGCGGCTTGTCGCCGGGCTGCAGGCCATGGTGCGCATGGTCGTCGTGCGCGGAATCGTCATGGCCGTGCGCGTCGTCATGACCATGGCCGTCGTCATGGCCGTCGCCGTGCGCGGCGGGCTGGGCGCCGTGATGATCGTCGTGCGCCGCATGGCCGTGGGCGGCCGGCTCGTTCCAGCGTTCCTTGCCGTGGAACACCAGGAAGTACATCCGGAACGAATAGAACGCGGTGATGAACACACCGGCCAGCACCGCGAAGTTCGCGAAGCCCGCGCCCGGCACCTTGGCCAGGTGCACGGCCTCGATGATCGTGTCCTTCGAGTAGAAGCCCGAGAAGAACGGCGTGCCGATCAGCGCCAGCGAGCCGAGCAGCGACGTGATCCAGGTGATCGGCATGTACTTGCGCAGGCCGCCCATGTTGCGCATGTCCTGGTCGTGGTGCATGCCCATGATCACCGAGCCGGCGCCCAGGAACAGCAGCGCCTTGAAGAACGCGTGCGTCATCAGGTGGAAGATCGCGACGCTGTACGCCGACGCGCCGAGCGCGACCGTCATGTAGCCGAGCTGCGACAGCGTCGAGTACGCGACGACGCGCTTGATGTCGTTCTGGACGATGCCCAGGAAGCCCATGAACAGCGCGGTGATCGCGCCGATGACGATGATGAAGCCCAGCGCGGTGTCGGACAGCTCGAACAGCGGCGACATCCGGCTGACCATGAAGATGCCGGCCGTCACCATCGTCGCCGCGTGGATCAGCGCCGAGATCGGCGTCGGGCCTTCCATCGAATCGGGCAGCCACACGTGCAGCGGAAACTGCGCGGACTTGCCCATCGCGCCGATGAACAGGCAGATGCAGGTCACCGTCATCAGCGACCACGCGGTGCTCGGCAGGAAGTTGACGGTCTTGTCGGCCAGGCCGGGCGCCGCCTTGAACGCCTCGGCATAGTCCATCGTGCCGAAATAAGCGAGCACCAGGCCGATGCCGAGCACGAAGCCGAAGTCGCCGACGCGGTTGACGAGGAACGCCTTCATGTTCGCGTAGATCGCCGTCGGCCGCGTATACCAGAAGCCGATCAGCAGATACGAGACCAGGCCCACCGCTTCCCAGCCGAAGAACAACTGCAGGAAGTTGTTGGACATGACCAGCATCATCATCGAGAACGTGAACAGCGAGATGTACGAGAAGAAGCGCTGGTAGCCGGGATCCTCGGCCATGTAGCCGATCGTGTAGACGTGCACCATCAGCGACACGAAGGTCACGACGCACATCATCGTCACCGTCAGCGTGTCGATCAGGAAGCCGACCTCGAACTTGATGCCGCCTATCGTCGCCCAGTGATACAGCGTGCCGTTGAACGTGTTGCCGGCCTGCACATCGAAGAACACCCAGGCCGACGCCAGGAACGAAACCAGCACGCCGAGGATCGTGACGGTGTGGGCGCCGGCGCGGCCCACCGTGCGGCCGAACAAGCCGGCGATGATCGCGCCCACCAGCGGCGCGAACGCGGCGATCAGATAAGCTGTCTTCACTTGGCCTAGCCCTTCAAGCGATCGAGTTCCTCGACGCTGACGGTGTCGAGATTTCGGAACAGCAGCACCAGAATCGCCAGCCCGATGGCCGACTCCGCCGCTGCGACGGTCAGGATGAAGAAAACGAAGACCTGCCCGGCCGCATCCCCGAGGAAATGCGAGAACGCGACGAAGTTGATGTTGACGGCGAGCAGCATCAGCTCGATCGCCATCAGCACGACGATGACGTTGCGGCGGTTCAGGAAGATGCCGACGACGCTGATCGAGAACAGGATCGCGCCGAGCACCAGGTAGTGGGCGAGGGTCAGGGTCATTTGCGGGGCTCCGCGGCGGCGCCTGCGGCGGGGTTGGCAGCAGCGGCGGCCTCGGTCGTCTCGGCCGGCGGCGAGATCTCGAGGCTCTCGCGAGGCGTCGGCGGCATCTTCAGCACGCGCACGCGATCCTGGGCGCGGGTGCGCACGGCCTTCGACGGGTCGTTGTAGCGCGAATCCTTGCGCTTGCGCAGCGTCAGGCCGATCGCCGCGACCATCGCCAGCAGCAGCAGCACCGCGGCGATCTCGACCGGGTAGATGTACTGCGAGTAGATGACGTGGCCGAGCACCTTCGTGTTCGAGAAGCCGGCGACCGGCGGCGTCGCGGTCTGCGGCACCGTGTTGAAGCTGTGCCACAGCACGGCCGTCAGCTCGAGCACGATGATCGCGGCGACGACGCCGGCCATCGGCAGCTTCTTCCAGAAGCCGGCCCGCAACGCCTCGATGTCGATGTCGATCATCATGACGACGAACAGGAACAGCACCATGACGGCGCCGACGTAGACCAGCACCAGCGTGATCGCCAGGAACTCGGCCTTGAGCAACAGCCAGATGCAGGCCGCGCTGACGAAGGTCAGCACGAGGAACAGCGCCGAATGCACCGGGTTGCGCGCGGTGACCACCATCGTGCCGCTGACGACGGTGATGGCCGCGAACAGATAAAACAGCAGGGTCTGGACTTCCATGTCGGTCGGGGCTGGCGATCAGCGGTATTTGGCGTCGATCGCCCGATTGGCGGCGATCTGTTGTTCGTAGCGATCGCCGACGGCGAGCAGCATTTCCTTGGTGAAATGCAGGTCTCCGCGCTTCTCACCGTGGTATTCGAAGATGTCGGTCTCGACGATCGAGTCGACCGGGCAGGATTCTTCGCAGAAGCCGCAGAAGATGCACTTGACCAGGTCGATGTCGTAGCGGGTCGTCCGGCGCGAGCCGTCGGCGCGCACGTCCGACTCGATCGTGATCGCCAGCGCCGGGCACACGGCCTCGCACAGCTTGCAGGCGATGCAGCGCTCCTCGCCGTTCGGATAACGGCGCAGCGCGTGCAGGCCGCGGAAGCGCGGCGAGATCGGCGTCTTCTCTTCGGGAAACTGGATCGTGATCTTGCGGGCGAACAGATAGCGTCCGGTCAGCCGCAGTCCCTTCAACAGCTCGAGCAGCATGAAGCTCGAGAAGAAATCCTTGACGTTCTGCATGTTCGTCTGCCTAGCCCTATTTCCAGATGCTCAGCGGCGTCTGCATCCAGATCGCCACCACCACCAGCCAGATCAGCGTGACCGGAATGAAGATCTTCCAGCCCAGCCTCATGATCTGGTCATATCGGTACCGCGGGAACGAGGCCCGCACCCAAATGAAGGTCGACACCAGCAGGAAGCTCTTGATGAAGAGCCACACGAAGCCGGGAATCCACGTGAACGGCGCGAACTGCAGCGGGGGCGCCCAACCGCCGAAGAACATCGTCGCGCCCAGCACCGACAGCAGGATCATCGCCGCGTACTCGGCCAGGAAGAACACCGCGAAGCCCATGCCCGAGTACTCGACCATGTGGCCGGCGACGATCTCCGATTCTCCCTCGACGACGTCGAACGGATGGCGATTCGTCTCGGCGACCGCCGAGATGCCGTAGACGACGGTGATCGGCAGCAGCGGCAGCCAGTTCCACGACAGGAAGTTCAAGCCGTGCGATGCGCCCCAGCCACGCATCTGCTGCGACACGATGTCGATCATGTTCAGGCTGCCCGACACCATCAGCACGACGACCAGCACGAAGCCGATCGCCAACTCGTACGACACCATCTGCGCCGACGCGCGCATCGCCCCGAGGAACGCGTACTTGGAGTTCGACGCCCAGCCGGCGATGATCACGCCATAGACCTCGAGCGAGGTGATCGCCATCAGCAGCAGCAGGCCGGCGTTGATGTTGGCCAGCACCGCCTCGGGTCCGAACGGGATCACCGACCATGCGACCATGACGGGCATGATGGTCATGATCGGACCGAGTACGTAGAGTATGGGATTCGCCTTGGCCGGCAGGATGACCTCTTTGAGGATCAACTTCAACGCGTCGGCGATCGGCTGCAGCAGGCCCTTGGGTCCGGTGCGGTTCGGCCCCAGACGGATGTGCATGTAGCCGATCAGCTTGCGCTCCCACAGCGTCAGGTAGGCGACGCAGCCCAGCAGCGGCAGGACCACGCAGACGATCTTGACGAGCGTCCAGACGACGGGCCAGGCGACGCCCAGATACTGCGTGCCCAGACTGTGAACGGTAGGAAGGAATTGGTCCATCGGAAATCGTCCTGCGCGTCGTCAGGCGCGGGCGACCGCGACGCGGCCGACCATCGAAGCCAAACCGGCGGTGGCCGGCACCGCGGCCGCGAGGCGCACCACGCCATCGGCCACCTGTTCGTCGAGCAGCGCTTCGACCAGCGCCTCGCCGCCCTGTTGCGTGACGCGCACCTTGTCACCGGTGGCGATGCCCAGCCTGAGCAGCGTCGCCGCGTTCATCCGCGCCCTGGGCACCGCGGCGTCGCGCGTCAACTGCAGGCTCTCGGCCCGGCGCACCAGCGGATCGGCCGCATAGATCGGCACGTCGGCGATGCGTTCGAGCGTCGCCGCGTCGGCGGCCGCCTGGGCCGCGTCGGCATCGGGCCGCGGGGCGGCGTCGGCGATCGCGGCGACGCCGGCCGCCAGGCGGGCTTCGATCGACGAGGCCCGCAGCGCCTGGTCGCGCACCGCCTCGGCGGTCTCGAACTCGAAGCCCGGCAGCTCGAGCAGGTTGCCCAGCACGCGCAGGACCTTCCATGCCGGCCTCGCCTCGCCGGCCGGCCGCACGACGCCGTTGAACGACTGCAGCCGCCCTTCGGCGTTGACGAAGCTGCCGGCGGTCTCGGTGAACGGCGCGATCGGCAACAGGCAGTCGGCCAACTCGAGCAACTCGGCCGAACGGAAGACGGACAGCGCGACGACCGATTCGGCCTGCCGCAGCGCGGCAACCGTCGCCCGCGGCAGCGCGTGATCCCGGTCGGGGTCGACGTTGACCAGCAGGTAGCCGCCGAGCGGCTGCTCGACCATCGCCCTCGCGTCCAGGCCGCCCTTGAGCGGCACGGCACCGACGAGCTGCGCGCCGACCGTGTTGGCCGCCTCGACGAAATGGCCGAAGCTCGCTCCGCTGGCGTGCGCGATCCGCTGCGCCAGCGACGCCAGTCGCGCGTAGCCGGCGTGCTGGACGACCGCGTTGCCCAGCAGCACGGCACTGTCCTCGCCCTGCAGGCAGGCGGCCAGTTGCTCGGCCTGCTCATCGGGCTCGACGCCCGCCAGGTCCGCCGGCACCGGCGAGTCCTTGGCGCGCAGCAGCGCGACCAGCACGCGCGACAGCACGGCCGCCCACTGGCTGGGCGCCGCCGACGCGCGCGCCGCCAGCGGCATCAGCAGATCGTCGTGGGCCGCGTGCAGCATGCCGACGCGCGCGCCGCCCTTGACGGCCTGGCGCAGCCGCGACGCCATCAGCGGGTGATCCTTGCGCAGGAACGAGCCGACGATCAGCGCGCCGCCGAGCGAGCTGAGCGAAGCGACGCTGCGGCCCAGCGAGGGCACGGCCGTCCCGGCCGAGAAATCGACCTGGCGCAAGCGGCTGTCGACGTTGTCGCTGCCCAGCTCGCGCAGCAGCCGCGCCGACAGGTAGGCCTCTTCGACGGTCGCGTGCGGCGACACCAGCGCGCCGATCCGCGCGCCGCCGGACGCCTTCGCGATCGAGCCGAGCGCGTGCGCCGCGTATTGCAGCGCCGTCTGCCAGTCGACCTCCCGCCACTGGCCGTCCTGCTTGACCATCGGCCGCAGCAGGCGCTCGTCGGCGTTCAGCCCTTCGTACGAGAAGCGGTCCTTGTCCGACAGCCAGCACTCGTTGACCGCCTCGTCCTCGAGCGGCACGACGCGCATCACCTGGTTGTTCTTGACCTGCACGATCAGGTTCGACCCGAGCGAATCGTGCGGCGCGATCGAACGGCGGCGCGACAGCTCCCAGGTCCTGGCCGAATAGCGGAACGGCTTGGACGTCAGCGCCCCGACCGGGCACACGTCGATCATGTTGCCCGACAGCTCGGAGTCGACCGAGCGGCCGACGAAGCTCATGATCTGCGAGTGCTCGCCGCGGCCGGCCATGCCGAGCTCCATGACGCCGGCGATCTCCTGGCCGAAGCGCACGCAGCGCGTGCAGTGGATGCAGCGGG
>JASGFT010000019.1:0-37459 GCA_047605425.1 Burkholderiaceae bacterium | reverse complement strand
CGGCGCTCTGCTGATCGTTCGCGAGCCCACCGGGGTCGCGAAGCCCGCACCCGGCCAGCCGGGCTCCGCGTCGGACTATGTGCCGGACGTCCCCGACATCTTCTTGGCGGTGCTCGATGACGGCCGCGTCTGGGCGTTCAACGGCCACGTGGACCTGGGGACGGGCATCCGCACGGCTTTGGCCCAGATCGTGGCCGAAGAGCTGGAAACCGACGTGGGCCGCCTGATGATGGTGCTCGGCCACACCGAGAGCACGCCCAATCAGGGACCGACGATCGCCAGTGCCAGCATCCAGATCTCGGCCGTGCCGTTGCGGCGGGCGGCGGCGCAGGCGCGCGAGCACCTGATCGGGCTGGCCGCACGGCATTGGGGAGGCGGTCGCGACGGCCTGCTGGCCAAGGAGGATGCGGTCATCGACGCGCGGCACGGGCGTCGCCTCTCGTATGGCGAACTGCTGCGCGGGCGCAAGGAGGTGCTGTATCTGGCGGACGAGGTGCCTCTGAAGCCGAGCAGCGCCTACCGGATAGTCGGCCATGCCGCGGCGCGGGTGGACATTCCGGCCAAGGCCACGGGGCGGCTGACCTTCGTGCACGACGTGCGGGTTCCGGGGATGCGCCATGGGCGCGTCGTGCGTCCGCCTTACCATGGGCGCGACAGCGGTGCGTTCATCGGACGCAGCCTGCTCGGCGTCGATATCGACTCCGTGGCATCGCTGCCTGGTCGCGTTCGAGTCGTGGTCGACGGAGATTTCGTGGGCGTGGTGGCCGACCGCGAGGAACAGGCGGAAGCGGCGATGCGGGCATTGCGAGTGCGCTGGGCGCCGCCGCCGCCCGCGCCCGACCTGTCGGATCTGGCCGCGGCCCTGCGCTCGGCGCCTTCCGCCGCCAGGCCCCTGCTCCAGACCGGAGACGTCGAGGCCGCGCTGGATCGCGCCGCGCACGTGCTGCGCAACACCTACGTCTGGCCCTATCAGATGCATGCGTCGATCGGACCCTCGTGTGCCGTGGCTGCCTGGCAGGATCGGCGATTGACGGTCTGGTCGGGTACGCAGAATCCCCACATGCTGCGCACCGACCTGGATCGGCTGCTGGAAGTGGGCGAGCAGCATATCGAGATCGTGCGCATGGAGGCTTCCGGTTGCTACGGCCGCAACTGCGCCGACGACGTCTGCGCCGATGCGGCCATTCTCGCCCGCGCCGTGGGGGCGCCGGTGCGAGTGCAACTGACGCGCGCCCAGGAGCATCTGTGGGAGCCGAAGGGCACGGCGCAACTGATGGAGACGGTGGGCGCGATCGACCACCAGGGCCGATTGCTGGCCTACGACATCGCGATCCGCTATCCGTCCAATGATGCGCCGCTGCTGGCGCTGTTGTTGACCGGGAGGATATCCGCCGAGCCGAGGACCCTGGAGATGGGCGACCGTACCGCGGTACCGCCTTATCGCTATCCGCACCTGAACACCTTGTGCCACGATACGCCGCCGATCATGCGTTCTTCCTGGCTGCGCGGGGTGTCGGCGATGCCCAACTCGTTCGCGCACGACAGCATGGTCGACGAACTGAGCGTCGCCGCGGGCGAGGATCGACTGGCGTTCCGGCTGCGGCATCTGGATGATCCGCGGGCCGTCGAACTGTTGCAGGCGACGGCGCGGCGGGCAGGCTGGGTGACGGCGGCGACCGGCAGTCGCGGCAGGCCCGATCGCGACGGATTGCTGCGCGGCCGGGGGATTTCCTATGCGCGCTACGTCCACAGCCAGTTTCCCGGCTTCGGCGCGGCATGGGGCGCGTGGGTCGTCGATCTGAACGTCGACCCCGGGACCGGCAAGGTCCGGATCGAACGAGTGACCTACGGCCAGGACACCGGCTTGGTCATCAATCCCGACGGCGTCCGGCACCAGATCCATGGCAATATCATCCAGTCCATCAGCCGTGTCCTGCTGGAGCGGGTAGCCTTCGACGAAACCGGTGTCGCCAGCCGCGAATGGGGCACTTACCCGATCCTGGGATTCTGCGATCTGCCCGAGATCGATGTGCTGCTGATGGATCGCCGGGACGAGCCGCCGATGGGTTCCGGCGAGTCCGCTTCGGTGCCTTCCGCGGCGGCCATCGCGAATGCGCTGTTCGACGCGACCGGCCTGCGCTTTCGAGAACCCCCGTTCACCCGCGGCGTCGTGCTGAAAGCGCTCGATCGGACGGCGCCGGGCCGTGCCGCGGGCTGATCGATCGCGTTGCTGTTCCGGGTTGGCGCGGACGACCGCATTTCACTCTGATCGTGACTCGCTATGACAAGAAAGAAGGCTGAGCCCTATGATTTCACTGCCCAGGTCGGGCATTGGCTGCGGCGGGCTTATCAACGCCATACGATGGTGTTTCAGCAGCACATCCCGGACTCCCAGTTGACGGTGGCCCAGTTCATCGTGCTGTGCGCGCTCAGGGACCACGGCGCCAGTTCGATCGCGGAAATCGTCAAGATCACGGTGATCGACCAGGCCACGATCCGGGGCGTGATCGAGCGCCTGTGCGCTCGCAAACTGGTTACCGTCGAGCACGATCTGGAGGACAGGCGCAAAGTGGTCGTTCAACTGGCGGCCGACGGTTCCAACATGGTGGAGGAAATGGTGCCCTTCGGGCACCTGATATCGGAGAGAACCTTCGGCGACCTCAACCCGGCCGAGCGGGTGGCGCTGCTCTATCTTCTGCGCAAGATGTGCCAGGGCAATGGCGATGCAATGAAGGTCTCGGGCGGTTCGCTTTTCGACAAGCGCTCGAGAGCGTAGCGCGGCGCGAGATTCGACGGATCGCCCGACGGATCGCTCGGAAAGCGCCTCGACGGCATCGATCATCGCGGCGCGAATCGATGGTCACGCGATCACAGCGTTCGCAGCCATTCCAGAAGCTCGTCCGAATCCGTGACGTCCGCATACTTCTGCTGCATGTCATAGAGGTTGGCTTCGTGCGGGGCCTGGGCGCGGTCGGCGCAACAGTCCCGAGGCACGAGGACATTGAACCCGGACTGGACGGCATCGACGACCGTCGCACGCACGCAGCCGGAAGTCGTCGCCCCTGCGACGATCAAGGTGTCGGTTCGGGCGGCGGTCAGCAGCGACGCCAGCGTGGAGCCGAAGAACGACGATGCGCCCTTCTTGGTCACGATCACGTCATCGGGCTGGATGCCGGTGGCCGCATCGATCCGGACCAGCCGGCTGCCCTCGAGCAATGCGGCCATGCCGCTCGCTTTCTTGAGCCAGGCGAGCCGCTCGATCTCGCCGGGATGGTAGGCGATGGTCGAAAAAAAGACCGGAAAGCCTCGGCTGCGAAGCTCGTCGCATAAGCTTTTGGTGGCGGCCATCTGCGCGCCGGCATCGGATGCGGTCGGGTACCGCAAGTCGGTGAAGCCGTATGAGAAATCGACGACGATGATCGCCGGCCGGCAGCCTCTCGGCACCGATCGGCCGAATCCCGCGGCCGAATAGATTTGTTCCTGGGACATGGAAACTCCGATTCGAGAGATCAGAAACCGAAGCGGCCGGGACTGGACGCCCGCCGCGAGAGCCGAATGAATGCGTGGCGAATACCCGACATCAGGTCCGCGCCATCCGGATGTCCTCGACGACGATGTCGCCGTCGATCACGACCGGCGCGTCGTCGAGAAACAGCGAGCAGCCGCGCATCGGGATGTCCAGGTGGCAGGGCGTGTCGTTGGCGCCGCCCAGCTCGTTGTTCGGTCCGGTGGAGAACATGACGTTGCCGTAGAAGCTGCGCGGCTCCATGCCCATGCCGCCGGGAAACTCGCCGGGCACGAAGTTGTGCCACTTGGCCTGCGGGTTCATGCCCCATCCGACGTGGCTCATCCCGTAGCCGCGCTTGTCGCGGAAGCTTTCCATGTAGTCCTTCACGATCTGCGCTTCGAGTCCGCCGCGGATGTCGACGATCCAGCCTTTTTCGATCGTGTAGGTGATGGGTTCGCGGACCATCAGGTTCTGCGGCAGCAGGATGTCGCCGGGCGCCACGACGATCCGGCCGTCGACGCCATCGTCGTTTCCTCCGGTGAACACGAATCCGGACGGCCAATGGTCCCAGCGGCCGGGGGTATCGGTGCACGCGTACTCGGCGATCGTCGGATACGTGGTGATCTCGTACGTCACGTCGGTGCCATGCGGCGAGGTGATCCGCATGGTTCGGGCGCCGTCGAGCAGTTCGGCGGCGATCTGCACCTTCTCGCGCAACTCCGGATAAGGCAGTAGGCGCGCCAATAACCGCGGTGGCTCGACGGCCGTGAGGATGCGCGTGCCGGCCGCCTGGATCGCGAACTGTTCGGGCGAGAACAGCAGGAAAATGCAGTCGATCAGCATGTCGCAATGCTTGAGGGCCTCGACCGCATCGGGCATCGATGCCAGGCCGTTGACGCCCACCACCCAGCCGTCGGTAGGCATCGGCGCCGGCAGGCGCATGTGGTACATGCTGGCGCCCAGGCGCCGGCCGGCGGCCATGAAAGCGTCGGCGTAGTCGAGCCGATCACTGCCTTGCGTGAGAACGATCAGGCGCTCGCCGGAGCGGACTCCCGACATCCTCAGTTGACGCAGACAGATTTCGGCAAAGCTTGCGTGATCCATGGTTCGGAATCCTCCTGTAGATCCGGCAGGTGTCGTGAACGTCCGGCCCGCGACACGAATGGCCGATCAGGCCGAAAAATCCTGGACGGCGGCCAGGAAGCCTTCCAGATCGTCCCAGGGAATCATGTGGCCGGCCTTTTCCACGCTGCGCACCTCGATCTGCGGGACCAGTTCCCGCACCTCGGCAACGTCCTCGGGCAACACCACCGTCGCGCCGCCGGCCACGACCAGCCTTGCCGGCAGGCGGATGTGCGGCAGGTCGGCATGGATGTCATCGGTATGGAAGCCGTCGAACGCGATACGGATCGCGCCCCATTGACAGGTGTGCAGCCATTCGGCTCTCAGGCGCACTTGCTCGTCCGTCCAGGTCGGGCAGAACCGCCGCATCTCGTCGACACCGCAACCCTTTTGCGCCAGGCGGATGGAGTCGCCGTACCAGGCCCAATTGGCCGGATAGGGTCGGCGGCCCGGCCCGGACATCGGCGGATCGACGAGGATCAGACCGGACAGAGGCGCCGGATCGCGGCGCGCCGCCCGGATGGCGGTGCGCGCTCCCATCGAGTGGCCGAGCACGACCGGACGCCGCATGCGCTCGGCCAGCGCGACCACGTCGTCGGCCATCGCGTCCAGCGTGTAGTCGAGATCCCCCGCCTCGCTCAGGCCGCGTCCGCGCACGTCCAGCACGTGGACATCGAAATGCGCGGCCAGCCGTTCGGCGACGAAGCCCCAGGTGATGGCCGGCGACGTGATGCCCGGCACCAGCAGCAACTGCGGCGGTTGCGGTGCCCGACCGGGGTAGTGGATCAGGTGCTGGCGGATGCCGTTGGCATGCACATGGTAACCCTGCATCGTCATCTCCCGATCAATGGATGCCCGAGAGCAGGGCGCCGCCCCCCGGAACGCTGGTCGACAGGCCGAGCGCGCGCAGCATCGACCAGGTCGTTGCGATGGCCGCCGTGACCACCGGCTTGCCCGTGGCGGCCTCGACGGCGGGCACGGCCGCCAGAGAGGGCATTTGCACGCAGGCCGAAAGCACGATGACGTCCGCATCACGGTAATCGAGCGACTGCGCGATGCCCGGAAGCTTCATCGGGTCGTGCGCGGCGACCGCGAGGTTGTTCTGGATTTCCAGCGCGCGGCTGTCGATCACCTCGAAACCTTCATGCGCGATGTAGTCGAAAACGACCTGCGCCAGCGGCTTCATGTAGGGCGCGATCACCGCCACCTTGCGCGCGTTCATCGCCTGCAGGGCCTCGATCAGCGCCCCGGCCGAATTGACCACGGCGCCCCGGCTGTCGTTGCTTCGCACGACCTGGGTCAGGCGCTCCTGGGACGTGCGATGGTAGCCGTGCCCCATCGACATGATCGCCACCAGGCACGCATAGCCCATCACGTCCACCTGCGCGTCCGACAGCTCCAGCGCGCAGCGGTCGCTGTCGGCGTCCATCGCCGACAGTTCTTCCTTGGTCACGTGCTTCATGCGCATGCGCGACGAATGGAAGGTGAAGCGCTCCGGCGCGATCATCTCGCGCGCCCTGAGCAGCGCGGGGATCTCGGTTTCCATCGTGATGTTGGAACTGGGGACGATCTGTCCGATACGGAATTTCTTCATTGGATGCTCGTTTCTACAGAGTGGGGACGGATACTCCGGGCCTGCCCGGCTTACCCCTGGAGCGGCGCGTGGATCGGATCGTACGCATAGACCCAGGCCGGATCCTCCTGTTGCTTCAACCACGTGTTGGCGTTGGAGATGGTCTGCACCTTGGTCGCCCGCTCGCGCCGCGTTTCCTCGTAGATGCCGAATGCCGTCCGGTAGTCTTCGGCGCCGGTCTGCTGCAATGCGCGGGTGAGAATCGCCGCGTCCTCGATGGCCATGCACGCGCCCTGCGCCATGTGCGGGCGCATCGGATGGCAGGCGTCGCCCAGCAGGCACAGCCGGCCGCGGCTCCACAGGCTCATCGGATCGCGGTTCCAGAACGGCCACTTGGTCACCTCGGTGGTGGCATCGATCAGGCCGCGCACCATCGGATGCGCGTTGTCGCCGAAGATCGCTTCCATCTCCTCGCGCGAGCTGTCGACGAAGCCGCTGTCGTGATCCCAGCTTTCGACGGGGACACCGGTGACGTAGTAGTACTCGCTGCCGTCCGACTTCGTGGCGTAGGCCATCACGTGGCGCGAGGCCTCCCACCACCATTTCACGCAGCGCTCGTATTCGAGGTTCGTCGAGCGCAGCCTGTTCATGTCGATCAGCGCCCGGTGGCCGATCCAGCCGGAGAAACGCGGCCTTTCCGGTCCCAGCAGCCTCTCTCGAATGATGGAATTGATGCCGTCGGCCCCGATGACCAGGCGCGCGGTCATCCGCTCGCCGTTGGCGAAACTCAGCAGGACGTCGTCGTCACGCTCGCGCAGGTCCGTCAGCCGGTAGTCGTAATGGATCGACTGCGGCGGCAAGGCCGCGATCTGTTCGGCGTGCATGTCGCCGCGGTGGATGGTGATGTAGGGCGCGCCGTACTCCTTGACGGCGAACTCTCCCAATTCGATTCTCGACAGGTACTCGCCGGTGCGCCCATCCCGGGAGAACCAGTGATCGGGATGGGCGCCGATCCGTGCCAGCCGGTCTTCCAGGCCGATCTCCCGGAAGACTTTCATCACGTTCGGGCCGATGTGGATGCCTGCGCCCAGGCGGCTGAACTCCGCGGCCTGTTCGAAGCAGTGCACCGAGAAGCCTGCCTTGGTCAACAGGGCGGCGGCGGCGGCTCCGCCGAGCCCCGCGCCGATCACGGCGATATCGATGGTGTTCGTGTCTGTCATTCGGATGTCCTTGTCGGGGCTCGTGTGATGGGGGTCCGGATGCCGGTCGCGGCGCTCGGAGCCGTGCGGTGGGAGAACAGGCATCAGCGGTTTTTCGACGTCAAACCGTCAGATGAGCTCTTCGCACTTGTTCGTCGGCGGCCAGTTCGGCCATCGTGCCCTCGTACTTGAGCTGGCCTTTTTCCAGCACGTAGGCGCGATCGGACACCAGTTCCGCGAAGTGCAGGTTCTGCTCGGACAGCAGGATGCTGGTGCCGCTGGCCTTGAGCGCCAGGATCATGTGGGCCATCTGCTCGACGATGACGGGCGCCACGCCTTCGGACGGCTCGTCCAGCAGCACCAGGAACGGGTTGCCCATCAGCGTGCGGGCGACGGTCAGCATCTGTTGCTCGCCGCCGCTCATCTGGCCGCCGGGCCGCTGCTGCATGGCGCCCAGATTCGGGAAAAGCTGGTAGAGCGCCGCGGGCGTCCAGGCCATGGCTTCGCTGCCGTCGGGCCAGGTGCGGGCGGGCTGGCGCCCGACCTCGAGGTTCTCGGTCACCGTCAGATCGGTGAACACGCGCCGGTCTTCCGGCACGAACCCCAGGCCCATGCGGGCGACCTCGAACGGTGCCTTGTCGGTGATGTCCTGCCCCAGGAACCTGATGCGCCCCTTGCGTCTGGCCATCAATCCCATGAGGGCCTTCAGCGTGGTGGACTTGCCGGCGCCGTTGCGTCCCATCAGCGCGACGACCTCGCCGCGCCGGACCTGCAGGGCAAGGTCGAAAAGGATGTGCGCGGCGCCGTACCAGGCGTTCAGGCCGGAGACTTCCAGCAGGGTCTGCTCGCCGGGCGTGGCGGCGCCGATCGGATCGGAGGCGACGGCTTCGCTTGCCGCCGGCGCAGTGGCGATACTCATGGCGTGATCTCCTTTGACGCTTGTGGCGCTTTCTCGAACGTCTTGCCGCTGCCGAAGTACACCTCCTGGACCTTCGGGTGATTGCGGATGTCCTCCGCCGATCCTTCGGCGATCAGCCGTCCGCGTGCCAGCACGATCATCCGGTCCGCATAAGCGAATACGACGTCCATGCTGTGCTCGGTGAACAGCACGGCCATCTTGCGGTCGACCACCAGTTGCTTGGTCAGCGCCATCAGCGCATTGCGCTCCCTGGGAGCCATACCGGCGGTGGGCTCGTCCATCAGCAGCAGCTTCGGATCGTTGGCCAGCCCCATGGCCAGCTCGACCCGCTTGACGTCGCCGTACGCCAGTTCGCTGCACGGCCGGTCGGCCTGCGCGCGCATGCCGACCTGATCGAGCAGATCGAGCGCCTGCGCGCGAAACTGCGGCGCCGCGCTGCGCCAGAACGTGTAGGTGCGCGACTGGTGCGACAGCAAGGCCATCTGCACGTTCTCGACCACGGTCAGCGAGCTGAACGTCGCGGCGATCTGGAAGGTTCGTCCCACGCCCAGCCGCCAGATGTCCCGGGGCTTCATGCCGACCAACTCCCGGCCCGCCAGCTCGACCGAGCCGGCGCTGGCCACCAACTGGCCGCCCACCATGTTGAACGTGGTCGACTTGCCGGCGCCGTTCGGGCCGATCAAGGCCAGCAGTTCGCCCTGGTGCAGATCGAAATCGATGCCGTCCACGGCGCGCACGCCGCCGAAGGATTTGCTCAGCCCGCGCACCTTCAGAAGAGGGGTCGTCGTCATGCCTGGCTCTCCTGCCGGGTCACGGCGGTCGGTTCGCTGCCGCGGTGCGCCCACCAGTCGGCCACCTGCCGCGCGAACCCGGCGATGCCTTGCGGGAAGGCGATCACCAGCAACAGGATCACGCCGCCGAACAACGCCCGCCAGTACTCGGTCGCCCGCATGATGTAGTCCTGCAGAACGTTGAAAGTGGCGGCACCGACGACCGGACCGGTCAGTGTCTGGATGCCGCCGAGCAGCACCATCACCAGGCCATCGACCGACTTGCCGACCGCCATCGAATCCGGGGAGATGCTGCCTTTCGAGAACACGTACAGCGCGCCGGCCAGACCGCCGAACACGCCGGCGACCACGAACGCCACCCACTGCACCCGCTTGACATCGATGCCGATCGCATCGGCGCGCAATGCCGAATCGCGACCGGCCCGCAGCGCGAAGCCGAACGGAGCGAACAGGATGCGACGCAGCGCCACGACCGAAAGGACCACCAGCGCCAGCGTCAGGTAGAAGTAGGCGGTGCCGGACAGCCAGCCGCTGGGCCAGATGCCGATCAAGCCGTTGGAACCGCCGGTGAAGTCGTCCCACTGGAACACGATCGACCAGACGATCTGCGAGAACGCCAGCGTCAACATGGCCAGGTACACGCCGGACAGGCGAACGCAGAACCAGCCGAACAGCAGCGCCCCCAGACCCGCCACCAGCGGCGCCAGGGCCATCGCCAGCGGCATGGGCATCGAGGCCACCTTCAGCAGGATCCCGGCGCCGTAGGCGCCCAGCCCGTAATAAGCGGCGTGTCCGAACGAATGCATGCCGCCGGGACCCATGATGAAGTGCAGGCTGACGGCGAACAGCACGGCCACGAGCACGTCCTGCGCCAGCACGGTCGCATAAGGGAACCAGCCCGACAACATTGGCAGGCTCGCCAGTATCGCCACGATGCCGGTGGCCAGCAGCTTGAACTGCGGTGAGCCCGGGCGCAGCGGCGCCTCCACCGGCGCCGAGTTGCGGCTGACGCCCTGCGGGCGTCCCATCAGGCCCCAGGGGCGGAACACCAGCACCAGCGCCATCACCAGGAACTCGACCACCAGCGTGAGTTTGGAGAACGACACGTCGATGCCCAGGATCTGCACGGTGCCCAGGCCGATGCAGATCGCCTTGATTTCGGCGATCAGCAGCGCGGCGACGTAAGCACCGGGGATCGAACCCATTCCGCCCACCACGACCACGACGAAGGCCTCGCCGATGGCCTTGAGGTCCAGCGTCAGGCTGGCCGGTTCGCGCGGCAACTGGATCGCGCCACCCAGCCCGGCCAGCATGGCTCCCAGCGCGAACACGCCGGTGAACAGCCAGGCCTGGTTCACGCCCAGTGCGCCCAGCATTTCACGGTCCTGCGTCGCGGCGCGCACCAGAACGCCCCACCGGGTGCGCGTCAACAGCAGCCACAGCAGGCCCAGCACCACCGGCCCCACGACGATCAGGAACAGGTTGTAGGTCGGATAAGCGCGCCCGAACAGATCGACCGAGCCGGTCAGCCCGGGGGCGTGACGGCCCAGCAGTTCCTCCGGCCCCCACAGCCAAAGTACCGCATCGTTGATGACCAGCACCAGCGCGAACGTCGCCAGCAACTGGAACAGCTCGGGCGCCTTGTAGATTCGCCGCAGCAGGATCATCTCGACCAGCGCGCCGATCGCGCCCACCAGCAACGAGGCCAGCGTCAGGCTGAACCAGAAGCCGATGGAGCCGGTCGCGCCGACGCCCAATCGTTCGACCAGCGAATAGGCGATGTAGATGCCCAGCATGAAGAACGAGCCGTGGGCGAAGTTGACGATGCGCGTGACGCCGAATATCAGCGACAGCCCGGCGGCCACCAGGAAAAGCGAGGACGCTTCGGCCAGGCCATTGAGCAACTGCGCCAGAAAACCAGATGGGTCCATAGGAATCTCGATGACTGGATGCGCGTCGAAGAACTCGAACGCTTGGGAGGTGTGATCCCCGCTTTCGTGCACCGGATGAGCCGGCGCACGGCAGCGGTTCTCCGTGGTTTACCGGGCGGCGCGCAGCTTGGCTACTTCATCGTCCGGCGGGAGCAGTTTTTCGCCGGGGACGTATTGGAAATCCTCCATCACGCCCTTGCCGTCCTTCAGGGCTACCCGACCCACGTAGGTGCCCATCGTGGACTGATGATCCAGCGCGCGGAACGTGATCTGACCGTCCGGGGTCGGTACCTTCAGACCGGAGAAAGCCTTGGTCATCGACTCGGTATCGGTCTTGCCGTTGGCGCGCTTGACGCCTTCGACGATCGATTTGATCGTCGAGTAGCCGACCACCGAGCCCAGACGCAGATTGCCCGCGCCGAACTTGGCCTGGTAGGCCTTGACGAAGGCCTTGTGCTCGGGCGTATCGATCGCATACCACGGGTAGCCGGTGACGATCCAGCCCACCGGGGCCTCGTCGCGCAGCGGCTCGAGGTACTCGGGCTCGCCGCTCAGGACGCTGACCACCGAAACGCCCTTGAAGGTGCCGCGCGTGGCGCTTTCGCGCACCAGCTTGGCCAGATCCGCCCCGAACAGCGCGTTGAACACGGCATCGGGTTTGGCATCGGTGATCGCCTGGACCACGCTGCCCGCATCCACCTTGCCCAGAGGCGGAGCCTGCTCGGTGACGAACTCCACATCGGGCTGGGCCTTCTTCAGCAAGCGCTTGAAGGTCTCCGCCGCCGACTGGCCATACTCGTAATTCGGATAGACGATCGCCCAACGCTTCTTGTTGAGCTTGACGGCCTCGGGCACCAGCGAAGCGGCCAGCATGTAGGTCGACGTACGCAGGCGATACGTGTACGGGTTGCCGTCACCCCAGGTGATCTTGTCCGTCAGGGCCTCGCTGGCGAGGAAGAACACCTTCTTCTGTTTCGCGTAGTCGGCCATCGCCAACCCGACGTGAGAAAGGAAGGTGCCGGCCAGGATGTCCACCTTCTCGCGCGACAGCAGCTCTTCGGCCTGGCGCACGGCTTCGCCCGGATTGGCGTTGTCGTCGCGAGTGATCAGCTCGAAGCGCCGGCCATCGACGCCGCCCGCGGCATTGGCCTCCTCCAAGGCGAGGGCCATGCCCTGCTTGTAGGCGTCGAGGAAGACCGGTTGCGCCTTGTAGCTGTTGATCTCGCCGATCTTGATGGTCCCTTGCGCCGCGACCGTCATCGTGAAGGCGGCGGTGCCCGCGACCGTTGCCCAGCGGATCGTGCGCAGGCACCAGGGAGAGAAGCGTCGTGAACCCATGATTTCTCCTGAAAGCGATTGAAGCAGTTCCTGCTGCCGTGGCGGAGGACACGCGTTTGAATGTGTACGCTTCAATTGCATAGCAATAACCGTTCCAGTCTCTTCAGGTGTCACCCCGGAGGGGCGTGCACTCTAATGGTTGGCGATCCGCAATTTTTCCAGAATTTCTCCGGAAAACAGCTTGCTTCGGCATCGGGGGAACCAATTCGGTGCGTCCGGGCATTGTCCGGCATTCGGGCGGCCGTGGCTAGGAATTTAGAGTGTATACACTTGATAGTGGGGGCGAAGCCTATCGGCGGCCGGAGGGAATCGGCGACTGGAACGCTGATGGCGGCCTTCCTTGCAGGGGCCGTTGCCGCGCTGCTCCTCGGCTTGAATCCGATGCGGCACGCGCTCGGGGTGCATGGAGTCTGCTCGTTGGTGGCTCGGTGGCTCGGTGGCTCGGTGGCTGGGTGGCTGGGTGGCTGGGTGGCTCGGGCCGGTGCGAACAGCCGCCGTCGTCGCCCCTTCCGGCGTGGGTATCGGCACGGCCCTGAATTCGGGGCAGCGATAAGCGAGTCCTGGCAGCAGTCCGGCGTGTCGATTGCGGCTAGGGCGTTAGCCGGCGGACGGCCGGAAGAGTGCACCAGGGCTCGATTGCACCAGGGCTCGCTTACTCGGCCATCGGCCGGGGCCTATTCCCCGGTGGAGCGCGATGTCGTGGACGACTTCGCGGAATCCGTCGTCCATGTCACCGCCGAAAGCCGGTGAATGCCGCACGTCCTGCCCTTGTCATCCGCGCTCGGGTCTCCCTCCCGGCCCCGAAGAACCGGCGTCGTACCGCCAGGTCTTGCCGGGCAGTAGAAACCCTAACACCGCATCTCTTGCATCAAGTTGCCAACTTCACTAGAGTGCGTCGAATCACCGTGGGTTGGTCGTCCGTCCAACTCCTCAGAACATTCGATTTCAATCATGTTTCAGAAAAATATCCTGATCACTGGAGCTGCAAGTGGTATAGGCCTTTCTACGAGTGAAGCATTCAAAAGAATGGGTGCGAATATTTATCTCGTAGATATCAATGCCGACGCCTTGGCGGACGAAGCCAAACG
Organism: Burkholderiaceae bacterium; assembly: GCA_047605425.1. Lineage (GTDB taxonomy): Bacteria > Pseudomonadota > Gammaproteobacteria > Burkholderiales > Burkholderiaceae_E > JAKPAM01. The sequence continues at coordinate 23,990 of JASGFT010000019.1, read as the reverse complement.
ACTCGATGCGGCGGGATATTACAGCTGCGACATCACCGGCGAAGCCGCGTGCGCACAAGCAATAGACAGCGCAGTGGAAAAAATGGGAAATATCGATGGCCTGATGCATGCTGCTGGCGTCAGTGATGTAATCACGTCGACGATCGACATGAATATTGACGTCTGGCAGCGAATCGTCGATATAAATCTACGAGGCACCTTGCTGGTGAATCGCGCGGTCGGTCTGCACTATCTGAGGCAAAAAAAAGGTTCGATCGTCAATATCGCCTCGATCAACGGCATCGTCGGAGTGCCGCGCAGAAATGCGTATGGCCCCGCAAAAGCCGGAGTCATGCAATTGACGAGGAATCTCGCTTGCGAATGGGCCGGTTTCAACATTCGGGTCAATGCAATCGCGCCGGGCCCCATTGCAACCCCAATGATGGAACATCTCGTTCAGACCGGGAAAGTGATCGCGACCGACTATACGGATCGTATTCCTCTGGCTCGGTTCGGGAACCCCGATGAAATATCGAACGCCGCCGCTTTTCTGTTGTCCGACATGTCTTCCTACATCACCGGAGTGACGCTCCCGGTCGACGGAGGGTTCCTGGCATACGGCGGATTGGATTAGACAAAATTTGCCAAATTTGTATTTCGAGTGAAGAGAGGGAGACATGAGAAAGATCCTGATGGCAACCGCAGTTGCCGTATCGGCATTCGGCTCGGCCAATGCAGCCATTCCCATCAAGCTAGGCGTGCTGAATGACCAATCCGGCGTACTGGTCGACAGTGGTGGAAAGGGCTCCGTCGTAGCGGCGCAGATGGCCATCGATGAGTTCGATGCAAAATCCCACGATCTGAATGTCACGGTCATTTCCGCCGATCATCAAAACAAGGCGGATATCGGATTGAACGTCGCGCGTAAGTGGTATGACGTGGACGGCGTCGATGTTATTTTGGATGTTCCGATTTCGTCAATCGCCCTGGCAATCAGCAACCTCACTAGGGAAAAGGGAAAGATTCTAATTACTTCTACGGGCGGATCGTCCGAACTGACTGGGTCCAAGTGTTCCCCGAATACATTCAATTGGACCTATGATACCTGGTCATTGGCTCACAATATGGGGAGCTCGATGACCAAGCGCGGCGGGAAAAGCTGGTTCTTCATTACTGTCGACTATACTTTCGGCGAGCAATTGGAGAAAGATGCGACAGATGCCATCGTGAAGGAGGGCGGGAAGGTCGTAGGAAAGTTGAAAACGCCGTTTCTCGCGACGGATATGTCGTCCTTCTTGCTCCAGGCGCAGGCATCGAATGCAGATGTGATCGGCCTCACCAACGGCACGGATCAGACGGCTCAATCCATCAAGCAATCCTGGGAGTTCGGGATTCCTGGCAGCAAGCAATCCTTGGCTGCTTTTATCATGGCCATCACCGACGTGAAGGCGCTGGGTGCCAAAACGGCCCAGGGACTCTATCTGTCTTCGCCCTTTTATTGGGATTTGAACGACCGCACCCGGGCATTCTCGGAAAGGTTCGCAAAACGCTTTGATGGAAAGAAACCGACCATGTTCCAGGCAGGTGTCTACTCTGCCACCATGCACTATCTAAAAGCGGTGGCGGCAGCCGGAACCAAGGATTCGAAACAGGTCATTGCCAAGATGAAAGAATTGCCTACCAACGACGATGTGTTCGGTGAAGGGCAGGTCCTCGAGAACGGCAGAAAGATTCACGACCTTTATCTGTTCCAGATCAAGAGTCCCAGTGAATCGAAGAGTCCCTGGGATCTCTATAAACGCGTAGCCGTAACCCCCGCAGCCCAGGCATTCCAGAGCGCAAAGGCATCTGGTTGTGAATATGTGAAATAAGAGATAGGTGATGTCATGAAATTCGCGTCATTCACAATTGATCCCGCAGACGTACACGAAGGGGTAGGAGTCGTGCAGGGGGAGGAGGTGGTCGCAGCAGAGGCCGGTGCGACGCTTCTCTCTCTTATCCTGGATCAGGGCCGATCACTGGTGGAGCATGGGAAATCGATTTTGGCCCATAGCTCTGAAAGGCATCGCCTGTCGGATATTCATCTATTGCCTCCTATTTCGAACCCGCCGTCGATACGCGACTTTTCGGCGTTCGAAGAACACGTTCGAGTTTCAATGGAGAATATGGGCCTCTCGAAAAGCCCCACCTGGGAGAGGGCGCCCGTTTTCTATTTCACCTCACCCAACAACCTGGTTGGATCCGGAGCCGTTGCCTGGGCGCATGGCAATACCAGGATGATGGACTATGAGCTGGAAATCGGTGCAATCATCAAGAAGAGAGGGAAGAACATATCCGTAGAAGATGCGCTGGATTACGTCGCCGGGTATACCATCTTCAATGACTGGAGCGCCAGAGATATCCAGAAAGAAGAGATGATGCGGATGCCCCTGGGCCCGGGGAAAGGAAAAGATTCTGCGACGAGCATCGGCCCGTACCTGGTAACCCCGGATGAGCTATCGGATAGGGTGACGGATAAAGGATTCGATCTGAAGATGGCTGCAAGGGTCAACGGCAGAATATATGGCGAGGGTAATTGGAACTCCATTCATTGGAGTTTTGCTCAAATGATCAGCTATGCGTCCCAGGGTTCCTTTCTGGTGCCTGGCGACATCATTGCATCCGGGACCGTCGGCACGGGTTGCATAGTCGAGCAGGCCGGCACCTACGGCAATGATAAATACCCGTGGCTTGCCGAAGGCGATATCGTAGAACTCGAGGTCGAACGCCTGGGAGTTCTTCGAAATGTCATCCGGTGGGATGCTGAATCAAATCCTTGGATGTAGAGCGATATCATGACGGTATTGGAAACAGACTGGCAAAGTAAAAAAGTAATTGTCAGCGCAGGAGCTTCCGGAATCGGACTCGCAATTGCGACCGCTTTTCTGAACCGAGGAGCCAAGGTTGCAGTTTGCGATATTTCCTCTTCCGCCATCGAGGAAGCGTCTTCCCTGCACCCGAATCTCAAGGCTATCACTGCCGATGTCGCTGACCGGAAATCGATGCTGCAATTCGTCGAAGATGCGGCTTCGTTCCTCGGAGGTGTGGATACCCTCGTGAATAACGCCGGGGTTTCGGGTCCGACCTGCGCGTTGGAGGATATTTCCCAGGAGGACTGGGAGAAGGTACTGAAAATAAATCTCAGCGGTCCGATCTGGCTCGCTCAGGGCGTCGTACCGCTGATGAAAAAGCAGGGCTCCGGATCGATAATCAATATTTCATCAATTGCCGGCCGGATTGGCGTCGCCTATCGATTGCCTTATAGCACGACCAAATTTGGCGTGGTGGGCATGACCAAATCCATGGCGGCCGAACTCGGAGAGTATGGAATCTCCGTAAATGCCGTACTGCCAGGCTTTGTTGAAGGTCCTCGTATCGATAGAGTTATCGATGAACGGGCCGGCAAGCTGGGCGTTTCCAGCGAAGAAATGAAGCAATTGCTGTTGAAACCGGTTTCCATGAGAACCATGGTAACGGCGGATGAGATAGCAGCAATGGTGGTTTATCTGGCAAGCACGGCCGGAAGACACATTTCAGGCCAGGAAATCAGTGTTTGCGGTGGCGTGCAAGGGGTCGGAGCTTAGCGTCACAGAGAGAAAGTCTCTCGCGCCTCGAAAAGACCGCGACGCTGCCATTTTCCGCCGGTATGGGTTGATATTCAACGAACCGGCTGCCAGGGGGATGGCCTTCTGGCTGCCGGAGTTCGTCCGGCCCGCACGCCTGAAAATTGGCGCCAGGAAATTAAATCCGAGAAAGAGCTGCAATGAACAACGATTTGATCTTGGTCGCAGAAAATCTGGTGAAGGATTTTCAAGGATTCAGGGCCGTCAATGATGTCACCATTCGCGTCAAATCTCGGGGTGTTCATGCGTTGATTGGGCCGAACGGAGCTGGAAAGACGACCTGCTTCAATCTTATTACGAAATTCATCAAACCCACGAGCGGCAAGATCACGCTTCGCGGCCAAGACGTTACGGCTAGCTCGCCGGCGAGTATCGCAGAACTGGGAATGGTTCGCTCTTTTCAGATCTCAGCCATTTTCGAGACCATGTCGGTCTTGGAGAATCTGTGCATCGCTCTCCAGAAAAAGCATGGAGAAACGTTTAATTTCTGGAACTCCCGACAGCGCCTGGCACGCATGGAAGGAGAAGCACGTGCGTACCTGGAAGAGGTTGGCCTTGCAAGTATGGAACATCTTCGTGCGGGAGATCTGCCATACGGGAGAAAACGTGCGCTGGAACTCGCTACGACACTCGCTCTGGAACCGGATGTACTGCTACTGGACGAGCCGCTGGCAGGCATGGGAACCGAAGACATTCAAGACATCGCCAACCTCATCAGGCGTATCGCCGATAAGAAAGCCGTGCTGATGGTCGAGCACAATCTTTCGGTAGTGGCCGACATATCCGACGTGATCACAGTGCTTGCCAGGGGGGCCGTGATTGCTTCCGGATCCTATGCGGAAGTATCTCGGGATGAGAGCGTCGTGACAGCCTACATTGGTTCAGAGGATTGAGCCGAACATGAGCCAGAAGCCGAACATGAGCCAGAGCCAGCAGGATTCGAAAGAGGGCGAGGCCGATTTCATGCTGAAAGTCGACCGCTTGGAGGCATGGTATGGCGATAGCCATGTGCTCCACGGCGTCTCTTTCAATGTTAAAGCCGGGGAAGTCGTTTCTCTGTTGGGACGAAATGGTTCCGGCAAGACGACGACACTACGAAGTATCGTTGGGCTCATGCAAAAATGCAAAGGGTCCATTGTCTTCCAGGGCCGACAGTTGCTGGGTTTGGATAGTTGGACCATAGCGCGATGCGGAATCGCCTTTTGTCCTGAAACTCGCGGCATATTTTCATCCCTGAGTGTTCGGGAAAATCTGCTCTTGCCTCCCGTTCTTCGCGATGGCGGCATGCAGCTCGAGGAGCTGTATCAGCTATTTCCAAACCTGAAGGAGCGGCTTGCAAGCCGGGGAACGAATTTGTCGGGCGGCGAGCAGCAGATGCTGGCAATTGCCCGGATTCTCCGGACCGGTGCCAAATTCCTGCTTCTGGACGAGCCGACCGAGGGGCTGGCTCCGGTAATTATCAATCAAATAGCGGTAACTCTCCGGGCGCTCAAAGAACGAGGCTATACCGTTTTGCTCGTCGAGCAGAATTTCCGTTTCGCCAGCCGGTTGGCGGATCGGCACTACGTTGTCGAGCAAGGGCGGGTCGTGGCTTCTTTCGACCGTGCAGACGTCGGTGGCGACAATAATGTTCTAGAAAAGTACTTGGGGGTGTGATTTGCCGACAATCCTGGGTTTTCCGCTGCAGACGGTGATTGGTCAGCTTTTGCTTGGCCTGATAAATGGCTCGTTTTATGCCATTCTATCGCTGGGGTTGGCGATCATATTCGGGTTGCTGAATATCATCAACTTTGCTCATGGAACCCTGTATATGCTGGGTGCCTATGTTGCATGGGCGCTGCTTACTTATGCAGGAGTGTCATATTGGGGGGCGTTGATTATCGCCCCTCTGGTGGTCGGGATATTTGGAATCCTGCTCGAACGTTTGTTCTTGAAAGGCCTATACAAGCTCGAGCACCTGTTTGGACTGTTGATGACGCTGGCGCTTTCGCTGATCATAGAAGGTGTCATGCAAAACAATTTTGGGGTTTCCGGCCAGGCTTACGAAATTCCTGAGATCCTTTCTGGCAGCACGCGGCTCGGAAACGTCGTCCTTCCGATCTATCGTAGCTGGGTCGTCGTCGCGTCCCTGGTGGTTTGCATCGGAACCTGGTGGATCATAGAGAAAACAAAGCTCGGCAGCTATCTTCGGGCATGCACGGAAAATCCTGAGCTGGTAGGCACATTCGGCATACGAGTTCCGAGATTGATCATGCTGACCTATGGGGCCGGAGTTGCGTTGGCCGGATTCGCCGGCGTTCTGGCTGCCCCTGTTTATTCCATAAGCCCGCACATGGGCAGCGATCTCATGATTGTCGTTTTTGCCGTGGTGGTCATCGGAGGGATGGGGTCCATCATGGGTTCGATTGTCACCGGATATCTTCTTGGTATCGCGGAAGGATTGACGAGACTGATTTATCCTGAAGCTTCTGCGGTGATAGTATTCATTATCATGGGTATTGTATTGATCTTCAAGCCGAATGGACTTTTTGGGGGGCGGGAGTGAATACGAAGAATATTTCATCGGAGTTCGCGGGACTGTCCCGGGCGCATGCGATCGCCTTTTCAGGCCTGCTTCTGTTCATGCTGCTCGCTCCGAAGTTCATTTACCCCGTGCTGCTGATGACTATCATGTCATTTGCCTTGTTCGCTGCGGCATTTAATTTGCTGCTTGGGTATACCGGATTTCTATCGTTCGGTCATGCGGCGTTTTTTGGTGTCGGGTGCTACGTTACGGTCTATCTGGTCGGCAAGCTTCACTTGACATTCGAGGTGGCCGTCGTTGCGGCTTTTGTCGCTGCTCTCGGGCTTGGAGCGATTGTTGGTGCGCTGGTCAGCCGAAGCAAGGGGATTTATTTTGCGATGGCCACGTTGGCATTCGCGCAAATTGTCTACTACATCGTATTGAAAACTCCGGCCTCAGGCGGAGAAAACGGCTTGGAGAGCGGGCCGAGAGGGCTTTTCCTGGGTGTTCTGGATTTGAACAATGACATGGTTCTCTACTATGTCGTGCTGGCTATCTCCGCGCTCGGGATCGCAGCGATATATAGGATCAGCCATTCGCCATTCAGCCAGGCAGTGAGGGCCATGCGGGATGATCAGGCTCGCGCCGTGTCATTGGGCTATGCTGTCTGGAAGTACAAACTCGCGATGTTCATTCTGTCTGCGGGGTTCTCGGGATTGGCCGGATCCCTGAAGGGCATCGTGCTTCAGTTCGCATCTTTGGAAGATGTCTACTGGTCGGTTTCGGGCGATGTGGTCTTGATGACGTTGATTGGCGGTATCGGGACGGTGTTCGGGCCTCTGCTGGGCGCGTCGTTGGTCGTGACCCTCAATAATTATATTGCGGGATTCGGCGGCTGGGTCCTGATCATTCAAGGCGTTGTTTTTGCCTTGTGTATTTTCCTGTTCCGCGACGGAATCGTCGGGAAGATTCAGAACCTGTTCGGCATCAAACTCTGACCGATCGTCCTGGTGAAGTTGGTATTCATCGAATCGATCGGCGCATCCTCTCCGTTGCCGCACCGTATGAACCGAGGCGGGAGCGCTGCGCTTCGCTGACGCATCACTCTCCCCGTTGCGGTCAAAGTCGTAAAGCCGCGCTGATGTGCCCGAGGGCCGCCGCCCGCATCAGCCGGCGCGAGCCATCAGCCGGCGCGAGCCGTAACGGCAACTCGTTCAGTGCCTGCCCGTACCGTGCCAGCTCGTTCATTCCTGCTTGCATTCGGGCCTGCTTGCCCATCCGGACGGCAGGTAGCCAGGGACACGCGGATCAGTTCTTTTCGGCCTGGTCAGCGTGTTCTTGGCTGGGGTCTTTTCTGTTCGACAGCGTTTTTAGATCTCCAGACATGTCGAAGGCCCCCTGGTTTATGACGGACTCGAATCCGCTGATTATGAACGGCAACATATGAGAGCAAGCCTCATTGATGTCTTGAGAGGAACAGAGGCCATTCGATAGCGTTTGTATTCTGTTGTTTTCGCCGAATGTGTTGCACATGCTGCCAACCATGAGATCAAACGCCCATTGAATTCTGCGTTCTTCCACTCCGGGAAGGGTTCGCCGAATTTCATGCAGGAAGATCTCTGCCGTCGGGTTGAACAAGCCGCCTACCAATCGCCCCCATCTTTCTATGAAAATGGTATGGGCTGCCAGCTTTGCGTAACTTCGCCAACCCGGATCGGCATGCGTACTCCAATAGAGAAAGGGTATGACGTATGCTCTCAGTATCTTTCCGAGAGAGACGGGTGCACCTGCGCTCTCGGCCAGATACCCGTTCAGCAGATAGCAGCGGCTGGAGTTGACGATTTTTGCTCGCCGCTCGATCACCTTTAGAAAGATGTTCTCTTTTGCGCCGAAGTGATAATGCGCGAGCGCCAATCGAACGCCTGCTCTGTCGACGATCTGGCGGACCGATGTTCCTTCATACCCGTGATCTGCGAACAGCTCCTCGCCCGCATCAAGAATTTTGGTCGGTGTGTCTGAATCGGCCATGGCTGTTAGCGTCGGATAAGAATTTCAAGCAATTGAGGTGAACCCCTGAAGTCGGATCGCGGAGTCGTTGCGGATCGAGCTTCCGCCGAGCATGTGCCGTTCGAACTCAGTGGGGGGCAGGTGGCTCCGTTCCGAGCGTAGTCGCCAGTCGTTGTGGATTTTGTCGAGGAACCGCTGCGGATAGCGCCGCAGATCCTACGGGCCGTCTCAGTCGACTCGTAGTACCTCTTCGTTTTTTGAGCGTCTTCATGACGCTTTCGCTGCATCACGTTGCCGCTCGCATAGCCTACGACTTTGCAGGACCGGGCGTCCACAATGGAGGCCGAGTGGAAGGAGGGTCTCGGGTTGCCGCGCTCGGGGCTCAAGGAACCGGAAGCCATGGTTGGCCGAGGCCGTGGCATCGTGGCAGACCTCGTTCGAACACGGCGGGTTTTTCGCAACTCGACATCTGAGCATGCTCAGTCTCCGGTCTGCCCGAACAGCGCCCGGTATGCACTGGGCGAGGTGTGATAGGCCCGGCTGAAATGCTGGCGCAGCGACGCCGCGCTGCCGAAACCCGCGAGCTGCGCGACGGTCTCCACCGGTTGGCGCGTGGTTTCCAGCATGCGCTGCACATAAGCCAGGCGCTGCGCGAGCAGCCATTGCCCGACCGTCGTGCCGGTCAGCGCGCGAAAGCGGCGTGTGAAATTGCGGCGGCTCATCGCGGCCCGTCCGGCCAGTGAGTCCAGCGTATGCGGTTCGGCCAGGTGGGCTGCCGCCCAGTTCAGTTGTTCCGTCAAACGATCGCCGCCCGGCGCGTCGTGCAGCGGTTGCTCGATGTATTGCGCTTGTCCGCCTTGGCGATGCGGGGCCACCACCAGCCGGCGCGCCACGCGGTTGGCGACCTCCGCGCCGTGCCAGCGGCGCACCAGATGCAGGCAGCAATCCAGGCCGGCGGCGGTGCCAGCGGACGTCACCAGCCGGCCCTGTTCACCGTCCACGTACAGCACGTCGGGCACGAGCCTCACGCGCGGGTAACGCTGCGTGAACGCATCGACGGCGCTCCAGTGCGTGGTCGCCTCGCGGCCGTCGAGGATGCCCGCTTCGGCCAGCACGAATGCGCCCAGGCACAGGCCCACCACCGTGGCGCCGCGCTCGTAGGCGGTCCGCACGGCGTCGACCATCGGCGCGGGAGGGCGTTCGGCCGTTCCGCGCCATGACGGCACGATCAGCACGTCGGCCCGGGCGGCGTCTTCCAGCGTCAGGCAGGTATGCACGGTGAACCCCGCGGTCGTGCGAAGACCGCTTTTCCGGGCGGGTTCGGCCGCGCATATCCGCAGGTCGTGGCCGGGCAGGCCGGCCCGGTTTTCGAACACCAGGCACGGCACCGAGAGGTGGAATGGACTGATGTCGTCGAAGGCCAGAACGGCGATTTTCCGGGTGCGCATGCCGGCTCCAGAGGATGGCCCGATACTTTCGATGATTGTCTTTCGGGCCACTTTCGGCAAGGGTAGTCGTGAACGAAGATGCTGTCCACGGGTCCCGTAACGCCCATCGTCGAACCGACATCGAGGAGTCTTCCATGACCACCCCCAACATCCCGCAGCGCGCTCTGATCGTCATCGACGCGCAGAACGAATACTTGACCGGCGGCCTGCCGATCGAATACCCAGACCCCCTGCAGACCATCACCAACATCGGCGCGGTCATGGACGCCGCGCGGACGGCGGGCATTCCGGTGATCGTCGTGCAGCAGACCGCACCGGCCGGCGCGCCGCTGTTCGCCGTTGATACCGACGGCTGGCAACTGCATCCGGTGGTGGGATCACGTCCGCGCGACCACTACCTGCGCAAGACGCTGCCGAGCGCTTACCCGGAAACCGATCTGACGCAATGGCTGCAGGCGCGTGGCATCGACACGCTCACCGTGGTGGGCTACATGACGCATAACTGCGACGCCTCCACCATCATTCATGCGCTGCACCAGGGCACGGCGGTGGAGTTCCTGCACGATGCATCGGGCTCGGTGCCGTATCGCAACCAGGCCGGCGCGGCGAGCGCCGAGGAAATCCACCGCGTGTTCAGCGTCGTGCTGCAATCGCGTTTCGCGGCGGTCATGTCGACACGGGATTGGATCGACAGCATAAGGACCGGCACGGTGCCGGTGCGCGACAACATCTACCAGTCGAATCGCCGAGCACGCGGTCTGTTGCAGGACGCGGGGACGCAGCAGGTCGCGTGACGGCAGGGGCGGTGTGCGGATGCCGCGCGCACTTTGGTGCCGTCTCGAGTCGTCATCATGCGCAGCCCGGCAGCCCGGCAGCTCGGCAGCTCGGCAGCTCGGCAGTCCGGCAGTCCGGCAGTCCGGCAGTCCGGCAGTCCGGCAGTCCGGCAACCCGGCAACCCGCTGCGCCGCTTTCATCCGTCTTGCCCAGTTCCGCTCGTGCCGAGGCCGAGTGGAGCTCGGGCTATCCGCTACCCGCCAACTTGCAGTTCGGAGCGGAAGCCGATGCGTTCTCGACCGAGCTGGTCCGGTTGACGCAGGGCCGGCTCGCCGTCAAGCAGTTCCCGTCGAGCACGCTGAGCGGCGAGCCCGTCACCTTCCAGGGCAAGTACAACGACGTGCCCGGCGTGGCGCTCAACGTGCAGCCGCTGCAGAAGGACGGGCCGCCGATCCACGTGGCGATCCAGCGCCGGGAGGCCGCCTACTACGTGGGCCGTCAGGGCCGCAGCATCTTCTCGCTGCCGTATTCGTGCCTGACCTCGGCGGAGGAAATCCGCGGCTTGATCGAGGATTATCGCAAGGGTTACCGTGAATCCGGCGCGCCGGGGCGGGGCAGCGCCGTGCTGGCCTTCCACTGCCACGTGGCCGAGACCGACGCGCAGGCGAAAGTCAATGCCGAAGAGGCGTTCAACCTGTACCTCGACACGCGCCTCTTCTACGACACGCGGCGCACCTACGACACGGTCGTCGATGCCGGGCTGGGCATGTTCGGCTCGCCTGCGACGGTCGCCAACCAACTGGTGGCGTTGCACCAGATGGGTATCGACCATGTGATGTTCCTGCAGAACTTCGGCGTGCTCGACTCGAAGCTGGTGCAGGACTCCATGCGGCGCATCGCCAATGAAGTGATGCCGGAGGTAAGCCGGCGCATCGGCATCCGAGTCGGGGCGGGCTAGCTGGCGATGACCGGTTCCCCGGTAGTTTCTACCGGGGGCTGACCCCCGTGCGGCTTTTGCCATCGACATGGCGGATGGGTAGGGCACGAGGGTCGAAATCGTCGATGCACATCGCATTGACGCTGAGAAGCGCCGGATTGCTGCGACGTTGGTGGTAGACATAGATGCCGCAGGTGCCGCAAAAGTGGTGCTGGGCTACCCCGGTGTTCCAGCGGTACAGGCGCAACGCATCTTGCCCGCTCGTGATCTTGAACTGCTCGCTGGCAACGGTGGCCATCAGCGCATTGCGCTTGCGGCACAGCGAGCAATCGCACATCACGAGTTCTTCGAGTTCCGCCTCGAAATCGAAGTGCACGGTTCGACAATGGCAGGTGCCCGTGTATTTCATCGCTTGTTTCCCTGAAGCAGTCGAGGGGCGGCGCTACCCGGCCTTCACATGCCCACCCGCGATCAACGCATCGATCCGCGCCGCATCGAAGTCGAGCCCGGCCAGGATCTCGCGAGAATGCTCGCCGAGCCGCGGCACGCTCGGCACGCAAGCCGTCCGTGCGCTGTCGAACCGATACGGCGCGCCGGGCACCGTCGCCTCGCGCCCTTCGCCATCCTGAACGGGGATGAAGATTCCGGCCTCTCGAACATCCGGCGAAGCGGTGACCTGATCGAAATTCTTCACGACGCCCACGACCACGCCATGCGATTCGAGCAGCTTTCGCGCGTCTTCGCCGCTCAGGTGGCCGAGCCCCTCATGCAAGGCTTCGAGCAGCGCGGGCCGATTGGCCACCCGGGCCGAGTTCGTCGCGAAGCGTTGTTCGGTCGCCATCTCGGGCTGGGCGATCGCCTGGCACAATCGCACCCAGTGGTCGGGAAGATACGCCGAGATCACGATGTGACCGTCGGCGACCGGAATCAGGTCCGCCGCCGGCGCCACCGACGATTGCGAGTTTCCGGTCCGGACCGGCAGTCGATGCGTCTGGTCGTACTCGGCCCAGATCTGCGCCTGCAAGTGAATCGCCACCTCGAGCAACGAGGTGTCGATCGTCCTGCCCATCCCGGTCCGTTCACGATGGAACAGCGCGGCCGCGATCGCCCCGGACAAGGCCAGCGTCGTCGCGGCATCGACGACGGCGAAGCCCACCTTCAACGGGCAACCGTCGGGCTCGCCGGTCAGGGACATCATGCCGCTTTCCGCTTGGGCGGCGATGTCCAGGCCCGGGCGTTCGCGCGAAAGGCCCAGCGATCCGAATCCGGTGACGGACGCATAGATCAGCGAAGGCTTCTTTTCGCGAAGCGTCTTCGCATCCAGGCCGAGTCGCTCCATGACGCCGGCTCGCGCGTTCTGCACGACGAGGTCGGCATCGAGCGCCAGCCGTCTGGCAACGTCCAGACCCTCGGGGCTTCTCAGGTTCAGCGCGATCGATCGCTTGCGATGGTTGTAGGCCACGTACATCGGCGTCTGAGGCCCGTAGGAGGCGGAAACTCTCGCCCCGTCTCCTTGAAGGCTCTCGACCTTGATGACTTGCGCGCCGAGGTCGGCCAGCAGCATCGTCGTTCCCGGCGCAGCGATGAACTGCCCGAACTCGACCACGCGAACACCTGCGAGCATCGGCCCCTCGCTCTGCGGTACCACGATTGCATCCTCCCTGATCGACGAACTCATCTCCGTTTCCCTTCGGTCTTCGGACGTTTTCTCGTCCGCGCTGATGTCCGCGCCGATCGTATTCCCGCGTCGTCGGTCAGATTCCGCCGGTGAGGACGGCGAGTTCGACGCCGGCCAGTCGCTCGAGGTGCCAGCTCTCGTCGCCGAAGAGGTTTGCCTGAGCGGCCAATCGCTTGTAGCAGTGGCCGACCTCGATCTCGTCCGTCATGCCGACGGCGCCATGGAGCTGGACCGACTGCTCGCCCAGCGCGCGGCCCGCGCGCGAGACGAAGGCCTTCGCCGAGGAAACCAGCCGGATGCGCTCGGGCCGTTCCGCGTCCAGCGACCGGGCCGCGAGTTCGGTGATCGCGCGGGCCTGCTCGATATCGACGTACATGTCGACCAGGCGATGGCGGACGACCTGGTTCGAGACGACGGTTCGGCCGAACTGCTTTCTCAGGCTCACGTAGTCCTTCGTCAGCTCGAATGCCCTTTGCATCGTCCCGACCGCTTGCGCGCAGCACATCACGGTGGCCTGGTCGATCGCCCGCTCCACTGTCGGCCAGGTCCGATCCCCGCTGTCCATTAATCCGGCCGGATCGACCCGGACGTTCGCCAGCTCGAGCGAGCCGGTCGGAACGCCGTCGTACGTATGGCCGGTCTTGACGCGCAGCCCTTCGGCGCCTTTCGGCACGACGAACAAGGCCAGCCCCCGCAGGCTGCGCCGGTCGCCGTCGATGCGGGCCAGCACCAGGAACTCGTCGGCCGTCGACGCTCCCAGGACCAGGGTCTTGCGTCCATCGAGCACCCATTCACCGGAGCCCGCGTCCCGCACCGCCGTCGTGCCGACATCGAATGCGTCATAGCGGCCTTGGAGCTCCCAAGCCGCCAGCGCGGCCTGGTAAGTCCCTTCGGACAGCCTGACGACGGCGTCATCGCGTCCATGCGCGACGAGCAGCGGGGCGCAGAGGGCCACGGCACTCAGCCAGGGCTCGACGACCATCGCGCGCCCCAGCTCCTCGGCCAGCGCGACCTGGTCGATCGTCGAGCCGTAACCGTCGAGGTGCTCGGGCAGGCCCAGCGCCAGCCAGCCCAGTTCGGCGAAAGTGCGCCAATGCGCCGATGAGACGCCCTCCGCGGTACTCGATCGCGCGACGCGCTGCTCGAAGCGGTAGCTTTTTTCCACGAACCGGCGAGCGCTGTCGCGAAGCATCCGGTGGTCGGCGCCAGTCTCCGTCATGTCCATTTGCTGCTACCTCACAAGCCCAGAACCTGCTTGGCCAGCAGGTCGTGCTGGATCTCGCTGGAGCCCCCGGCGATCGTGTACCCACGGGTCACGAAGCGCCGGGACGACGCGGTCGGCGCGTACTCCGAACGGCCGGCATCGAGCGGGCCGACCTCGAACAGCGACGCCTGATCGAACGGCAGGGAATCGGGGCCCACGACGTCGACGGCCAGGTTCTCGATCTCCTGGATCAACTGGCTGCCGACGAGCTTGAGCATGCCCGTTTCCGGTCCTAGTTTCTGGCCGCCGAACGACTGTCGCTGGAAGCGCAGGACCATCGCGGCGAGCGCTTCGAGTCGCACCTGCAACTCGGCATGGCGCCTGATGAACCACGGCCGCGTGATGATCGGCTGGCCGGCCTCGTGCACCTGCTCGGCGATCAGACGGACCTTATGGAGCCGGCGGCGATTCTCGGCCACGCGGGACAGGTTCAATCGCTCGTGTTCGAGCAGCGACTTCGCGATCGTCCAGCCGCCGTTCTCTTCGCCCACCCGGTTTTCGACCGGCACGTCGACATCGTCGAAATAGACCTGATTGAACAGCGACCAGCCGTGTATGCCTTTGATCGGCCGGACACTTACCCCCGGCGTGTCCATGTTGATCAGGAGGAAGGTGATGCCTTCCTGCGGACGCCCGTCGGTGTCCGTCCGCACCAGACAGAAGATCCAGTTCGCATGCTGGGCTCCCGACGTCCAGATCTTGCTGCCGTTGACGCGATAGACCTCGCTGCCGTCTTCTCGACGATGGCGAACGGCCCGCGTCGACAGCGAAGCCAGGTCGGACCCCGCATTCGGTTCCGAGTAGCCCTGGCACCACCAGTCCTTCAGTTCGAGGATCCGGGGCAGGAAGAAGCGCTTCTGGGCCGGCGTGCCGAACTTGATCAGAATGGGCCCGATCATCCCGAACGTGATGCCGCCGAACTCCGGCGCGTTGGCGAGCACCATCTCGTCGTGAAACGCCGATCGCTTCTCGGCGCTCCAGCCCGGGCCCTGCCATTCCTCGGGCCAGTTCGGTACCAGCCACCCCTTTCGCGCCAGGCATTGCTGCCAGGCGAGGCTTTCTTCCTTCGTTATCTCCAGCCCGAGCCTGACCTTGTTTCGCACGGTCGCCGGCAAAGCCTGATCGACGAAGCGTCTGACCTCCTGTCGAAACGCCTGGATCGACGAGCCATCCGAAACTGAAGCCATCTTCGATCCTCTCGACTCATTGCATCAAAGGTCGGACACTTCGCAGGCCTCGAACCAGGCGGCCGGCGGACGACGGCAGAACGCCGCCCTGATCCCCTGTTTGATGACTCGAATGCCGTTGGCCGGATGCGCGGCGATGCGCTCGGCGAGCGCACGGGCTCGTTCGATAACCTCGTCATCGGCCACCACCTCGTTGGCGATGCCCAGCCGATACAGTTCCTGCGCATCGACCCGATCACCGATCAGGCACAGCCGGGCGGCAACCGCCTCCGAATGCCGGAGCGCGAGCCAGGCGAGATTTCGGGGCGCCGCCATGCCCAGCTTGATCTCGCCGATCTGGAGAAAGGCCGAGCGTCCGCAGATCAGGAAGTCGGCAGCGATCGCCAGCGACGCGGCTCCGTTGACCGCGAACCGTTCCATCGCCGCGATGAAAACCTTGTCGCTGCGGATCAGGCCGGTATGCACGCGGTTCCAGAGCGTCGAGAAACGGGCTCGTGCGTCCGGTCCGCTCTTCAGCATGTTCAGGTCGAGGCCCGAGCAGAAGGCGCCGCCTTCGCCTCGCAGGATGACCACCCGCGTGTCATCGTCGTCGTTCACTGACTCGATGGCCGTGGCGAGCTGATCGGCCATATCGAGATCGATGGCGTTCTTGTGGTCGGGACGATTCAGCACCAACTCCACGCAAGCAGCGTGCTTGCGGATCACGACCGCGTTGCCCATCCCTTCGTCTCCTTGCGTCTTTTTCGTCATCACGCGTCAACGACGACTCGCGATAAGCGAGTGAAAACCCTGGATGACGATATCGACCCGGGCGTCGGAAATCTATCAAATCGGCGACACATTCATGGAAGGCCTCGACGAGGAGGGCGGGCGGGCGCCGGACGGCCGGCGGGCCGCGGACCGATCCGGCCGATCCGGCCGGTCGGGCCGGTCGGGCCGATCGGGCCGATCGGGCCGATCGGGCCGGATCCGTGGGCCGACGAACATCCGGCCCGATCCTTCCGGCCCCGGCTGCGGTTACTGTCCTCGCATGCCGGATAGCGCGGTGCTCCAGCGCAGCAGTTCATCCAGTGCCTGCGTCGCCGACTGGCCGTGAAGCTCGCTGGGCACGAACTCGCCGTCTTTGACGTGCTGCGGGAACACGGGCACCACCACCTGTTCGACCAGCGGGACGACCTTCAGCGTCGTGAGCAGCGGCTTGACGGATTCGACCGAGCGCAAACCGCCCGAAACGAAGCCGTAGCTCACGAAGCTTGCCGGCTTGTAATTCCATTCGGCGTACACGTAGTTCAGCGCATTGATCAGAGCCGGCGGCGCGTTGAAGTTGTATTCGGGGATGACGAATACGAAGGCATCCGCCGCGCGCACGCTCGCGCTCCAGCGTTTCGTGTGCTTGTGCTCGTACTTCTGCAACCTCGGATGGTTGGGTTCGTCGTAGACCGGAAGATCGAATGCGGCCAGATCCACCAGCTCGACATCGAAGCCGGCATGCGCGACGGCGGCTTGATGGAACCATTTGGCGATGGTGGGCCCGACCCTGCCGGGTCGCGTGCTGGCGATGATGATGTGGAGTTTCGGCTTGCTCATGGAGATCCTTGGTTCTTCGTTGCAGATCATGCGGCGAGGCGCCGCTTCGCCTCGTAGGCCTCGACCAGGAGATCGAGAAAACCGAACAGCTTCTGGTTCGCCGCGTCATAAGTATCGGCGCGAAGCGCGTCGGGCTGCTGCACGAATCGATGCGCGGCAAACCGTGAAAGCTCCTGCCCGGAAGCCGCGATCAGCAACTCGATCACCTCGAGCGTGAACTCCATGTGGCACTGGAATCCGTAGACGAGATCGCCGTATTCGATGATCTGGCGTGGGCAGCCTTCGCTGTACGCGATGATCTTCGCGTTCCCGGTCAATCCGGGCATGTCGCTGTGCCAGTGCCCGACGTCCAGCGTGTCGCCGAAGTGAGCGAACTTGCCGTTGGCCTTGCCCTCATCGGTCAACCTGATCGGAAACTTGCCGATCTCCTTTTCGGGGCTGCGCTCGCATCGGGCGCCCAGCGCTTCGCCCATCAGTTGCGCGCCCAGGCAGACGCCGATGACGGCCTTTCCCGCGGCCGCGCATCGTGCGATCAATGCCTGTTCGGCCTTCGAGTCGAAATGCGGGCACTCGGCCAGCGTGGTCGACGGGGATTGAGGGCCGCCCATCACCACCAGCAGGTCGATGTCGTCGATCGACTGCGGCAACGGTTCGTGCCGGTGGACGCGGGAATGGCTCGCGTGGTGGCCGCGTTCGCTGACCCAGGTTTCGTAAGCGCCGGGCGCCTCGAATGCTTCGTGTACGACGAAATGCACGTTCATGATCGGCCTATCTGTGTAGAGAGAGAGAACCTATCGGACCAGCACGATCCACGCCGCGTCGAGCAACAGCAGGACGACGGCGGCGATGGCATAGGGCAGCAGGGCGACATAGGTCGCGCGCTCCTGTCCGACCCCGCGCGACAGGCCCGCCGCGATCGACATCCTGACCGGCGAGAAGAAGCCCATCGACGTGCCGGCGACGTGCTGGAGCGCGGTCACCATCGGGATGCTGAGCCCCGCCTGGATCGCCAGCGCGAGCTGCGAGGGCATGAACAGGCTGTTGGGCGCGTTGCCGCTGTTGGCGAGGATGCCGAACACGCTGGCCAGCAGCGGCGTCGCCGCGACGGCGCCTTCATGCAAGGTGGCGAACATGCCCTCGGCGAAGGCGCGCGGAATCCCGGCCGCGGACAGGATCTCCGCCATCATCGCGAACAGGAAGATCGCCAGCGTGGCGTGCTTGCCGGTGCGCCATGCCGACCGCAGCTCCTGGCCCAGCAGGTGGCCCTGGCCGCGAATCAGGCCGGTCAGGACACCGCCGGCCAGCAGCCAGCTTCCCGCATGAAAGAGCGGCGACCAGGCCGGCAGATCGTCGAACGGCGCCACCGCCCACAACGAGCGAAGCGTGTCGCGCAAGGGCGGCAGCAGTCGTGTCAGCACCAGGCCGCCGATGAGCAGCACGTAGGGCAGGACTTTACGAGCCGTCGCCGCCAGCGAGCGCCGGTCCGGGCGGCGATCGATCAGATGGCGAACGACGATCAGCGGTCCGTAGACGGCCAGCAGCGCGGTTTCCGGCCCCAGGTAGAAGGTCGCGGGCGCCAGCAGGGCCAGCGCCACCGCGACCCAGCCCGCCTCGCGCGCGCATTCGCCGATCGGTGCATCGAATCCCGCCTGCCGCGCGGTACGCCAGAACAAGGACATCCATACCAGCATCAGCAGCGTGACCGGCACCATCGAGTACAGGCCCAACTGCGTCGCCGGGATCCGCGCGTAGGCGGCCGCCAGCAGGGTGCCGCTGCCCATCGCGCCCCACGGAATCATCGTCTGGCTCAGCATCGCCAGGATCATCAGATGGCGCGGCGCGATGCCGAGCCCGCGTATCAGCGCGACCGTGCCCAGCATGCCCACACCGAAGCCGGTGGCGGATTCGGCGAACGGCCCGATCAGGAAGCAGGCGAAGAACAGCAGTCGGCGCCGCGCGAGCGGCGTCGTCGCGTCCAGGTGCGCGTCGTCCGTCCCGGCAGGCGGCGCGGTCACGGCGCCGCGCGCGGCCACCTGCCAGAACAGCAGCCCACCCAGGATGTAGGGAGCGATCGTCGCGCCGATCCACAGGCCGCGCGCGAGCGCATGGAGCAACTGCGGATGCCCGAATGCCACGGGCCCCGTCAGCGCCGCCACGGGCGCCGCGATCAGCAGACCCAGGATCGCCGCATAGGTGGTATTGAGACGGCCGCTGCCGATCGCCGCGAAGACGGCCAACGCGGGCAGCGACCACAGCAGATAGGTCATCCGTGTTCCTTGATGCGGCCCCGCCGAATCGAGCCGTTCCCGAGCGCGGCGCTATTGTTGCCTGATAACGATGCACGCAGGGTGGCGATCCTCGATGTTTTCCGTTCACCGCGGTTCGGCGTCGAAGCAGGCGCGCAGCAAACGCAGGCCTTCGTCGATGTCCGCCGTCTGGATCGCGCCATACCCGAGCATGATTCCGGCTCGCGGGCCCGCGCTCACGGCGAACTGCAGCAGATCCTGGCAGGCGACGCCGCGGCCGGCCGCGCGGCGGGCGATCTCGACGATCCGCTCGGCCGACAGCTTCCGGGCAAGCGCGGTCAGATGCAGCCCGGTCGTCGACGGGATCAGCTCCAGATGCTCGGCAAGATCGCGAGTGATCGCGTCGGCGATGATCTGGTGCCGTTGCCGGTAGATCGCGCTCATCCGGCGGACATGACGCGCGAACTCGCCGTCATCGATGAAACGTGCGAGCGCCGCCTGCGCCGCGATCGATGAATGCCAGTCGGTGACGAATTTCGCTTGATGCACGGCCTGCCGCAACGAGGGCGGCACGATCAGGAAGCCCAGTCGAAGCGTCGGCAGCATCGTCTTCGAGAAAGTGCCGACGTAGATGACCCGGCCTGTCGTGTCGAGCGTCTGCAGCGGCTCGAGAGGCCGGTCCCCGAAGCGGAACTCGCTGTCGTAGTCGTCTTCGATGATGGCCGCGTTGTTCCGATCGGCCCAGGCCAGCAGCGCCTGCCGGCGCGGCAGCGTCATCGTCACCGAGAACGGGAACTGATGGGAGGGCGTGACGTACACGGCCCGGATTCCGCGGGGTAGCGCATCGACGATCAAGCCCTGGCGATCCACCGGTACGCCGACCACGCGAAGGCCCTGGGATCTGAACAATCGTATCGGCGGCCCGTAGCCGGGATCCTCGACGGCGATGCCGTCGCCCGGCGCGAGCAGCACGCGCGCCAGGACATCGAGCGCCTGCTGCGTGCCGTTCGTGATGACGATGTCGTCCGCCGAGGTCCTGATGCCCCGGGAGATGCCCACGTGCCGGGCGATCGCGTCCCTCAGACCGTGATGCCCGGCGGGGTGTTGATAGACGCCGGCCGCCGTCTCGCCCGAATGCAGCCCCCAGATCAGCGCGCGTCGCCATGACGTGTGCGGAAACAGCGATGCATCGCAAAGGCCGGCGCGAAAGTCGAATCGAGCCGTCTCGAACGTCGGCGGCGGGTTCATCGCCTCCCAGATCGGGCGCGGCCGCAGCGTGCCGGTGGGTCGGCGCCTCGTCTTTTCGGGCTCGGCCAGCGTGAGCGACTCGCTGACGAATGTTCCGGACCCTTGCCGGGACGTCACGAACCCATCCGCGGCGAGCCGCTCATACGCCACCGTGACGGTGGCACGCGAGACGGCCAGCGTCCGCGCCAGCTCGCGGCTGGGCGGCAGGGCGTCCCCCGGCCGCAGCCGCCCATCCAGCACGGCGCGCCGGACCTGGCGAAAGATCTCGCCGCTCAGGTCCTTGCGTCCGACCAGGCTGACGTGAACGGCCGTCATGTTCGTGGAGCGAGGGAAATTGGCCTGATTATAAATCCCTGAATTGGCGCTTCAGCCAGTCCTCCTGTCGGTCCTAAGATGTGGGCCAGGTGATCCGAAACCAAAGGAGAGGTGATCATGGCCACTGAGCTTTCGCGGACAGCGCCCGCGGCCGGGCATGCGGGCGTCCAGCCGATCGCCGCCGCGCCGGAGCTGCCTTCCGCCGTTCCGTTGATGGCGCTTGCCACCGGTTTCTGGGCCTTCAAGACGCTGGCCGCCGCGCACGAGTTGGATCTGTTCAGCCGTCTCGCGGGCGGCGCCGGCGTCACGGTCGACGGGCTCGCGCAGACGCTCGGCCTGCATCGACGACCGGCCGAGATGCTGTTGACCGGCTGCGCCTCGCTGGGGCTGCTGGAGAAAACGGACGGCCGTTATCGCAATACGCCGTTGAGCGAAGCGTATCTGGTGCGCGGGAAGCCGTACTACTTCGGCGGCTTCGTGCAGATGGCCGATAAGCGGCTCTACCCGGGTTGGGACAAGCTTGCCGAAGCGCTGCGCACGAACCGGCCGACCACCTGGGATCCGGCCATGCAATCGTCGATGTTCGACGGCGAGGATCCGATGGTGCTGGCGCTCTTCTGGGAGGCGATGCACTCGCTCTCGACGATGACCGCGCGCAAGCTCGGCGAGGCCGTGGATCTCGGTCGTTTCCGCCGCCTTCTGGACATCGGCGGCGGATCGGGCGCGTACGACATCGAGCTTTGCAAACAGTACGGCGAGTTGCGCGCGACCGTGCTCGATCTGCCGCACGTCGCCGCGATCGCCGCGCGAAAGATCGCCGAGGCCGGCTTCACCGACCGCATCGATACCGCCGGCGGAGATTTCTTCGAACGGCTTCCCGGCGATCACGACGTGCATCTGCTGTCGATGATCATGCACGATTGGGACGAGGCGAAGAACCGCGCGTTGCTGCGCCGGTCCTTCGAGGCTTTGCCGAGCGGCGGCGCGGTCGTCATCAGCGAACTGCTCGTCAATGACGAGAAGACCGGGCCGGCGCCGGCCGCGCTGATGAGCCTGAACATGCTGATCGAGACGGAAGGGCGAAACTACACGCCGTCCGAATATTCGGCGTGGCTGGACGAAGCCGGGTTCCGTCCTGTCGAGACGGTCTGGTTCGACGCGCCGGCCGCGAACGGTGCCGTCATCGGTCGCAAGCCGTAAGGTATCGGGAGGAGGGCCGGAATCGATCCGGCCGTGATGCGGCGTCTGCCGCGGCAGCCGAGACGATGGCGATTCAACACTTCTGACGGCAAGCGGCGACGAGCCTGGCGAGAGGGTCGTCATCGCCGTCCCTCGTCGGCTCGTCGCTCTCGAAGCGTAATGCCCGTACGTGTCGCATCGGGCGGCGGAGCGCGGATCCCGCCCCATGCAGAGCGCCACCACGCCTATGCTCGGCATCGTCGTCAAGCCGTGGGACCGCGTATCGCTGCATGCGAACCGGATCGAAGGGCTGCGCAAGGGCGATACCGCGCCGACCTCGGCGGTCAACGCCGGCGAGGTCTTCGCGCCCTACAAGGCCCGGCAGCACGAGCTGGGCGTGAAGATGGATCATGGCCGGTTCATGACGACGATCAGCCTGTTCCAGATCGCCAAGCCGAGCGGCGTTCTGGTGAACAACGTCTATGCCGTCGACGGCAAACAGCGCAACCGCGGCCTGGAGTTGAGCCTCCACGGCGCTCCGCTCCCGGGTTGGCGCGTCCATGGCGGCCTCACATGGGTGGACGCGAAGCTCGTCCGCACGGGGAATCCGGCCACCCAGGGCAATTTCGCGGCGGGCGCGCCACCACGTTCCGGGCCGTGGTGCGCAACCTGACCGACCGCAACTATTGGGCCGGCGCATCGCCTTATGGCTCGCTGGTGCTGGGGACGCCGCGCACGCTGCAGGTCTCGGCGGTGGTCGATTTCTGACCACGGGCCGAAGTGCGAGCCTCGCCCTTTGGGACGAGGCCGAGCGAGGCAAATCAGTTCCTCGAGCGAAACCCGGTCGATCGGCAATGCCTCGATACGGGAGCCGACGGCGTCAGGCAGTCTTGCCGGCGCGCCCGGATGCAACTGATCCCGCAGCCAGTGGCCAGCGCCGATCTGCTCGATGCGGGCCAGGCTCGCGTTGTCCGGTCCCCAGCCGATGCGGCGCAACAGGGCCGCATCGTCGATCCTGCCGCCGCGCCCGGCCGTTGCCGGCCGGGCGAGCCGCACCGGCTGGTCGGCATGCGGCGATTCGAAGGGCCCGGCGCGGGTGCGCGGGCCGCTCGCGCAACCCGCGACGATCAGGCCGACCGTCGCGCCGAGGCCGACCGTCGCGCCGAGGCCGACCGTCGACTGGCGAAGCAGGTCGCGACGCTGCCGGCCTGCCGCGGTCAGCCCGGACGCCGCATGAAGAACCTGGCCGCGGCCGGGCGGATGACGGAGCATGATGACCTCGCGGACTTCCGAGAGTTTCTCATTTATTGGCACCGTACTACCGCGAGTACGACATCGACCCGGCGAGCATCGCTCCCGGTCCGGGGCGCAACCCGTTCACCGCCGAGGCCGCGCGCTTGGTGGCCGAGCTTCGGCCCGAGGTCGTCAGTTTCCATTTCGGGCTGCCGTCGGCCGAATTGCTGGCGTCCGTGCGTGCCGCGGGCGCTCGGGTGCTCGGGTCGGCGACGACGCTGGAAGAGGGGTTGTGGCTGCAGTCGCGCGGCGTCGACGCGGTGATCGCGCAAGGCCTGGAGGCCGGCGGCCATCGCGGCCACTTCCTCTCGGATGACCTGACGCGGCAACTCGGCACGTTCGCGCCGGTGCGACAACTCGTGCGCGCACTGCAGGTGCCGGTGATCGCCGCCGGCGGCATCGCCGACGCGCCCGGCGTGACCGCCGCGCTGGCGCTGGGGGCGATCGGCGTGCAGGTCGGCAGCGCCTACCTGCTTTGCCCCGAGGCCGGCACCAGCGCCGTGCACCGCGCGGCGCTGGCGAGCGAAGCCGCTCGCCACACGGCGCTGACGACCCTGTTCTCGGGACGGCCGGCGCGGGGCATCGTCAACCGCCTGATGCGCGAAGTGGGTCCGCTGGCCGATGTCGCGCCGTCGTTTCCGCTGGCCGGCGCGGTGGTCGCGCCGCTGCGCGCGCGCGCCGAG